>NZ_AGSX01000047.1 GCF_000235745.1 Stutzerimonas stutzeri SDM-LAC | reverse complement strand
ATTCTGAGTGCCTATAATGCGCACCTTCTCCGGCGCAGGCCTTAGGCGAAACCTCTGGTAAATCAAGAGGTTAGCGAAACAAAGGGCTTGCACGGACGGCAAATTCAAGTAGAATGCGCCGGGCTGACAGGGTGGTGGTTTGGCGCTGTTGGTGGCTTCGGTCAGGTTGATCGGAAGCGGTTGAAAGAGGTGGTTGACAGCGGGTTTAGACGCTGTAT
>NZ_AGSX01000048.1 GCF_000235745.1 Stutzerimonas stutzeri SDM-LAC | reverse complement strand
AAAACCCGAGCCATTGGCTCGGTTTTTTCGTTTCTGATCACAAACAAGCAGCCCTGCAGCACTCATTAACCGGACTCTGGGCCTACACAGCTGCTGCATTTCGGTCCGCACAGCCTGCCAGTCCGCCAGAACGAAAAGACCGCCCGGAGGCGGTCTATTCGTTGCGGCAAAGATCAGGCGTACGGATGACGCAGCACGATCGTCTCGTTGCGATCCGGGCCGGTGGAAATGATATCGATCGGCGCCTCGACGAGCTCTTCGATGCGCTTGATATAGGCGCGAGCGTTAGCCGGCAGCGCATCGAGCGACTTGACCCCGACAGTGGATTCGCTCCAGCCAGGCAGCTCCTCGTAAACCGGCTGCAACCCCTGATAGCTGTCTGCATCGGTCGGCGCATCGACCAGCATTTCTCCGTTTCGATCCCGATACGCCACGCAGATACGGATGGTTTCCAGGCCATCGAGCACATCCAGCTTGGTCAGACAGATCCCCGAGACACTGTTGATTTCGATGGCGCGACGCAGAATCACTGCATCAAACCAGCCACAGCGTCGCGCCCTGCCAGTTGTCGCGCCGAACTCATGACCACGCTCGGCCAGCCGGGCACCCACTTCATCGAACAGCTCCGTAGGGAATGGACCGGAGCCAACACGCGTTGTATAGGCTTTGGTAATGCCGAGGATATAGTCCAGATACAGCGGGCCAAAACCGGAACCGGTCGCCGTGCCACCGGCCGTGGTGCTGGAACTGGTGACATAGGGATAGGTGCCGTGATCGATATCCAGCAGCGAGCCCTGAGCGCCCTCGAACATGATGCGCGCGCCCTGCTTGCGCAATTCATGCAAGCGAGCCGAGACGTCGGTCATCATCGGCCGGAGGATCTCGGCGTAACCCAGCGCCTCATCGAGCGTTTTCTGGAAGTCGACAGGCTCGACCTTGTAGAAATTCTGCAGGATGAAGTTGTGGTACTCGAGCAGCTCACGCAGCTTGACCGTGAAGCGCTCAGGATTGAACAGATCGCCGATGCGCAAACCACGACGGGCAACCTTGTCCTCGTATGCCGGCCCGATACCACGCCCCGTGGTGCCGATCTTGCCTTCGGAGCGCGACGCTTCGCGCGCCTGATCGAGTGCAACGTGATACGGCAGAATCAGCGTGCAGGCCGGACTGATGCGCAAACGCTCGCGGACCGGAACACCCTTTTCTTCGAGCTTGGTTATTTCACGCATCAGGGCATCAGGCGCCACGACCACGCCGTTACCGATCAGGCACTCCACGTTTTCACGCAGGATTCCGGATGGAATCAAATGCAACACGGTCTTTTCGCCGTCGATGACCAACGTGTGACCGGCATTATGGCCACCCTGGAAACGCACCACGGCCGCAGCCTGGTCGGTCAGCAGATCAACGATCTTGCCCTTGCCCTCATCACCCCATTGGGTGCCCAGGACCACGACATTCTTACCCATAAACCTTGTCCTCTTGGCGAAGCATGCCGGTCAGGACCGGCGAAATAATCTGGATAACCTGCCAGCACAACCGCGTTAGCGGGCCAGCGGCGCTACAACCCAGGACCCTTCTTGCAAAAGTAGCTGCCGGTCACAGCCGACACCTGGCGCCGCATCGCTCTGCTGGCCGTCCAGCGCCTGCACCACGCGCTCGCCCTGCTGGCGCAACTGACGGATCGTCCGCCATAACGCAGGATCGGCACTGTACGGCGCCCAGACACCTGCCGATGGGCCAAGGAGCTCGGCATTGCCAAGCCTGACCAGCGTCTTCAAATCCGTCGAAAAGCCGGTCGCCGGACGCGCACGGCCAAAATCAGCACCGATATCGTCATAACGACCGCCCTGGGCGATCGACTGGCCGACGCCCGGAACGAATACCGCGAAGACGACACCGGTGTGATAGTGGTAGCCGCGCAGCTCACCGAGGTCGAAATATAACGGCAGATCCGGATACCGCATCGTCAACTGTTCGGCGACATGCGCCAAGCCTTCCAGCGACTCAAGAACCGGAGCGGGCGCACCGGCAAGCAATTCACGAGCAGCCTCAAGCGTCTCGCGCCCACCGCAGAGCCGTGCCAATGCGCGCAACATGCCCGCGAGCGCAGGCTCGACATCTGCGGTCAGCGCTGCGATCTCGTCCATTGCCTTGCGCTGCAGGGCGTCGAAGAGGCGCTGCTCCGCATCACCGGACAGGCCGGCAGCGCGCGCCAACCCGCGATAGATCCCCACATGCCCAAGATCCATGTGCAAGTCCGGCACATCGGCGAGAAGGAGGGTTTCCAGCATCAAGCTGATCACCTCCAGGTCGCTGGACGTACTGCGGTCCCCATAAAGTTCGGCGCCCAGCTGAATCGGGCTGCGCGACGTGGCGAGGGCCTGCGGCTTGGCGTGCAGGACGCTGCCGGCGTAGCACAGCCGGCTGGGCCCTTCTCGACGCAACGTATGGGCATCCACACGCGCCACCTGCGGCGTGATATCCGCTCGCAAGCCCATCTGACGACCTGACAATGGATCGACGACCTTGAACGTCTTGAGGTCGAGGTCCTGCCCTGCGCCAATCAGGAGCGAGTCAAGAAACTCCACATGCGGGGTGATAACCAGCTCGTAGCCCCAGCACTGGAACAGATCCAGCACGCGCCGCCGCGCAGCTTCGATACGCGCCGCTTCGGGCGGCAGCACCTCTTCAATGCCATCTGGCAGAAGCCAGCGGTCTATCGTTGCCATTTCGCCAATCACCTCTCGATACGGCAAGCCTAGTCAAGCAGACGAACGCCGGGGCAACAGCCTGTGCCGCCCATCGGTCGCGTGCGATTGTGTTCGAACCATGGCGACAGCGCCACGCCCCCCAAGGGGATCAGCATGGTTGGCCATGCCCGGATCAGCCTGCTACCGCCGGGGCGCAGACGCAAAAAAGCCGGGTTTTTCCCGGCTCGCGGATCATAACAATGTTTCGTCAACGGGTCACCCGGCGGACAGCGCTGTCCGTGCCGGATGACCCTTGTGGCGATCACTGCGCCGTTGCGGACTCCAGATAACGGAAGAAATCGCTATTGGGATCGAGCACCAGAACATCTTCCTTGTTGGCGAAGCTCTCACGGTAAGCCTGAAGGCTGCGGTGGAAGGAATAGAACTCCCGATCCTGCCCGTAGGCTGCCGCATAGATGGCTGCCGCTTGTGCATCGCCATCACCGCGCAACTCTTCTGCCTCACGGAATGCCTCAGCCAATAGCACCCGCCGCTGGCGATCGGCGTCAGCACGAATACCTTCGGCCAATTCCTTACCTTTGGCGCGATGCTCACGTGCTTCACGCTCACGCTCGGAACTCATTCGCTCGAACACGCTACGGTTCACTTCACGCGGAAGATCGATGCCCTTGACCCGAACATCCACCACCTCGATCCCGAGCTCCTGCTGCGCCGCCCGGTTCAGGCTGTTGGTCACCACGCTCATCAGCTCGTCGCGCTGACCGGACACCGACTCGTGCAACGTCCGCTTACCGAACTGGTCCCGCAGGGCAGCCTCTAGGCGACGTGCGAGTCGCTCGTCAGCAATCTGCTTCATACCTGAGGTTGCCGTGTAGAAACGCTCGGCATCGTCCACACGCCACTTGGCATAGGAGTCAACCATCAACGCTTTCTTCTCCAGCGTCAGGAAGCGCGATGTCGTCGTGTCCAGTGTCATCAAGCGGGCATCAAACTTACGCACGCTGTTGACATACGGGATTTTCAGGTGCAAACCCGGCTTCACGTCGGGCTCCACGATCCGACCGAACTGCAGCAGTACCGCTCGCTCCGTCTGCGACACGATATAGAAGCTGTTCCAAGCCACAATCGCCAGCACGACACCCACAATGAGGGCGGTCAGGGATTTATTGCTCATTAGCGGACCTCCCTTGTACGCACTTCACGCGGATCCAATTCCGGCGGCATTCTCGTAGACTGCGTCGAAGCACCTGACACAGAGGCCGCCGGGGACTGCCCGGATGCCGCGCCGCGACCATTGATCATCTTGTCCAGCGGCAGATAGAGCAGGTTGTTCTGGCCTTGCTCGCCGGTAACAAGCACCTTGCTGGTGTTGCTCATAAGCTCCTGCATGGTTTCCAGATACAAGCGCTCACGGGTCACGTCCGGTGCCTTTCGATACTCGGCAACCAGCTTGGAGAAGCGATCCGCCTCACCCTGAGCGCGCGAGATCACCGCATCACGGTAACCACTGGCTTCCTCCAGCATGCGCTGGGCCTGACCGCGCGCCTCGGGAATCACGCCGTTAGCGTAAGACTCGGCCTGATTCTTCTCACGCTGCTCATCTTCTCGGGCGCGAATAACGTCATCAAACGCTTCCTGCACCTCGCGTGGCGCAGCTGCGCTTTGCAGGTTCACCTGAGTCACGATGATGCCCGTACCGTAGTTGTCGAGGAACCGCTGCAGGCGCTCCTTGACCTCCTCAGCCATGGCTTCACGACCCTCGGTCAGCACCTGATCCATCGCAGTCGAACCCACTACGTGCCGAACAGCACTGTCAGTTGCATGCTGCAGGGAAGCTTCAGGTTCCTCGACGTTGAGCACGAAGGCCTGTAGATCGCTGATCTTGTACTGCACGGTCAGAGGTACTTCGATGATGTTCTCATCTTCGGTAAGCATCTGCCCTTGCTTGCTATAGGAACGCTCGCGAGTAACGTTCGCCTGGAACTTGCGATCGAATGGCGGGAAATAAATATTCAGGCCCGGGCCCACTGTCTCATGGTACTTGCCAAACCGCAGCACCACGGCCTGCTCTTGCTCATCAACGATGTAGATCGCATTGAACAGCCAGACAACCAGCAGTACCACCAGACCAATCCAGACCAGCCCGAAGCCGCCACGACGACCGCCGCCCGACGATCCACCGCTGCGCTTCTTGCCGCCGAACATGCCGTTGAGACTGTCCTGCAGTTTGCGGAAAGCCTCATCGAGGTCAGGCGGCCCCTTCTGATCGCCACCGCCGCGACGACCACCGCCACCACCGCTACCCCAGGGATCCTGGTTGTTCGAGTTGCCACCCGGCTCATTCCAAGCCATAGCGCTCTCCATTCAAATAAAGCTAAAGACGCGCCAGCGGCGCGTCCGCCAATGCTACCGAAAGCCCGGAACGAACGGCTTAAAAGCCCCCCGAGCTTTATTGCAAAGTGTGTTGATCGAAAAACTGTTCCGCCTCTAGGCCCGCACGACTGATCAGACGATGCAGCTCGACACGCTGCAGGCGCACATCAAGCAAACTGACGCCCTCGTCGTCATGGGTCTCGGACTGCACGGCCCCAAGGTCAAACAACTGCGCACGCATGCGCCCAAGCTGTTGCGGCAATCGAAGCGTCCCGACGAAGAGATCGTTACCGAGCAGCTCGGCAATGGCCTGTTTCAGCAGGTCCAGCCCCAACCCTTGCTGCGCCGAAACCCAAACCCGCTGCGGCACACCATCAGCATCGCGCTGGATCTGCGGCTCGATGCCTTCAAGCAGATCCACCTTGTTGTAAACCTCCAGTATCGGCAACTCATGTGCGCCGATCTCGGTCAACACCGCCAACACCTGCTCAATCTGCTGATCACGCTCAGGCTCGTGAGCATCGATGACATGCAGCAGCAGATCGGCGTTGCTCGATTCTTCGAGCGTCGCCCGGAACGACTCGACCAGCTTGTGCGGCAAATGACGAATGAAGCCCACCGTATCAGCAATCACTACCGGCCCCAGGTCATCCAGATCCAGACGACGCAGGGTGGGATCAAGCGTAGCGAAAAGCTGGTTCGCAGCGAAAACCGCCGACTCGGTCAACGCGTTGAACAGCGTGGACTTGCCAGCGTTGGTGTAGCCCACCAGGGATATAAGCGGAATATCAGCACGTCGACGGCCTCGGCGGGCCTGCTCACGCTGACTACGAACCTTTTCCAGCCGCTGCTTGATCTGGCGGATACGCACACGCAGCAAGCGCCTGTCAGTTTCAAGCTGTGTCTCGCCCGGACCGCGCAGACCAATACCACCCTTCTGCCGTTCAAGGTGAGTCCAGCCGCGCACCAATCGCGTGCTCATGTGATCCAACTGAGCCAGCTCAACCTGCAACTTGCCTTCGTGCGTACGCGCGCGCTGGGCAAAGATATCCAGGATCAGTCCGGTCCGATCAAGCACACGGCATTCGAGCGCTCGCTCGAGGTTGCGCTCCTGGCTGGGCGTCAGGGTGTGATTGAAAATGACCAGCTCGACCTCGCCATCCCTGACAAGGTCATGCAGCTCTTCGACTTTGCCACTGCCGATCAGAAACTTGGCGGACGGTTGATGCCTGGCAACAGTGACGAAGCCAACTGTTTCAGCGCCAGCTGACCGCGCCAGCTCCCGAAACTCTTGGGGGTCTTCACGCGCCGCTGGATCCTGAGCATCCAGATGAACCAGGATTGCCCGCTCACCACCACCGGGACGTTCGAAGAACAATGAAGGCTCCCTTTATTCGTTACCCGACTCGGACTGCTCAGCATCGCCAGCAGCAGGCAAACGCACCGGACGGCCAGGAACGACAGTCGAGATGGCATGCTTGTAAACCATCTGACTAACCGTGTTCTTCAACAGAATGACGAATTGGTCGAATGACTCGATCTGCCCCTGAAGCTTGATACCGTTGACCAGATAGATCGAAACCGGAACGCGCTCCTTACGCAGGGTGTTCAGGTAAGGGTCTTGTAGCGAATGCCCTTTTGACATGTGCCGCACTCCTTAAAGGATCTTTTTCATTAATTATTTGAAATCAAACACGGCCGATCAGATTGAGAATAGCCGGTCAAATAGCGATGTCAGCTCAATATGGTGAGCCTATCCAAGTATTTCAATGCTCGCGGCAGATTGTCACAGGCTGAACTGTCCAACCAGTGAGCCCCCTCCCACCCCCTCAACCAGGTCAATTGACGTTTGGCCAGTTGTCGGGTAGCGATTACTCCACGCTCAACCATTTCCTGCGCAGAATACTCACCGTCCAAATAACGCCAGACCTGACGATAACCAACCGCTCGCATGGACGGCAGCTCGGCATGTAGATCTGGACGCCTGCGAAGGGATTCGACCTCTGCGACGAAACCCTGTTCAACCATCTGAACGAAACGCCGCTCGATACGCTGGTGCAATACCTGTCGTTGCGCAGGTGCTACGTACAGCTGCGCGACAGTATAAGGCAAGACGCCGCCGTCTGGCGTGCCGCTTCCGGCTTTTTGAACGGTCTGTCGAGCGCGATGCTCGGTCATGCTGATACCGCTGACCCGGTAGACCTCAAGCGCCCTGATCAGACGCTGCGGATCGTTCGGGTGGATCCGCGCGGCGGATACCGGATCGACTTCACTGAGCTGACGATGCAGCGCCGCTGCGCCTTCCGTCTGGACCTGCGCTTCGAGCACCGCACGCACCTGCGCATCAGCCGCCGGCATATCCGCCAGCCCTTCGAGCAGCGCCTTGAAGTACAACATGGTGCCGCCCACCAGCAGCGGAACACGCCCTGCTCCAGTGCTCTGCGCCATCGCCAGCAGGGCATCACTGACAAACTCGGCGGCTGAATAACTTTGCACCGGATCTCTGATATCGATCAGCTGGTGCGGGAAAGCCTCCAGCAGCTCGGCAGAAGGCTTGGCCGTGCCGATATTCATGTCACGGTAGACCAAGGCGGAGTCGACGCTGATCAGGTCACACGGCAAGACCCGAGCCAGCTCGATAGCCAAGTCAGTCTTGCCGGCGGCAGTCGGACCCATGAGAAAGATGGCGGGAGGTAGTCGGGGCATCGGATGCTCGAAGAAATGTATCGCGGACAATGGCTGAACCCGGCGAACCGGGCTGACCTGCTATCGCCCTCGGAGGAAGAGCTTATCCAAGTCGCCCATGCCCAGCTGGGTCCAGGTCGGACGACCGTGATTGCACTGACCACTGCGCTCGGTCTGCTCCATGTCACGCAACAGGCCATTCATCTCCGGAACGGTAAGGCGTCGGTTTGCACGTATCGCGCCGTGACACGCCATGGTGCCAAGCAGCTCGTTGAGGTGCGCCTGAATTCGGTCGCTGGTGCCGTATTCAAGCAGGTCGGCCAGTACGTCCTGTACCAGCCGGGTCGCCTCGGCCTGCTTGAGCAAGGACGGAATCTGGCGGATCGCCAAGCTCTCGGGACCAAGTCGCTGCAACTCGAAGCCAAGCCTCTGAAACCACTGCGCATGTTCTTCAGCGCAATCGGCTTCGCGCTGGCTGACGGCGATCGACTCGGGAACCAGCAGCGGCTGGCCGCGCAGCCCTTCGCTGGCCATCGCGGTTTTCAGGCGCTCATACATGATTCGCTCATGGGCGGCGTGCATGTCCACCAGCACAAGCCCTTGAGCATTTTCCGAGAGGATATAGATGCCCTTGAGTTGAGCCAGCGCATAGCCGAGCGGCGGCACATCGTCGTGGCTTTCCGGCAGGGCTGCGGAACTCGCTTCAGCCAGTGGCGAAAAGAATTCCCGGTAGGCGCCCTGCGCTTCTGCGAGGTTGCCGGCGGGCATCGGCCGAGGCGCCTGATAACCCGCACCGGCACCGCGCCAGGCAGGCTGCGCTGACTGCGGCTGCTCCAGTACATTGGCGGCAAGGCTCATTTCGTTCTGCCCGGCAAACTCTCCGGCATCACGACCGGAGACCTTGATTACCGGCGCCACGCTTGCCGGCGCGGCAAGCTGATCCTCCGGACGCACATCACCGAGCGCACGGTGCAAAGTGCCGTACAGGAAGTCATGCACCATGCGATTGTCGCGAAAACGCACCTCATGCTTGGTGGGATGGACATTCACATCCACCACCGCTGGGTCCACATCGAGGAACAGAACGAAGGTCGGGTGTCGACCATTGAACAGGACGTCGCGGTACGCCTGCCGCACCGCATGAGCGACCAGCTTGTCGCGCACCATGCGGCCGTTCACATAGAAGTACTGAAGATCCGCCTGGCTGCGGGAAAACGTCGGCAAACCGACCCACCCCCAGAGATGCAGACCGGTGCGTTCGATCTCGACAGGCAGTGCCTGCTCGAGAAACGCCGGACCGCACACTGACGCAACGCGGCGCCCGCGAGCCGCCGGGTCATTGGCCGGATGCAGCGCAAGGACTACCTTGCCGTTGTGTCGAAGGTGAAAGGCTACATCGAACCGCGCCAGCGCCAGCCGCTTGATCACTTCCTGCAGGTGATCAAATTCGGTCTTTTCGGTACGCAGAAACTTGCGCCTTGCCGGCGTGTTGAAGAACAGGTCGCGCACTTCGACCGACGTACCGACCGGATGCGCCGCTGGCTGAACGCGAGCCTCCATGTCACGCCCCTCGGTTTCAACCTGCCAGGCTTCGGTCGCCTTGGCCGTACGCGAAGTCAAGGTTAACCGCGAGACCGAACTGATCGATGCCAGAGCCTCACCGCGAAAGCCAAGGCTCATCACGCGCTCGAGGTCTTCCAGATCACGGATCTTGCTGGTCGCATGGCGAGCCAGGGCCAGCGGCAAATCCTCGGCTGGAATACCGCAGCCGTCGTCACGCACCCGCAGCAGCTTGATGCCACCTTGCTCGACATCCACCTCGATTCGGGTCGCCCCTGAATCGAGGCTGTTTTCCAGCAGCTCCTTGATCACCGAAGCGGGCCGCTCAACCACCTCGCCGGCGGCAATCTGGTTCGCCAGCCGCGGACTCAGCAGCTGGATGCGCGCCGCCTCGATCATGGCTGCGAGGCCAGCGTGGTTGCAGGAATATTCAGCGTTTGGCCAACTTTGATCACGTCGCTTTTCAAGCTATTGGCACTGCGCAAGGCCGGCAGACTGATCTGATAGCGCTGAGCGAGCAGCGCCAGGCTATCGCCAGACCGGACCACATGTTCGCGAGCCACGCTGGCGATCTTGCCGGAGTCGCGCATCCAGGCGACGTAGGTGCCAGGCGGCGGATTTTCATGGAAAAACTGTCGCACGCCGCTGTGGATGGAGCGCGCCAGTGCTTGCTGATGGGCAGAGGTTTGCAGCTTTCGTGCCTCGGATGGATTGGAGATGAACCCGGTTTCCACCAGAATCGATGGGATGTCCGGCGACTTAAGCACCATGAACCCGGCCTGTTCCACACGGCGTTTGTGCAACGGCGTGATGCGCCCCATGTTACTCAGCACTTTCTGCCCGACGTTGAGGCTGGAAGACAGCGAGGCGGTCATCGACAGATCCAGCAGCACGCCGGCCAGCATTTGATCTTTATCGTCGAGACTGACGTTGCCGGCACCACCAATCAGGTCCGACCGGTTTTCACTGTCCGCCAGCCAACGTGCCGTTTCCGACGTCGCGCCGCGATCCGACAAGGCAAATACCGAAGCGCCATAGGCCGACGACCGCGGCGCCGCATCGGCATGGATGGATACGAACAAGTCCGCGCCCTTCTTGCGCGCAATCTCGGTGCGTTTACGCAAAGGGATGAAGTAATCGCCGGTGCGCACCAGCTCGGCGCGAAAGCCTTTTTCAGTATTCACCTGACGCTGCAACTCCTTGGCCAGAGCCAGCACCACGGTTTTTTCATAAACCTTGCCAGGACCGATCGCGCCGGGATCTTCGCCGCCGTGCCCAGCATCGATCGCAACGACGATGTCACGCTTGCTGCTTGGCAGCGGCGGCAGCTTGATTGCCGGCAGGGTTGGCGATACAGGCGCAGTCGGCGTACTCGGCGTGGCGGTCGCCGGAACGTTGGCAGTGGATGCCGCTACCGCATCGGCAGGGTTGTCATACAGATCGACCACCAACCGATGGCCATATTGCTGATTCGGCGTGAGCGTGAAGCTTTTGGGCGAAACCTCGGCACTCAGATCGATGACCACCCGCAAGGTATCAGCATCGTATTTCGCTGCGCGCAGCCCGGAAATGGGCGTGTTCTTCAGCGGCAACTGATCGAATGGCTTGGGCAGGTTGCCGCCGTCGACGTCGATGACGATGCGATCCGGTGCCGTCAGGGTGAACACCTTGTGCTGGACCGGGCCGGACAGGTCAAAGACCAGCCGCGTGTTGTCCGGCGCTCGCCACAGACGCACGCTCTGGACGTCAGAAGCCGCCAGAACCTGCATGGCCGCGAGCATTAATGCCAAACCACTAACCAGCGCGCGCATGCGCATACCCAACCCCATGATGTTCATTGATTGCCGACGGTCAGGATGGAACACCAGCCTATACCGCGCTCGCCTCGTGGCGTCAGGCACAGCATACGACCGGCCCCGTGCGGCGTAATGGTAATGTCCAGGTCAGCCTTTGGCAAAATACCGGCGCCACGTTCCGGCCACTCTACCAGGCACAAGGCATCCCCTTCGAAATAGTCGCGAATGCCGAGAAATTCCAGTTCTTCCGGGTCAACCAGACGGTACAGGTCAAAATGGAACACTCGGGCAGCCGGGGTTTCATAGGGTTCGACCAGGGTAAACGTCGGGCTTTTTACCTTGCCCTCATGCCCTAGCCCGCGGATCAGCCCCCGCGACAGCGTGGTCTTGCCTGCACCGAGATCGCCGTGCAGGTAGATCACGCCGCGACCGCCGGTCGCTTGGGCGATGCGCGCGCCAAGCGCGAGCATGGCATCTTCGTCAGCTGCAAAAAGCGTTACGTCAGACATGGCGAATGCTCCTCGAGCAGCTCTCGAATCACAGGGATCAGATCGGCGGCTGCCAACCCGCGTCCCGCCGCACCAAGACGCTCACCCGCCACCGCATGCAACCAGACTGCAAGACAGGCCGCTTCGAAAGGCGCCAGCCCCTGCGCCAACAATGCGCCAGCCACGCCCGCCAACACATCGCCGAGACCCGCACTGGCCATAGCTGGGTGCCCGCGATCACACAGCGCCAGCCGGCCGTCGCGATCGGCAATCAGGGTTCCGGCGCCCTTGAGCAATACCGCACAACCGAAGCGAGCAGCCAGCGCGCGAGCCGCGGCGGGTCGATCGGCCTGCACAGCGGCCACGGAAGTATCCAGCAGCCGCGCGGCCTCTCCAGGATGTGGTGTGAGCAGACAATCATTTGGTAACTCGACCGCACCTGCCGCCAGCAGATTCAGGGCATCGGCATCCCACACCTGCGGGACGCGACACTGCGGTGCCAGCGACAGCAAGCTGCGCCCCCACGGCGCCTGCCCTAGACCTGGCCCGATAACCAGCACATCGGCGCGTTGGGCCAACGCCGTCAATGCATAGGTGGATTCGACGCCACTGCACATGATTTCCGGACGCCGCACCAGCGACGCGGTGACGTGCTCAGGACGCGTCGCCAGGGTCACCATGCCTGCACCGCAGCGCAGCGCAGCTTCGGCACTGAGCAACGCCGCGCCGCCGGTGCCGAGGTCGCCACCGATGACCAGCACCTGGCCAGAGCTTCCTTTATGAGCAGTGGGTGAGCGGGGGGTGAGAACCGGTAAGTTCGCCTCGCATAAGCGCAGGGCGAATGGCTCGATTTGAGCGACAACCTCCGCATCGGCTTGCAGGTCATCGAATACCAGCGTTCCGATTCGATCCGGCCCCTGCCCGGTAAACAGACCGAGTTTGAGGCCGATAAAGGACACGGTCAGGTCGGCCCGTACAACCTCCCCGAGCAAACGCCCCGTGTCGGCGCACAGTCCCGACGGCAAATCGACCGCGAGGATCGGTTGCACGCTTTCATTCATCGCCCGTATGACACTGGCATAGGGCTCGCGAACCTCACCGGTGATACCGGTGCCAAGCAGCGCATCGACCAGCACACCGCGCAGCTCGGTGCCGGCCGACCAGGGTGCGATCCGGACGCCGGCGGCCTGTGCTTCGTTGAAGGCACTGGCAGCATCGCCCTGCAACTGCTGCGGATTACCCACGGCAATGACCTCAACCCGACGACCGGCACGCTGCGCCAGCGCAGCGATCAGATAGCCATCACCGGCATTGTTGCCGCGCCCGGTCAGCACGGTGATTTCATCCGCATCAGGCCAGCGTCGCCGCAAGGCACGCCAGGCCGCATGCGCGGCGCGCTGCATCAGTGCGAAACCAGGCGTCCCGGCCGCGATCAACCGAGCGTCGAGCTCACGCACCTGAGCGGCCGAGTAAAGCGGGATAGGAAGTGTATTGGTGGTCTGGGACATGAATCACCCGAGCGAATATCTGGCAGAATTATACGCATGCGCCGACCGGGCCGCCCGCGGCGCATCGGTGGCGGATCAATAAGCGTCACCGTCGTCTCGGGGGCGCGGCGCGGCAGATCCATCTTTCTCCCGACCACCCGAATCCGCTCACCCAAGCACCGCAACGTTCAACGACCCAAAACCATGTCCAACACCACCCTCGACCCAACTGTTCTTGCCAACTCCATCAAGGAGTGGGGCCGCGAGCTCGGCTTCCAGCAGGTCGGCATCACCGATGTCGATCTCGGCGAGCACGAGGCGCACCTCGAACGCTGGCTGGCGGCGGGTTATCACGGTGAGATGGACTATATGGCTGCCCACGGCAGCAAACGTTCCCACCCCGAGCAACTGGTGCCCGGCACGCTGCGTGTCGTGTCGCTGCGCATGGATTACCTGCCGGGCGACACGCGCATGGCTCAGCAACTGGCGCATCCAGAAAACGCCTACGTGTCCCGCTACGCACTGGGCCGTGATTATCACAAGCTGATCCGTAAACGCCTGCAACAGCTCGCCGAGCGTATTCAGCAGGTGGTCGGACCTTTCGGTTTCCGCGCGTTCGTCGACAGCGCACCGGTGCTGGAGAAAGCCGTGGCGGAGCAAGCCGGCCTCGGCTGGATCGGCAAGAACACGCTGGTGCTCAATCGCAAGGCTGGCAGCTGGTTCTTCCTTGGCGAACTCTTTGTCGACATCGCCCTGCCGGTCGACGAGCCGACTGCGCGTGACCATTGCGGCAGTTGCCACGCCTGCCTGGACATCTGTCCGACCGAAGCTTTCGTCGGCGAACGGGTGCTGGATGCGCGTCGCTGCATTTCCTACCTGACCATTGAGCTGAAAGGCCCGATCCCCGTCGAGCTTCGCTCGAAGATCGGTAACCGCGTGTTCGGCTGCGATGACTGCCAGATCGTTTGCCCCTGGAATCGCTTCGCCAAGCCGACCGGACAGACCGACTTCCAGCCGCGTCACAGCCTGGACAATGCCGAACTGGCCACGCTGTTCCGCTGGACCGAAGACGAATTTCTCAGCCGTACCGAAGGCTCGCCGCTGCGGCGGACCGGTTACCAGAACTGGCTGCGTAACCTGGCCGTCGGACTCGGCAATGCACCCTCAAGCATTCCTGTGCTCGAAGCACTGCAGGCTCGCCGTGACGATCCATCGGAGCTGGTCCGCGAGCATGTCGAGTGGGCGCTGGCACAGCATAAAGCCGGCCAGGAAACCTGATCGCCGTCTGTATCTGCAGCTGAAACGACATATCGTTTTGCGTATCGCAGCCGCCTTATTTGGTATTGGGACGGAATGGCTCGGCTGTCTAGGCTTCAGCCGGCGCAACGCGGCCAGGCAACCGTTCAGCCCTGGCAGCGTGCACTCACGCAAAAACAACAACAATGTCAGGTGAAGCCATGCAACCCAGATTGCTACTCAACGGAATTGCTCTCGCGCTTATGATCAGCACATTCGGCACTCAGGCCGCAGGCCTGTCCAACCAGCACGGCAGCTTCGGCAAGATGCCGGACGGCACGCCGATCGAAAAATACACATTGAAAAACAGCCAGGGGATCGAGGCGGTGGTGATCACCTACGGTGGTGTGCTGCAGTCGCTCATGGTTCCGGACAAGAACGGCAAGCTCGAGGACATCGTGCTGGGCTTCGATGACGTCGACGGCTACATCAAGAACGGCAACGTCTATTTCGGCGCCACCATCGGGCGCTTCGGCAATCGCATCGCCGATGGCCGCTTCGAACTCGACGGCACCACCTACCAGATCCCGCAGAACGATGGCAGCAACGCGCTGCACGGCGGGCCGGAGGGCTTCGACAAGCGGGTCTGGAAGGCCAAGCCCGCCGACGAGGACGGCTGGGTCGGTGTCGAATTGAGCTACGTGTCGCCCGATGGCGAAATGGGCTTCCCCGGCACCATGACCACCCACGTGACCTACAGCCTCAACGAAGACAACGAGCTACGCATCCAGTACCGCGCCACCACCGACAAACCCACGGTGCTCAACCTGACCAACCACAGCTACTTCAACCTCGCCGGGGCCGGCAGCCCGAGCGTGCTGGATCAGGTCGCGACGCTGCACGCTTCGCGCTACACACCGGTGACCAAAAAGCTGATCCCCACCGGCGAGCTGGCCGACGTCAAGGGCACGCCGATGGACTTCCTCCAGCCGACTCGCTTCGGTGCGCATATCAAAGACGATCACGAACAGCTGAAATTCGCCGAGGCCGAGGCCGGCGGCTTCGATTTCAACTGGGTGCTGGACACTGATGGCGACCTCAACAAGCTGGCCGCCGAAGTACACGACCCCGAGTCCGGACGGCGGCTGCTGATGTACACCACCGAGCCCGGCGTTCAGCTCTACACCGGCAACTTCCTCGACGGCAGCATCAACGGCAAGGGCGGCAAGGCGTACCCCCACTGGAGCGCCTTTACCCTGGAAACCCAGCACTACCCGGATTCGCCCAATCAGCCGAACTTCCCGAGCACGCGCCTCGACCCGGGCAAGACGTATACCCAGACCACCATCTACAAGTTTCCCAAGCCCTGATGCAAAAAAGGCCCCGCGAGGGGCCTTTCTTCACAGCGGACGGTGAGGACGGTCAACTCACAGATGGCTCACCACTCGGCAACGCTACCGTCAGCGTGGCGCCAGATGGGGTTACGCCAGCGATGGCCGATACGCGCCTGCTCCAACACGTATTCCTCGTTGATCTCGATCCCCAACCCCGGCCCGTTCGGTATCGCGACGAAGCCATCCTCGTATTCGAATACCTCGCGATTGCCGATGTAGTCGAGCAGGTCGTTGCCCTGGTTGTAATGGATGCCCAGGCTTTGCTCCTGGATGAAGGCGTTGTAGCAGACGCCGTCCAGCTGCAGGCAAGCGGCCAGGGCGATCGGCCCGAGCGGGCAATGCAGCGCCAGCGCGACGTCGTAGGCCTCGGCCATGCTGGCGATCTTGCGCGTTTCGGTGATGCCGCCGGCGTGGGAGGTGTCGGGCTGGATGATGTCGACGTAGCCTTCGGCGAGGATGCGCTTGAAATCCCAGCGCGAGTACAGCCGCTCGCCCAAGGCGATCGGTGCGCAGGACAGCGGCGCCAGCTCCTTGAGCGCCTCGTAGTTATCACTGAGTACCGGTTCCTCGATGAACATCGGCCGATAGGGCTCGAGTTCCTTGATCAGGATCTTCGCCATGGGCTTGTGCACGCGGCCGTGAAAATCCACGCCAATGCCGATGTTCTTTCCCACCGCATCGCGCACGGCGGCCATGTTCGCCAACACCGCATCGACCTTGGCGTGGCTGTCGACGAACTGCAGCTCCTCGCTGGCGTTCATCTTCACCGCGCTGAACCCCCGCGCCACGGCGTCGCGGGCGGCGTTGGCGGTATCCGCCGGGCGATCACCGCCGATCCAGGAATAGACGCGGATGCGCTCGCGCACCCGGCCACCGAGCAACTCGCTGACCGAGACACCCAGCGCCTTGCCCTTGATGTCCCACAGCGCCTGATCGATGCCGGCAATGGCACTCATGAGGATTGGCCCGCCGCGGTAGAAGCCGCCGCGGTACATCACCGTCCAGAGATCTTCGACGTTGCGCGGGTCGCGCCCCACCAAGTAATCGGATAACTCATCCACTGCCGCGGCGACGCTGTGCGCGCGGCCTTCGACGACAGGTTCGCCCCAGCCGATGATGCCTTCATCGGTTTCGATTTTGAGGAACAGCCAACGTGGCGGCACGACCAGCGTGGTAAGGCGGGTAATTTTCATTGCTCGTCTCTCGCAGAAAGTGGTCAGGCCATCGCCGCATGGCGGGCCTGGATGAAGGCATGTGCCCGGCGACCCACCTCGTCAGCGGGCAATCCTGGCGAATAAAGTGCCGAGCCAAGGCCGAAGCCGGCCGCCCCCGCCTGGAGATAAGGCGCCATGTTGTCCGGCGTGATACCGCCGACCGGCAGCAACGCGGTGCCGGCCGGCAGCACGGCCAGCCAGGCTTTCATGGCGCCAATGCCGACCTGTTCGGCCGGGAATAACTTGAGCGCGTCGGCGCCCGCCGCCAGCGCAGCAAAGGCTTCGCTCGGCGTGGCAACACCCGGCGTGAGGTAAAGGTCCGCGTCCTTCGCGGCGTGCAGCACTGAAACATCGCAGTGCGGCATGACGATGAGCTGACCACCGGCCTCCTTGACCGCCTGCACCTGCTGTGTGGAAAGCACGGTACCAGCGCCAACCAGGCAATCTTCGGGTAGGGTCCGGCGCAGGATTTCGATGCTGCGCAGCGGCTGGGGAGAATTGAGCGGGACCTCGATGATCCTTATTCCGGCGGCATAGAGCGTGCTGCCGATCGCCTCGGCTTCCTCGGGGCGCAGGCCCCGGAGAATCGCGATCAACCCGTTAATGGCGAGCGTACGGTCGAACATTCGGCTCTCCTGCAGCGTCGGTGGTGACCAGGCCAGCGCCCGCGGCAATCTTCCATAGCCCGGCCGCCGTGGCCTCCGGCGCGAAGCGCAGCGACTCGAAGCCGCAGTGTTCGAGCGCCCACAGGTAACGGGCACACAGCGTCGAATTGCCGATGAGGACGATGGGTTGCGATGGCGGCACCTGCAGCGCCGAGGTCATGGCCGTCAGCTCATGGCCGATCAGCAGGCCGGACAGGTAATCGCCTTGTGCTGCGCCGCTGAGTTCGCCGGTCAGCACCAGCGTGCGGCTGCTGAAGATGGTCGAAAGCGGGCCGGCCTGGCCCTCGCTCGACCTGGCGATCTGCAGACCGCGCTCGAAGGCCGCGGCGTTGAAGCTGTCGCGGGTCTGCGCCGTGCGACCGAGGATCGTGTGGCCGAGCAGTGCCTGATAGACCTCCCCGGTCATGAACGTCTGGAACCGGCTGAGCTGTCCCTTCTCCACCATGACCCATTTGCTGTGGCTGCCCGGCAGGCCGATCAGCAATGGCGCAAGCGGATCGGCATCGTCTTCGAGCAGGCCGAACACCTGGGTTTCTTCACCACGCATCACATTCGGCACGCTGCCGCGCTGAATCACGCCGGGCACCAGCCATAGCGGCATCCCATGCAAGCGCTCGATGGGCAACAACGTCAGCTCATCGGCACCGAGCGGTGCTTCGATATAACGGGCTTCACGCCAACCCTGGGCGCTGCCGACCATGCCGCAGGCGATCATCGGAGCTTGGGGAGCGGCGCGCTGCCAGTCGCCGCAGGCCTGTTCCAGCGCACGCTCGAAGCTCGCCTCGCTACCGTCGAGTTGCATGACACCCAGCGGCAAGCTGCGCACGTCCAGCGTTTCGCCGGCCGCACCGAGCCGATAAGCGCGCAATGAGCTGGTACCCCAATCCAGCGCGATCAGGTGTGTATCCACGGAATTTCTCCAGCGCGCCGGTCAGCGACGCGATTGGGATCAGCGCTGCTTCAGCCGATCGATGATCACCGCCAGCAGTAGAATCGTGCCGCGGATGACGTACTGGTAGAAGGTGTCGATATTCTTCAGGTTCATCGCGTTCTCGATGATCGCCAGAATCAGCACCCCCGCGATCACGTGGCGGATCATGCCGATGCCGCCGCTGAGCGAGACGCCCCCGAGCACACAGGCAGAAATCACCGTCAGCTCGAAGCCCTGGCCGATCATCGGCTGCCCCGAGGTCATCCGCGACGCCAGCACCACGCCGGCCAGCGCACCGATCAGGCCATGCACGGCGAAGATAATGATCTTGGTGCGATCGACATGGACACCGGCCAGCAGCGCCGCTTCCTGATTGCCGCCGATGGCCATGGTGTTGCGGCCGTAAGTGGTGTAGTTGAGCAGCCAGCCGAAGAAGGCAAAGCAGACCACGGTGATCAGAATGGGCACCGGCACACCGAACAGGCTGCCGTTGCCGAACAGGAAGAAGTCCTCCTGCATCACCCCGACGGCCTTGCCGTTGGAGAAGATATAGGCCAGCCCGCGCACGATCTGCATGGTCGCCAGCGTGGCGATCAGCGCGTTGATACGCAGTTTGGCGATCACGATGCCGTTGATCAGGCCGACCACCAACCCCATCGCCAGTGCCGCCGAAACACCGAGGAACACGCTTTCGGTATCGCGCATCACCACCGCGGCCACCACGCCAGCGCAGGCGATCACTGAGCCAACCGACAGGTCGAAGTGCCCGGAAGCCAGGCAGAACAGCATGGTGCAGGCGGCGATGCCCACGGTTGAGATCGCCAGCCCCAGGCCGCGCATGTTCAGCGGCGAGAGGAAGTTCTCGATGAAGATTGCCGACAGCACGAAGATGCCGAGCGCCGCCAGCACCATGACCCAGTCATCGAGAAAGCGGCGCATGTTGAGACCCTGCCGCGGCGCGGCCAGAGCGTTTTGTTGAGCAGACATAAAGCACCTCATCATTGTTGTTCAGCCGCGCGAGCGCGGGAGTGCCAGTTGCAGCAGGCGGGATTCTTCGGCCTGGTCGCGGGTGACTTCGCCGGTGATCGCGCCTTCGCTCATCACCAGGATGCGATCGGAGATGCCGATGACTTCCATCAGGTCGCTGGAAACGACGATCACCGCGATCCCGCTCGCCGCCAGGTCATGGATGATCTGGTAGATCTCGGCCTTGGCACCGATATCGATGCCGCGGGTGGGCTCGTCGAGCAGCAGCACCTTCATTGGCATCGACAGCCAGCGACCAAAGATCACCTTTTGCTGGTTGCCGCCGGAGAGGTAAACGATCTGTTGATCGGGCGACGGCGTCTTGATGTTCAGGGCGCGGATCTGCCGGTCAGCGTTCTCGCGCTCCCAGCGGCCCTGCACCAGGCAACCCAGCCGGGCATTGCGACCACGCGCGCCGATGTTGATGTTTTCCGCCACGCTACCCAGCGGGACGATGCCCTCTTTCTTGCGGTCTTCCGGGCAGAGCAGGATTCCCGATGAAATGGCGTCACGTGCGGATTTGAGCTTCAGTGGTCGACCGTCGAGTTGCACCGTACCGGCCTGATGCGGCGCCAGCCCTGCGAGCAGGCGCAGCAGCTCGGTACGCCCTGCGCCGACCAGACCGAAGAAACCGAGCACCTCACCACGGCTGGCCGAGAAGCTCACCGGCTCCTGCAGACCATGACCCAGCAGGCCCTCGACGCGCAGCGCCTCGCCCTGCTGCTCGCGCGGCCGGTAGTTGTAGATGTCCTGGATATCGCGCCCGACCATGCAGGTCACCAGCGCGTCATGGGTCAGCTCGCTCATGTCATCGAAGGTGCAGACGAAGCGGCCATCCTTGAACACCGTGACCGCGTCGCAGATGCGGAAGATTTCTTCCATCCGATGCGAGACATAGAGCACGACCCGCCCCTCGTCGCGGAGCTTGGTGATGATCGCCATCAGGCGCTCGATCTCCCGCGCCGACAGGCTGCTGGTGGGCTCGTCGAAGGCGATCACATGGGCGTTGCGCGACATCGCCTTGGCGATTTCCACCAACTGGCGCTGCCCCAGCGACAGGCTGCCCAGACGGGCAGCGGGGTCGATCTCATCAGCCAGCCCCTTGAGCAGATCCCGTGCCTCACGCAGCATCGCCCTGCGATTGACCAGCCCGAAGCGCGACGGCATGTGGCCAAGCATCAGGTTCTCGGCGACGCTCATTTCCGGCACCAGATGCAACTCCTGATGAATCACCGCGACACCGCTGGCGATGCTTTCACCGGCGCAGCGAAACGCCAGGGTCTGGTCGCCGATCTGCAGCTCGCCGCTGCTCGGCTGATAGGCACCACCGAGAATCTTCAACAGGGTCGACTTGCCGGCGCCGTTCTCGCCCATGAGGGCATGCACCGTACCGGGTCGCGCTTCGAAGCTGATCTCCGACAGCGCTCGGACGCCTGGGAAGTTCTTGCCGATGCCGTTGAACCGCAGGCTGTCGCCTGTTTTGACTTGCTGAAACATGGAGCCTCTCCACCCTCGCCCGTTCGACTGGGCGAGTTCGATACTGAAATCGGCCCAGAATCAGGCCTCCCACGAATGGATCGGCTTATTTCCAGAGGCCGATTTTTTCCAGTTCTTCCTGGAAGTTCTCGCGGGTAATCAGGGTGACTTCGTCCATCGCGGTGTACTTGGGCGGCTCTTTGCCCTCGGTAACCCACTCGTACATCATCCGCGCGGTTTCATAGCCTTCGATGTGCGGGCTGGGCAGCATCGAGCCGTAGAAGCCGCTGTTGTCCTTCTTCAGCTCGCCGATGGCGTCAGTGCCATTGATGCCGATACCGATCACATTCTCGGCACTGAACCCGGCGCTTTCGGTGGCGCGCACGCCGCCCAGCACGGTGTTGTCGTTCATGCCGCCGATGATCAGGTTCTTCGCGCCGCGCGGCAGTTTCACCAGCGCCGAAGTGGTGGCGTTCATGCTGCCCGGAACATCGAGGGTCTTCTGCGGGGTGTAGAAGATGTGATCTTCGGGAAAGCCGGCCTTCTTCAACGCATCCACCGAACCGTCGGTGCGTTTCTTGCCGGTGTCGAGCTCGTTATATGTGTTGATCACCGCGTAGGTGTCGTTCCAGTCCCAGCCGCGCTTCTTGGCCTCTTCGGCCATGGCTGCGCCCTGCTTCTGGCCCACCTCGAAGGCCGCCATACCGAGGTACGGTACCTCTTCCATGGGCTGGCCCTTGGCATCGACGAAGCGATCATCGACGGCCATGACCTTGAGGTCGTTGAACTTGGACTTGGCGACGATGGCCGGGCCGAGCGCCACGTCAGGCGTGCAGATGACGAAGCCCTTGGCGCCGTTGGCCGCCAGGCTGTCGATAGCCGCGAGGGTTTTCTCGCCGTCCGGTACGGCGATCTTCAGCAGGGTGAAGCCCTTGTCCTTGGCGGCCTTCTCGGCGAAGGCCCATTCGGTCTGGAACCAGGGCTCTTCAGGTTGCTTGACCAGAAAGCCGATCTTGACCTCGTCTTCGGCCAGGGTCGCACCGGCAAAACTCATCGCACCCACAGTCAGCGCAGCACAGCAAAGCGAACGGATTCCGAAAGACCGGAACATAGCTACCTCCATTGTTCTTATTGAATAGCTTTTTGTTGAATAGCTTTTTTGTTGACTCGTCAGGGTTCACCACCCTGTTACGTCACCACCGAATGCGCTGCTGGCGGCTTGCCGCTGGGGCCGCTGTCGGCCCCTTGAAAACGAACCCTCGTACTGCTCAATCGTGGTAGAGCACCGAACGGCCGCCATCGATGGTGATGCAGGCGGCATTGATGAAAGGCGCCTCGTCGGTGGCGAGGAACAGCGCGGTCATCGCCACCTCGATCGGCTGGCCGATACGCCGCGGCGGATGCATGTCGAAGGCGCGCTGGCGCTCGGCATGCGGGTCGGCGAAGTCGTTCCAGTAATCGACGTTGAGCTGCGTCTCGATGTAGCCCGGCGCAATGGCGTTGACGCGGACGCCCTTGGGCGCATATTCGATGCCCAGCGCACGGGTTAGCCCGAGCAGGCCGTGCTTGGCGACCGGGTAGGGAAAGCAGCCGGGAATGATGTTGGTCGAGTGCACCGAGGCGATGTTGATGATGTTGCCGATGCCGCGCTCGACCATGTGCGGCAAAGCCGCCTTGCAGCCAAACCAGACGCCGTCCAGATCGATGGCGAAGCAGCGTCGCCAGTCCTCTTCGGTCATTTCCAGCGGATCGCGGAACACATTGACGCCCGCGCAGTTGACCAGCACATCGACCTGGCCGTAATGCTCGAGCGCCATGCCGACCAACGCTTCCAGCTCGGCAGGCTGGGTGACGTCGGTCTTCAGTGCGCGCACCTCACCGCCCCGCTCGCGCCAGCCGGCGGCGACCCGCTCGGCCTTGTCACCCTGGATGTCACCGATCACGACCTTGGCCTGTTGCGCCTGGAAACAGGCCACGATGGCCTCGCCGATGCCCTGGGCACCACCGGTGACGACCACGACCTTGCCCTTCAGGCGCTCGCCGCGTTGGGGTTCGGGTGTCGGCGGCAATGAAAGCGGTGAAGCCATGTGAACAACTCCTAAGCAGTTAAGTGGCCGCAGCGCGGCCGGATAAAACAGGTCAGCCGGCGAAGCCTGTACAGGGCAGCCCGACGATGCCGACGTCGGCCATCAGCACGGCGCCGTCCAGCTCGTTCGCCGCCTCGCCTGGCATGGCCGAGGTCACGTACAGATGGGTCAGGTCGGGCCCGCCGAACACGCAGCTGGTGGGGTGGCTGACGGGCAGTTCGACGATGCGATCGAGACAGCCGTCCGGCGCGAAGCGCAGCAGGCAGTGCCCGCCCCAGCGTGCATTCCAGACGTAGCCCTGCGAGTCCATGGCCGAACCGTCGGGCACGCCACGCGGATGCGGGCCAGCCCAAGTGCTGCGGTCGACCAGGCGCCCGTCGTTGGCGATTCGGTGGCTGTAGAGCGATTCGTCCAGCGTGTCGCCGCAGAGGACCTGATCGCCCGCCCCGTTCCACAGCAGCGTATTGACGATGCCCAGATCGCTGAGCAATTGGGTGACCGAGCCGTCCGGATCGACCCGAAACAGCCCGCCGGAGCGCCGCGTGATCGGAATATCGCCGCCATCTTTAGCGATGTTGTTCTGCATGGTGCCGAGCCAGAGCCGGCCCTGGGCGTCGCAGCGCGCCTCGTTGGCGCGGTTGCCGGGCGTGGCGTCAGCGATACAAAAGCGTTTGAGCTCAGCCCCGGTAGCGATGGGATCGAGGCGGTACACGCCACTGGCCAGGGTCACCAACGCATCGCCGCTCGCGCAGGGCATGAAGGCTGATACCGGCTCGGTCAGTTGCCATTGCCGGTAGCCGTCCGGGCCCAGCCGGCAGGCCAATCGACCAACGATGTCTGCCCAGTAAAGCGCCTGGTCCCGGCCATCCCAGAACGGGCCCTCGGCCAGCTTGTAGCGATGTTGCGAGATGGGCAGCCATTGCATGGTCGCACTCCGCTTTGATTGTTTTTATGACGCAGTCTGCTCGCCGCGTGACACGACCAGCTCCGGGTAATGACGTGAAATGGTCAGGGCGGCACGCTCGATCAGCGTCATGCAGGCCCATACGCCGCGCGCGCCATCACGAATGGCGATGGCATCGGCAATGTCCTTGTGCAACGGCAGGGTCAGCCCGAGCTCGTCGGGGACCGTCGAGGACACTTCGAATGACACCGCCAGCAAGGCGCCCAACGCCGGGACCATGCGTTCGATGAACTGGTTGTGACTGGCGGCGAGCACCGCCTCGTGGAACAGCTTGTCGGCACGGTTGTATTCGGTCTTGTCGCCCAGGGACGCGGCCAGCAACGCGTAGGCGGCCTGAATTTCGGCGATCTGCTTGGGCGTGGCGCGCTCGCAGGCCCAGCGTACTGCGGTCGGCTCGATGGTCCGGCGCAGGTCGATCAGGTCCAACACGAAGCTCTCCGGCAGGCCGTGCTCGGCCAGCCAGCCAACGACCTGAACGTCGAACAGGTTCCACAAACGCACCGGCGTCACGCGGGTGCCGACCTTCGGGCCGACATCGAGCATGCCCTTGGCCACCAGCGTTTTGATCGCCTCTCGGATCACGGTGCGGCTCACGCCCAGTTCCTCGCAGAGACCGGCCTCGACCTTCAGCGCCTCGCCCGGTTGAACCTTGCCCGAGGCGATCCAGGAACCCAGCCATTCCACCGTTGCGCTGTGATAGTTGTTCGACATGCCAGCCTCTGTGCGACTACCCTTGGATCTACTGAACCCTATCATCATATGATTGGCTGTCAAATTCGGCCGGTGACTTTGCTTTCGAATTCGCTCGAACGATGTAGTAGACCCTGAATAATCGATCCGACCTCGCTGCGCTGCATGCAGCTGGCCCGGCAGAGTCGGGCCATCAAGGTGACGTGGACAAGCCTGAGCAGGATGCGCACGACCGAGGCTCGCCGTACCACGCGAGACACGCTCAGCGCGACTCAGATCATATGAATTAGAAACAGCCGACACGTTTTTGCGCCGCTGCCAACTCGTGAGCAGGCCAGGCCTCATCGTCTTCCCTCGGCTTCTTGTTCTTCTGGGCGGCCATGCGGCCTATGCATGGCGCCACTCTAAGAACCATCAGGCGTGCTGCCTAATGACAGCGGCTGATCCGGCGATAACCTTTTCTTATCGGAAGCGAAGCGACCCGCTAACACGGGGATTAGGAGCGCGTGTGGATCGGGATGATGAAACTAGAGACCGCCCTGCACGTTCAACCCCAGCCCGAGCACGGCCGCGAGTGAAGACGGCAGCAGAAGCGTATCAAGCAGTACGCAGGCGGGAAGATCGAGCGCCGCGTGTTTCGGCGCATCGGCACCGAACCGGTCGAGGGGACAGCAGCCGCCGTTGAGGCTGTACCAGTCCAGGCGGCTGCCGGAGTAGATGATGGGTGCGCCGGGCTTGGCGGCATCGAGGGTGCGCACCGTGGCGCAGCCGGAAAGTAACAAGCCGGAGAGCAGCGTCGAGACAAATCGCATCGCCGGTCGTTTCACAGCCGCTCCCCTGACGTTGTTGCGATTGGTGCCGGATCGGTACGCTTTCGCAATCCGACCACAGCCTAGTCATCGCTGACGATATGGTGCTCACCCCAACGCGGCAGCATGTCCTGCGGGATGTTGAGCAGGTTGAGAATGCGCGCGACGACGAAGTCGACCAGGTCATCGATGGTCTGCGGCTGATGATAGAAGCCGGGCGACGCCGGCAGGATGGTCACGCCGAGGTTGGACAGCTTGAGCATGTTCTCCAGATGGATGCTCGAATATGGCGCTTCACGTGGCACCAGGATCAGTTGACGGCGCTCTTTCAAGGCGACGTCCGCGGCACGCTCGATCAGGTTGTTGCAGGCCCCGGTGGCGATGGCCGACAGGGTGCCGGTCGAGCATGGCACCACCACCATCGCGGTCGGCGCGCCGGAACCGGACGCGGGCGGCGCCATCCAGTCTTCCTTGGCGAACACGCGGATCTGCCCCGCCGCCGCGCCGGTGTATTCGGACAGGAACGCCTGCATGGCCTGCGGCTTGGCCGGCAGCACCACGTCGGTCTCGGTGGCCATCACCAGCTGTGCCGCCTTGGAGATCAGAAAGTGCACCTCGCGGTCTTCCTGGATCAGGCAATCGAGCAGGCGCAGACCATATTGGGCGCCAGAAGCGCCGGTCATGGCCAAAGTGATGCGTTCCGGTCCGTTCATGAATGTGCTCCCAAAGCTGCTGCGCTTGCTTATGCTGCGTTGAAACCTTACTCGAAATGCTCACTTGCACCAGCAAGCTCCGCTTTCTCGCAAGGTTTCGCCTTGCCTAAGCTTCGCTCGCGACGCTTTGAAAACAAATTCGACGTATTCCGAAGCTCGTAGGGTGGAAAACCGCGAAGCGTTTTCCACCGCCGCAACCATACGCGTTAAAAAGCCTTCGGCGTTTTCCACCCTACGCCAGTGCGGCGGCCAATTTGACGTGCAAGCCACCAAAGCCGCCATTGCTCATCACCACCACCTGCGTACCCGGCGTGGCGTCAGCCTTGACCTTGGCGATGATCGCTTCCAACGAATCGCAGACGGTGGTTTCGACCGGCGAGCCAGCAACCGTCGCGGCCAGGTCCCAACCGAGATTCGGCGGCGCATACCAGATCGCCTGATCGGCCAGCGCCACCGATTCGGCCAGCCCTTCGCGGTGAGCACCGAGCTTCATGGAGTTGGAACGCGGCTCGACCACCGCGATGATTGGCGCCTCACCGACGCGCTTGCGCAGCCCGTCGAGCGTGGTAGCGATGGCGGTCGGGTGATGGGCGAAGTCGTCGTAAATCGCCACACCGCTCACCTCGGCAACCTTCTCCATGCGCCGCTTGACGCTCAAGAATTCGCTTAACGCCTCGGCACCCTGCTTCGGCAGCACACCGACATGGCGCGCCGCGGCCAGGGTCGCCAGGGCATTGTTGACGTTGTGCTGGCCGGTCAGTTCCCAGTCGACTACGCCGTGCACGACGCCGTCGAAGATCACTTCGAAGCGGGAGCCGTCGGCGCTGAGCAGGTTGGCCTGCCACTGCCCGCCTTCACCTGTGGTTTGCACCGGCGTCCAGCAGCCCATGTCGATGACGCGTTTGAGCGCGTCTTCGGACTGGGGATGGATGACCAGCCCTTCGCTAGGCACGGTGCGCACCAGATGGTGGAACTGCCGCTCGATCGACGCCAGGTCGGGGAAAATGTCCGCGTGATCGAACTCCAGGTTGTTAAGGATCGCCGTGCGCGGACGGTAGTGGACGAACTTACTACGCTTGTCGAAGAAGGCGCTGTCGTACTCGTCCGCCTCGACCACGAAGAACGGCGTGC
Organism: Stutzerimonas stutzeri SDM-LAC; assembly: GCF_000235745.1. Taxonomy (GTDB): domain Bacteria; phylum Pseudomonadota; class Gammaproteobacteria; order Pseudomonadales; family Pseudomonadaceae; genus Stutzerimonas; species Stutzerimonas stutzeri_H. The sequence goes on along the minus strand of NZ_AGSX01000048.1, from coordinate 35,850 downwards.
CACCCAGCCGCGCCGAGATGCCGAAGTTCTGCGGTACGCCGCCGATGAGAAAGCCCGGGCTCATGCCGGCATGCTCCAGCAGCCAGGCCAGCATGCTGCTGGTAGTGGTCTTGCCATGGGTCCCGGCCGCAGCCAGTACCCAGCGCCCCTGCAGCACGTGATCGGCCAGCCACTGCGGGCCGGAAACATAAGGCAATCCCTTGTTGAGCACGTATTCGACCGCCGGATTGCCACGCTTCATCGCGTTGCCGATCACCACCAGATCCGGTGCGGGTTCGAGCTGGCTGGGCTCGTAGCCCTGGGTCAGTTCGATGCCCTGGGCCTCGAGCTGAGTGCTCATCGGGGGATAGACGTTGGCGTCGGAGCCGGTGACGCGATGGCCCAGTTCCTTGGCCAGCACCGCCAGCGACCCCATGAAGGTGCCGCAGATGCCGAGAATATGAATATGCATGGATGACCTCTGAAATACGCCGTGGCGCGCGAGCGAACGTAACGGCCCGGCCGCGCCTGTGGGCGCCGAAAACTGCGGCGCAGATTAGCACAGGCCCTGCCCTTCATCCGCCGCACCGCACGTCGCCTCGGCAGCCGACGAACGGGCTTTGTTCTACGCTGAATCACAGCAGTCCCAACACAATTACAAGTCCCGGAGACTCACCATGCGTTACGCCCATCCCGGCAGCGAAGGCGCTGTCGTTTCCTTCAAGTCCCGCTACGGCAACTTCATCGGCGGCGAGTTCGTCGAGCCGGTCAACGGCCAGTACTTCACCAATCTGTCCCCGGTCAATGGCCAACCCATCGCCGAGTTTCCCCGTTCCGACGCCGCCGATATCGAAAAGGCGCTGGACGCCGCCCATGCCGCGGCCGACGCCTGGGGCAAAACCAGCGTGCAGGCGCGCTCGCTGATCCTGTTGAAGATCGCTGACCGCATCGAGCAGAACCTCGAGATGCTCGCCATCACCGAAACCTGGGACAACGGCAAGGCCGTGCGCGAGACGCTGAATGCCGACATTCCGCTCGCCGCCGACCATTTCCGCTACTTCGCCGGTTGCATCCGCGCGCAGGAGGGCACCAGCGCGGAAATCGACGAGCACACCGCGGCTTACCACTTCCACGAGCCGCTGGGCGTGGTCGGGCAGATCATCCCGTGGAATTTCCCGATCCTGATGGCCGCCTGGAAGCTCGCCCCGGCACTGGCTGCCGGCAACTGCGTAGTATTGAAGCCCGCCGAGCAGACCCCGCTGGGCATCAACGTGCTGCTCGAATGCATTGGCGACCTGCTGCCGCCGGGCGTGCTCAACGTGGTGCACGGCTACGGACGCGAGGCCGGCGAAGCGCTGGCCAGCAGCAAGCGCATCGCCAAGATCGCCTTCACCGGCTCCACCCCGGTCGGCTCGCACATCATGAAGCGCGCCGCCGAAAGCATCATCCCGAGCACCGTCGAGCTGGGCGGCAAGAGCCCGAACATCTACTTCGAAGACATCATGCAGGCCGAGCCGGCCTTCATCGAGAAGGCTGCCGAAGGGCTGGTGCTGGGCTTCTTCAACCAGGGCGAAGTGTGCACCTGCCCATCGCGAGCGTTGGTGCAGGAGTCGATCTACGCCCCCTTCATGGAAGCGGTGATGAAGAAGGTCGCGCAGATCAAGCGCGGCGATCCGCTGGACACCGACACCATGGTCGGCGCCCAGGCCAGCCAGCAGCAGTTCGACAAGATCATGTCCTACCTGGACATCGCCAAGCAGGAAGGCGCCGAGGTGCTCACCGGGGGTGGCGTCGAGAAGCTCGAAGGCAGCCTGGCGACCGGCTATTACATCCAGCCGACGCTGCTCAAGGGCACCAACAAAATGCGCGTGTTCCAGGAGGAAATCTTCGGCCCGGTTATCGGTGTGACCACCTTCAAGGACGAAGCCGAAGCGCTGGCCATCGCCAACGACACCGAGTACGGCCTCGGCGCGGGTGTCTGGACCCGTGATATCAACCGTGCCTATCGCATGGGCCGGGCGATCAAGGCCGGGCGCGTCTGGACCAACTGCTACCACCTCTACCCCGCCCATGCGGCGTTCGGTGGCTACAAGAAGTCCGGCGTCGGTCGCGAAACCCACAAGATGATCCTCGACCACTACCAGCAGACCAAGAACCTGCTGGTGAGCTACGACATCAATCCACTGGGGTTCTTCTAACTTCCAATGCGCCGAAAACGTGCCCGCCCGCGCCGCAAGGCGTCGGGCTGGTGCGCCTGTGCTCCGTCACGACCGGACGCCTGCTGAAACCAGCGTTCCCACCTGAAGGCACAGCCTTTGCTTTCACGATCCTGCCGTACCCGAACCCATTAAAGGATGATCCCCATGGCTCTCGAACACAGCAGTGCGACACCCCCGACACACACCGTCGATTTCGAAGCAGTTGGCAGTACCTATTTCCAGGAACGCGAACTGAAGAAAGGCGCCGCCGGTTGGGTGCTGCTGGTGGGCCTGGGCGTTGCTTACGTGATCTCCGGTGACTACGCCGGCTGGAACTTCGGCCTGGCCCAAGGCGGTTGGGGCGGGTTGTTCATCGCCACGCTGCTGATGGCGACCATGTACCTGTGCATGTGTTTTTCGCTGGCCGAGCTGTCCTCGATGATTCCCACTGCGGGCGGCGGCTATGGCTTCGCCCGCAGCGCATTCGGCCCGCTGGGCGGCTTTCTCACCGGCACGGCGATCCTTATCGAGTACGCCATTGCCCCAGCGGCCATCGCCGTGTTCATCGGCGCCTACTGCGAGTCGCTGTTCGGCATCGGCGGCTGGGCGATCTACCTGGCCTTCTACATCATTTTCATCGGCATCCACATCTTCGGTGTCGGCGAGGCGCTGAAGCTGATGTTCATTATCACCGCGGTCGCCGCGCTGGCCCTGGGCGTGTTCATCGTGGCGATGGTGCCGCACTTCTCCGTCGACAAACTGCTGGATATCGCACCGACCGCCGCTGCTGGCGCCAGCAGTTTCCTGCCTTACGGCTACGTCGGCATCTGGGCGGCGATTCCCTATGCGATCTGGTTCTTCCTCGCCGTCGAAGGCGTGCCGCTGGCTGCCGAAGAAACCAAGAATCCACAGCGCGACATGCCGCGCGGGCTGATCGGTGCCATGCTGATCCTGGCCGCCTTTGCCGGGCTGATCCTGCTGGTCGGCCCCGGAGGCGCAGGCTCCAGCACCCTGGTGGAATCCGGCAACCCGCTGGTGGAAGCGCTGACCACAGCCTACGGCTCATCGACCTGGATGAGCGGCTTCGTCAATCTGGTTGGCCTGGCCGGCCTGATCGCCAGCTTCTTCTCGATCATCTACGCCTATTCGCGGCAGATCTTCGCACTGTCGCGGGCCGGCTACCTGCCACGCAAGCTGTCGCTGACCAACCGGAACAAAGCGCCGGTCATGGCGCTGGTGATTCCGGGCATCATCGGCTTCCTGCTCTCGCTGACCGGCCAAGGTGATCTGCTGATCTTGGTGGCGGTGTTTGGCGCGACCATTTCCTACGTGCTGATGATGGCCTCACACATCGCCCTGCGCCTGCGTCGACCGGAGATGCATCGGCCCTACAAAACGCCCGGTGGCATCCTCACGTCCGGCATCGCATTGGCGCTGGCTTGCATCGCAGTCGTCGCCGGGTTCCTGGTGGACCCGCGCGTAGTCATCGCCGCGGTGATCATCTACGGCATCTTCATCGCCTACTTTGCCGTGTATAGCCGACACCACCTGGTCGCCGGCACGCCGGAAGAAGAATTCGCCGCAATCGAGAATGCCGAGGCGTCATTGCATTGAGTTGGAGGCAAGCATGGCCGGTTATTCCAATAGCGTAGGCGGCACCACTTGGCGCTTCGACAGCCTGCGCGAGGTCATGGCCAAGGCCAGTCCGGCGCGCTCCGGCGACTTTCTCGCCGAAGTCGCGGCGGGCAGCGATGCCGAGCGGGTCGCGGCGCAGATGTGCCTGGCGCACATCCCGCTCAAGCGGTTTCTCGAAGAAGCACTGATCCCGTACGAAACCGATGAAGTCACTCGCCTGATCATCGACAGCCACGACGCAGAAGCCTTCGCCCCGGTCAGCCACCTGACCGTCGGCGATTTCCGCAACTGGCTGCTGGGCGATGACGCCGATGAAGCTTCGTTGAAGGCCTTGGCGCCAGGGCTGACGCCGGAAATGGTTGCGGCGGTGTCGAAGATCATGCGCGTGCAGGACCTGATTCTGGTGGCGCAGAAGGTCCGAGTCGTCAGCCAGTTCCGCAACACCATCGGCCTGCGCGGGCGCATGTCCACGCGCTTGCAGCCCAATCACCCCACCGACGAGGCCGCCGGCATTGCCGCGAGCATCGTCGACGGGCTGCTCTACGGCAACGGCGATGCGGTGATCGGCATCAACCCGGCCACCGACAGCACCAGCGGGATCTGCGAGCTGTTGAAGATGCTCGACGCCATCATCCAGCGTTACGAGATCCCGACTCAGGGCTGCATCCTCACCCACGTCACTACTTCCATCGAGGCGATCAATCGCGGCGCGCCGCTGGACCTAGTGTTCCAGTCCATCGCCGGCACCGAAGCGGCCAACGCCAGTTTTGGCATCAACCTGGCGGTACTGCAGGAAGGCTACGAGGCAGGCCTGTCGCAGAAGCGCGGCACGGTGGGCGACAACCTGATGTATTTCGAGACCGGCCAGGGCAGCGCCCTGTCGGCCAACGCTCATCACGGCGTCGATCAGCAAACCTGCGAAGCGCGCGCCTATGCCGTGGCGCGCAAATTCAAGCCGCTGCTGGTGAACACCGTCGTCGGCTTCATCGGCCCGGAATACCTCTACAACGGCAAGCAGATCATTCGCGCAGGGTTGGAAGATCACTTCTGCGGCAAGCTGCTCGGCGTGCCGATGGGTTGCGACATCTGCTACACCAACCACGCCGAAGCCGATCAGGACGACATGGACATGCTGCTGACGCTGCTGGGCACCGCGGGCATCAACTTTATCATGGGCATTCCGGGCTCGGACGACGTGATGCTCAACTACCAGACCACCTCCTTTCACGATGCGCTCTATCTGCGTCAGAGCATGGGCCTGCGCCCCGCGCCGGAGTTCGAGGCGTGGCTGGCGAAGATGGAAATCCTGCGCCAGGACGGCGGACGACTGCAGATGGGCGAGCAGCTCCCGCCAGCCTTTCGCCGGGCGTTGGAGAACATGACATGACAGGTCAACGCCGGTGCGCGAGCGGTCTCGACCGCCAACAAACCCCAATCCCATGCCGCCCCTGTGGGAGCGGTCTCGACCGCGAACGAAGCATGCTCGGCTTCGCGGCCAGGCACGCAACCCGCTTTAACGATACCTCGCACGTCAAGAATCGCTTTTCGTAGGATGGAATCGCCGAAGGCGCTTCCGTCGTTTACCGCGCACCGGCCACGCGCACCGGGGTGAGGATGCTATCAGTGATGTCGGATTACGCCGTCGGCTAATCCAACCTACACGCGGCATAGCGCCCCACAAGGCGGCCAGATATTTGCGTTTGAACGACAGCCGAGGTTGCCATGCCTAACCGCTCACCCATCACCACCAACCCCTGGAATCACCTGCGCCAGCTCACCCCCGCGCGCATTGCCCTGGGCCGCGCCGGCGCCAGCCTGCCGACTGAGGCCCAGCTGGATTTCCAATTCGCCCATGCACAGGCCCGCGACGCGGTACACCTCGCGCTGGACACAGACGAGCTGGCCTCACAACTGGAGCAGCGCGGTTATCGCTGCCTGCTTCTGCACAGCGCCGCCCCCGATCGCTACACCTATCTGCAACGCCCAGACCTCGGGCGTCGGCTGGACGAACAATCGGCCGAACGCCTCAACGACCATGCGCACCAGCACCCAGCGGGCTACGACCTGGCTATCGTGATCGCCGATGGCCTTTCCGCGCTGGCGGTGCAGCGCCACGCCCTGCCTCTGCTCCAGCGCATCGAAGAACAGCTCGAAAAGGATGGCTGGAGCCTCGCGCCGATCAGCCTGGTGCAACAAGGCCGCGTCGCGCTCGGCGACGAAGTGGGCGAACGCCTGAAGGCGAAGATGGTGGTGATGCTGCTCGGCGAGCGACCCGGCCTGAGTTCTCCGGACAGCCTCGGCCTGTACTTCACCTACGCACCGAAAGTCGGCCGCACCGATGCCGACCGCAACTGCATCTCCAACATCCGCCTGGAAGGCCTGAGCTACAACCTCGCCGCCCACCGCCTGATCCACCTGATGCGTGAAGCCTGCCGCCGGCAGCTCTCGGGCGTGAACCTCAAAGACGAAGCGGAAGTGCTCAGCCTCGACGATGGCACACCGAAAGCCGGTAACTTCCTGCTGGGCTGACATACGTGGGGGCACTCTTCGGCTCGGTTCACCGCGGCGGTTTACGTGATACAGCGCTGTTACCGATGGAGGCGGTCGGGGATGCCTGGTCTGGACCGCGAAAAGCGCACCGCGAACCTCGCTACGGGTCCTCGTTATCGCGCTCTTTTCCAGTGCTTGCCGGTGTCCCGACAGCCCGCTTAAGGTTGTCGGTGCGTTACATTCAGACTTTTGACATTCGCGGTCAAGACCGCTCCCACAAGCTAATGTGCGCCCCCGCGAAACTCCCGATCCACACGCACTACCATTACCAAGACGGTGCCCCAGGCTGGAAGCTTCCTCATGTGGTCTTTTCGCGACTGGCGCCGCAAGCGCATTCTGGCCCGCCTCGCCATCGAGCCGATCCTTTGGCAACAGGTGCTCGACAGCCTGCCGATCCTCGACGGGCTGACCCAGGAGGAAACCGAGCGCCTGCGCGAGCGCAGCCTGCTGTTTCTGCATGCCAAGCGGCTCACCGCGCTACCCGGCGTGGAGCTGGAACTGGCCGACCGTTTGCGTCTGGCTGCCCAAGCACAGCTGCCGTTACTGCACCTGGCCGAGCTGAACTGGTATCAGGGCTTCCATGAGATCGTGATCTATCCCGGCGACTTCCATAGCCCGCAAAAACACCGCGATTCGGCGGGCGTGGTGCATGAATGGGACGGCGAGCACAGCGGCGAGGCGTGGTTGCAAGGGCCGGTCATCCTGGCGCTGCCTGGCGTTCAGGAGAGCGGCGGCTGGGAAGCCTACAACCTGGTGATCCACGAACTGGCGCACAAGCTGGACATGCTCAACGGTGACGCCAACGGCCTGCCGCCACTGCACAGGAACATGCGCATCGACACTTGGGCAAGGGTCATGCAGCACGCCTACGACGCGCTTAACAGGACGCTGGACGCCGATCCCGACGCCCACACCCCGATCGACCCCTACGCGGCGGAGAACCCCGCCGAGTTCTTCGCCGTCACCAGCGAATACTTTTTCAGCGCGCCGGACGTGCTGCACGCGGCATTCCCCGAGGTCTATCAGCAGCTGGCCGCGTTCTACCGCCAGGATCCGCTGACGCGCCTGCAGCAGCTCCAGCACGACCACCCGGCGTACGCGGAACCTCATTGACTTCGCACCGTCGAATGCGCGCGTCACCCTGCCAGCAAAGGTCCGTCGCGACCGGCATGGCAAAACGCCCGACACTGCGCCTATAATCGCGCCCACTTTTTTCGCCCCAGGCCGCTTCGGCCGACCACGGAGCAATGTTCATGAGCTACAGCAAAGTCCCGGCCGGCAAAGACCTGCCAAACGACATCTACGTCGCCATCGAAATCCCGGCCAACCACGCGCCGATCAAATACGAAATCGATCACGACACTGACTGCCTGTTCGTCGACCGCTTCATGGCCACCCCGATGTTCTACCCGGCCAACTACGGCTTCATCCCGCATACCCTGGCTGACGACGGCGACCCGCTCGACGTACTGGTTGTAACCCCCTATCCGGTTGCTCCTGGCTCGGTTATCCGCTGCCGTCCGGTCGGCGTGTTGAACATGACCGACGAAGCCGGCGGCGACGCCAAGCTGATCGCCGTCCCGCACGACAAGCTGACTCAGCTCTACACCGACGTTAAGGAATACACCGACCTGCCACCGCTGCTGATCGAGCAGATCAAGCACTTCTTCGAGAACTACAAGGATCTCGAGAAGGGCAAGTGGGTCAAGGTTGAAGGCTGGGAAGGCGCAGACGCCGCCCGCGCCGCCATCATCAAAGCTGCCGAGGCTTATCAGAAGTAAGCCGAAGCACTGAAGAAAAACCGGCCACAAGCCGGTTTTTTTATGCCCGTAATTCGGGCCTCGCCTGGATGCAGGTTCGATGAAACCTCAAGTTGCGTTAAGGCTGTACGCCTTTGACGAGCTGCAACTTGATCGGATACCCCTGAGCGGGTTGCACCACGGTCTCGGATTCGGTGATGTTCAGGATGTTGCCGCTGGCGTCCTTGGTCACGGTGACTGTCTTGCTGTAGGTGCTCTGCACTACACAGCCGGAGAGAAGTGTTGTAGCGGCAAGCGCTGCGAGATAGCGAATTTTCATACTGTGAGGCTCCATGCCTGAATTAGGGGGCGCGGAATCTAACATCACATTGCCACCACAGCCAGCTAGCCGCTCAGCTTCACGACCTAACTAGAACTATCCGAAGCCGCCCCCGCTCTAGGGTCCCGCATCCAGCCCTACACATTTTTCTTCCGGCCATGGCCTGCTCGCCCCCTGTGGTGGCCAGTTGTTCGTTGAGTTGGCGGGTCTGGGTCAGGCGGGTTCTGGTTGGTCACAGAGGCCAGCAGCAGTCGTTGCATTTTTTTCAATCACTGCCTGATGTGCCAGTTCGCCCTCGGCAAACATCACGCAAGTGACGCGAGATGACCAATCTGTCGTGTGCAAATACCGCCGCAATCTGCTGCAAGTTCAACCAAATGCTAATTGCGTTCCAGCGCGTGATCCTGATGACGCCGCCTCTCCAACTTCTCCCATTGGCATTTTCTTGCGTCGATTTGCGCCGTACTTCTTCGATAAACGGAATTTTTTGCCGCATCGACCCCTTCTGCGTCAAATTGCCACCAGCCTCGTCTTCTTGTCGACGCTCAAGGCTTGCAGTGGGTGTCCGCCGCGTAATAGGCGCAGACAAAAAACCTGCAGGAGTAATAATTGTGAACAGCATCAAGCATCTAGCGTTGTCGGTGGCACTGGCGTTTAGTGGTCATGCACTGGCGGATGCAGCCGACGCTCTGCCCCACGTCAAGGTCAATCTAGTTGCGCCGCCGCAGGTGCACGCCCATCAGCAAGTGGCACCGAAGGAAGCGCGGGTCGTCCAGTTTCGCCTGGTCATCGAAGAAAAGAAGATGGTGATCGACGACCAGGGCACCACCCTGCAGGCGATGACGTTCAACGGCTCAATGCCGGGCCCGACGATGGTGGTACACGAGGGTGACTTCGTGGAACTCACCCTGGTCAACCCCGCCACCAACAGCATGCCGCACAACATCGATCTGCATGCTGCCACCGGCGGGCTGGGCGGTGCCGGGCTGACACTGGTCTCTCCGGGCCAGGAAGTGGTGCTGCGCTTCAAGGCTGATCGTACCGGCACTTTCGTCTACCACTGCGCGCCGGAAGGCATGGTCGCCTGGCACGTGCTGGCGGGCATGAGCGGAACGCTGATGGTGCTGCCGCGCGATGGCCTGAAGGACCCGGCCGGCAAACCGCTGCATTACGACCGCATCTACACCATCGGCGAGTCCGATCTCTATATCCCCAAGGACAAGGACGGCAAGTACAAGAACTACAACACGCTGATGGACAGCTACGGCGACACTCGCGAAACCATGCGCGGCCTGATTCCAAGCCACGTGGTCTTCAACGGTCGGGTTGGCTCACTGACCGGCAAGAACGCCCTGACCGCCAAGGTCGGCGAGTCGGTTCTGTTCATCCACTCGCAGGCTAATCGCGACAGTCGTCCGCACCTGATCGGGGGTCACGGCGATTGGGTATGGGAAACCGGCAAGTTCGACAACCCGCCGCTGAAGAATCTCGAGACCTGGTTCGTGCGGGGCGGTTCGGCGGCCGTGGCGCTTTATACCTTCCGCCAGCCAGGCGTCTATGCCTACCTCAATCACAACCTGATCGAGGCGGAGATGGGGGCTGCCGCGCACATCGTGGTGGACGGCGAGTGGGACGACGAACTGATGAAGCAGATCAAGGTGGCCGGCCCGATCACCGAGCAGGAGTAAGACCATGCAGCGCTTCGTGTACCGCGCGGCACCGCTGCTGCTTGGCCTGCTGGCCGCCTGCGGCGAGCCGCTGGAGGAGCCGGATCTGATCAGGGTGCCGGCCGGTCTGGCGCGCTATCACTTGCCGGGGAGCAGTGAGGTTCACGAAGTGCCGCTACAGGAATTTTCGATCATGCAGCGGCAGGTAAGCCAAGCCGAGTACGCTGCATGCGTTGCTGACGGCGATTGCCCGGCGCTGGAATCTGCAGCCGACGAGATGGTGGCACAGCTGCCAGCGGTGGGACTGAGCTGGCAGGACGCCAACGCCTATGCGGCTTGGTTTTCGCGCCGCAGCGGCCATCACTATCGGTTGCCACAGCACGCTGAGTGGGTACTGGCGGCCGCTTCGGCCTACGTAGACGAGGTGCCGACGGTGGATGATCCGCGCAACCCCGCCCGCCGCTGGCTGGCCGAGTATGCACAGCGCGCGAGTCGCGAACGCCTGCCAGAAGCGCTCAAGACCTTCGGCGGCTATGGCAGTAACGAGTACGGTTTGCTGGATGCCGGCGGAAATGTCTGGGAATGGACTGAAACCTGCTTCTCGCGCAATGCCGGCGAGTTTTGCGGTATTCGTATCGCTGCCGGACGCCATCCTTCAGTACTGTCGGAGTTCGAGCGCAACCCCTCCAGCGGTGCCTGCTCGGTAGGCCAGCCGCCGACCCACCTGGGTTTGCGACTGGTGCGTGACGACTGAGCAGTCACTGTTGGTTTGTTGGTCGCGGGGATACAGCCCACCCAGTAAGCCAAACCCGCGTCGAGGCGATGCCGATGTGCGTCCACACCGGCACCGACCATGACGGTTCAGCCTTTTTTCGTAGCTGACCCAGACACCGCGGCTCCCGAACCGAGATCCGCCCCGGTCATCGGGTCGACGGAAACATCAGACTGCGTCCGCACCGCCATCTGCTGCACGACTTTCTGCTGCGCCTTGCTCAGGTCAACGGAAGGCATCCCATCACCGCCGTCTACAGCTGGCGCTGGGTTCTCGACGAATTCCCACTCCGGCCCCTGATTCCATGGACCGCGCAGATCACCCTCGCCCTGCGAAAGGTTGTAGTAGACGCTGGCAAACTCTGGCTCACCCGGCAGTTTGCCCTGAGAGGAAGTTGGGTTGAATCGCGTGCAAGGCCTTCTCGAATGATTTCTGGTGCGCGATTTCGCGGGTCATCAGGAATTTGAGTGCATCCTTGATGCCCGGATCGTCGGTCACGTTGATCAGGCGTTCATAGACGATCTTGGCGCGCGCCTCGGCGGCAATATTGGAACGCAGGTCGGCGGTCGGCTCACCGATGGAGTCGACATAGGCCGCCGTCCACGGCACACCCGCCGAATTGGTCAGCGCCGGACCACCGCCGTACAGCAGCGAGGTGATGTGCGAATCGTTGCCGCCGCCGGTCAGGGAGCGATACAGGTCCGCTTCCTTTTCCACACCTTCAGACAACTCGCCCTTGGCACCTTTGTTGAGCATGCCGACGATGGAGCCAATGACTTCCAGGTGGCTGAGTTCTTCGGTCGCAATGTCCATCAGCATGTCTTTGCGGCCTGGGTCATCCTCGGCTATGCCTTGGACGAAGTAACGCATCGCAGCGGCTAGCTCGCCTTGCGGTCCGCCAAATTGCTCGAGCATCAGGTTGGCCAGCCCAGGATTCGGAGCGGCTACTCGCACGGTGTATTGAAGTCGTTTGTTATGGACGAACATGGTTCACCTCTCAGGTTGGGCTTCCCTAATTCACTGCCTCCTATGTGGTCGAAAGTGGTCGCTGCGAATTGCGCTGATTGCAGGCGACCCTAGTTGTGGAGTGCAACGCGCGGAAGCCGTCCGATTGTTTTTTTCAATGACGGTCATGAGAAATGGCAATGGATTGTCGTCGATGCGTTAGGGTCTCTCGCCCGCGTTTTCGCTTCGCCTGCCTTTAAAAAAACGTGAACGGATCCAGACAAGGCGACTCTATCGAGACCATAGCTTTGGCTGATCGAGGTTTCAAATGCGTCATGCCCGAAACTCCCTTCGTAACCGCTTCGTCCCCTTGACGCTTGCCGCAGCCGCGCTGTCGCTCGGCAGCACGCCAGGGTTTGCTGGCTCGCCACAAGTGCTCGGCTGGGTCGAGGAAGGTTTGATCTTCCCTGAGAAAGTCGCTGTGAAGTTCAAGCTCGACACCGGTGCGCTGACCTCCTCGATGCATGCCGAGGACATCGAACTATTCGAGAAAAATGGCGACGACTGGGTGCGTTTCACCCTCGAACTTCAAGATATCGATACCGACGAAAAAATCGAGAAACGCCTGGAGCGCGAGATGGTGCGGGACATCAAGGTACGCGGTGCAGGCGGCGCCGAAGAGCGCCCTGTGGTGATGATGAAGGTCTGCCTCGGCAATCAGTTGTACGAAGAGCAGTTCTCGCTGAACGACCGGGACAAGATGAATTACCCGGTTCTGATTGGCCGCCGCACGCTGGAGAAAGTGGGCCTGGTTGATTCGTCCAAAACCTTTACCGTCGAGCCAAGCTGCTCCGAATCGACCGAGTGACCGCCGCCAACCTGACCGGCCGCTGCGCATTTGCCAGGGGGTTTTAGCGCAGCAGCCCGTGCCGAGCCGCATGCAGAGCATTTCTCTGCAACTCACCCAACCCCCTCCGGTCAACTAAACAGCAGCCCCTGTCGCCCCAGCGAGGCGACGGCCCCGGCTGCCTGGGCAGATCTCGGTACAACGACCGGTCATGCGGGGGATTCGTGGAGCATCAAGGTGAATACCTGAGACAGGGCGCCATGCCGTCGGACATGAGCATGGACGCGCACATGCAGATGATGGAGCGACGCCGGCTCGCCACGCTCTGGTGCCACTTCGTCAATGCGTTGCTGGGTCTCTGGGTGCTCAGCGCCCCCTTCATCTTCGGCTACCTGAACATCGCACCAACCGATCTCGACTTACTGAGGCTGGCGGCCGAGCGCGAACTCCCGGACGTCGCCACCCGCGCCCTGCTGATGACTTGGAACGATGTTGCCAGCGGTGCGCTGATCGTGCTGTTTTCGATCCTTTCGCTGAAACGTATTGCCTGGGCGCAATGGGCGAATACCGCCATGGGTCTCTGGCTGATGTTCGCGCCGCTGTTGTTCTGGACGCCTTCGCCGGCCAGCTATGGCAACGCGCTGCTGGTCGGCGGGCTGGTGATCGCCTTCTCGACCCTGGTGCCGATGATGCCCGGCATGAGCATGAGCGGCATGATGCAGAAGGCCGCCGTGCCGCCGGGCTGGGACTACAACCCGTCGACCTGGATGCAACGGCTGCCTATCGCCTTTCTCGCCGTAATCGGCATCCTGCTGGCGCGCTATCTGGCCGGCTATCAGTTAGGGCATACGGCCAACGCCTGGGACCCATTTTTCGGCATCGACCCCAACGGCACCGAGACCATCATCACCTCCGATATGTCACGCGCCTGGCCGGTTTCCGATGCCGGGGTGGGTGTCATGGCCTACATGATCGAACTGCTGATGGCGGTGATGGGCGACGCGCGACGCTGGCGAACCATGCCCTGGATGGTCGCCGCGTTCGGCGTGGTGGTAGTGCCGCTGGGGGCGGTGAGCATCTTCTTCATCATCGCCCAGCCGATCTTCATCAACACCTGGTGCACGCTCTGCCTGATCCAGGCGCTAGCGATGCTGGTGATGATGCCCTACGCGCTGGATGAGCTGGTGGCCATGGGGCAGTTCCTCAAGGATGCCCGCCAGCGTGGCAAACCCTTCTGGAAGACCTTCTGGCACGGCGATGCAATGAAAGGCGCACGGGAAGACAACACTCCCGAGTTCGACGGCAGCTTGTCATCCATGACGTTGAAAGGCCTGCGCGGCGTGAACTTGCCGTGGGGCCTTGCCCTGCTCTGCATCCTCGGCGTCTGGCTGATGTGCACCCGCCTGATTTTCGGCACTGAAGGATCGATGGCCAACAGCGACCACCTGATGGGTTCATTGTTGATCACCGTCTCGGTGCTGGCCTTCGCTGAAGTCGCACGTCCGCTGCGCTTTCTCAACTTGCCGATTGGCGCCTGGCTGATCGCCGCTCCGTCATTTCTGGAGGGCGCCGGCTTCGCCGCTACCGCCGGCAGCCTGATCGCCGGCTTACTGGTCATTGGTCTGAGCCTGCCGCGCGGACCGATCCGCCACCGTTATGCGGGCTGGAACGCGCTGCTGCGCTAACCCTTGAAGACAGGAGCTTTCAAATGAGCGACCGCGAACAGACTGCCGTGATCTGTGGAGGCACTGCTGGCGTAGGCCGCGCAACGGCCCATGCGTTCGCGCAGGCGGGGTTTCGCGTGGCGGTGATCGCACGCGGTGAGCAGGGCCTGGCCGACACACGCAAAGAGCTGCAAGCGGCCGGGGCGAAGGTGTTGGCGATTTCAGCCGATGTCGCCGATGCCGAAGCCATCGATTACGCCGCCGAGCGAATCGAAGCGGAGCTGGGCCCGATCGAGGTATGGGTCAATGCCGCCATGGCCACGGTCTTCGGGCCAGTCAACAAAACCAGCGCCGCGGAATTCAAGCGGGTCACCGAGGTGACTTATCTGGGTTTCGTTCACGGTACGCTGGCGGCGCTGCGCTATATGGAGGCTCGCAACCGCGGCACCATCGTCCAGGTCGGATCAGCGTTGTCGTACCGTTCGATTCCGCTGCAATCAGCCTACTGCGCGGCGAAATTCGCGATCCGAGGTTTTACCGATTCGCTGCGCTGCGAGCTCATTCATACCAACAGCCAGATCCGGTTGACCATGGTCCAGCTTCCCGCGCACAACACGCCGCAGTTCGACTGGTCGCGTAACAAGATGGGCAAACGCCCGCAGCCGGTTCCGCCCATCCATACCCCGGAGGTGGCCGCACGCGCGATTCTGCGCGCCGCGACCGATGCACCGCGTGAACTCTGGCTGGGGCGCGCCTCGCTCCAGGCGATCATCGGCAACATGTTCATGCCTGGCCTGCTCGACCGGATGATGGCCAAACAGGCCTGGAGTGGGCAGATGACGGATGAACCGGCCAGTGATGAACAGCCAGACAACCTGTTCCAGCCGGTCGACGGACTGCACCGAATCGACGGCCGGTTCGGCAGTCAGGTGAAGGACAAGGCTCTCGGTTTGAGTGCCGAAACGGTCGGTAAACTGGCCGCCGGTGGCCTGGCAGTGATCGCCGTACTCGTCATCGCGCTGGTCGCCGCCATCGCCAGTTAGGGCCACGCATGGGCGCCCTGCCACGGCCCGGCCGGGCAGATTTCGACCCATGGCTCCGTCAACCCGCCTTGGTGTCTGTCGAGACAGCTTCGCCCGGAGTCGCTGAGTGGAATTTCAGCTCTTGGCGCGCCTGCCGAACGACCGAGAAGCCGGCTGACAACGCAAGCCCGGCCATGACCAGCGCCACGACCAGATCAGGCCAGCCGGCGCCAGTGCCGAACACCCCGGCAGCGGCAATCATCACGGCGATGTTGCCGATTGCGTCATTGCGGCTGCACAGCCAGACCGAACGCATGTTGGAATCGCCTTCGCGGAAGGTGTAGAGCATCACCGCAACGATGACATTGGCAACCAATGCCAGCGTGCCGACGATGCCCATGGTCAGCGGTTCGGGCACCACGTCGGCGTACACTGCCCAGCCGGCTCGGCCCAGTACGAGCACGCCAAAGGCCAGCATCGACAAGCCCTTTACCATGGCCGCGCGCGATCGCCAGACCAGCCCCATCGACAACACCACCAGGGTGATCCCGTAGTTGGCCGCATCGCCCGCAAAGTCGATGGCATCCGCCAGCAAGGAAACCGAGCCGGAACGAATCCCGCTGATGATTTCCACGACAAACATGAGCAGATTGATCGCCAGCGCGACCCACAACGCCTTGCGAAAGCCCGGATTGACCGCCGGGGTTGAGCAACCGGAATCACAGCATCTCGACGACATTGGATGTCCTCCTGAACTATATTCGGCGCCATTGCACACCCTGGAGCAACTCCAGGGTCAAGAGTCTTTTGCCGAGCCAACCCAATAAGCAGGAGGCCATGATGCGCATAGGCGAGCTGAGCACAGCGGCCGAGGTCGACGTCGAGACCATTCGCTATTACGAAAAGATTGGCTTGATGCCTGCCCCGGAGCGCGGCGCCAACGGCTATCGGTCCTATTCATCCAAGCAGCTGGCGCAGCTGACGTTCATCCGCCATTGCCGCGCTCTGGACATCGGTCTGGCTGATATTCGCCGGCTGCTGGAGTTCTCCAACCACCCGGATGCCAGCTGTGAAGACATCAACCTGTTGATCGACGAGCAGCTCGAACGCGTCCGCACGCGACTGCAAAACCTTCATGTCCTTGAACGCCAGTTGCAAGAATTGCGCAGCTGCTGCACGGGCAACAGCGCCATGCACGGCTGCGGCATTCTCAACGAGCTGATCAGTACGCCGATGGCTGGCGACGATACGCAGCCGTAGGCAGCAGTTTCTCGCCCGCGGCCAGTCCGCTACCAGCGAGACCTGGCATGCGCCCAGTTCGTCCGAGAACAAAACACGGTCTAGCGGCGCCTCGCTGGCATTGGTCGTTGCTTAGAACTGCAAATGGCCTGCTTGGCGCAACAGAGCGGCAGCGATACTCTTCGGCTCTTTTTGCCGCGAGCCTTTCCAATGCCCTTGTTCGATATGCTGCTGTTGATCGCTGCCGGCTTTGCTGCGGGAGGCATGAACGCACTCGCAGGCGGCGGCACCTTCTTTTCGTTTCCCGCACTGCTGGCAACCGGCTTGCCACCCGTGACCGCCAACGCGACGAATGCCGTAGCGCTCTGGCCCGCCAGCCTCGCCGCCGCCTGGGCAGCACGCTCGGCGTTGCGCCCCCTTGGCCGCTACCTGATCCCCCTGCTGCTGGCGGGCCTGGTCGGTGGTCTGCTGGGTGGCCTGTTGCTGCTGGCCAGCGGCGATGACGTCTTCAGCCTGCTCATTCCCTGGCTGCTATTGCTCGCTACCGCACTGTTCGCCGCCAGCCCGTGGCTGAGCCGCTGGCTCGCCGCGCGCCGCAAGGACAGCAATGCGGTGCCGCCTCACGCCCCAACATCGCTGGCCGCTCACGGACTGGTCTCGATCTACGGCGGCTACTTCGGCGCCGGCATGGGCATCCTGCAATTGGCGGCCTTTTCCATCGAAGGCCACCAGTTGGTCCGCGCCAACGCGCTGAAAAACCTGATCTCTGCAGTGATCTACAGCGTGGCCACGGCGACCTTCGTGATCGCCGGTCGGGTGAGTGGCTACGAGCTGGCGATCCTGCTGGTGGGCACCACGCTCGGCGGCTACGCTGGCGGCGCACTGAGCAAGAAATTGCCGCCAACCTGGTTGCGCCTGTTCGTCATTCTGGTCGGTAGCCTCATGACTCTTTATTACTTCCAGGCCACGTATTGGCCAGCATCAACAGGCGCCTAGCGACGTGACCTAGCCCGCTTGGCTTATGGCTTCTGCCCGCCAGCTCTGCTAGTGTCGCGCCCGTTTCAGAGCAGCCGCAGAGAACAGGTTCCGTCATGGCCCGCAAGAAAGTCGCCCTCGATTTCGAACAATCCCTCGCCGAGCTGCAACAGCTGGTCGAACGTCTGGAAAGCGGCGAGCTGTCGCTGGAGGATTCGCTGACCTGCTTCGAGCAAGGCATCGGCCTCACCCGCGATTGCCAGGCAGCCCTGAGCCAGGCCGAGCAGAAGGTGCAGATCCTGCTGGAGCGCGACGGCAAGTTGCAGGAAGCGCCCTTCGAGGTGGACCCGCAAGCATGATCGGCGCCTACCAGAAACGCTGCCAGCAACGCGTCGACAACTGCCTCGACACCCTCTTCACCCCGCCGCGGCCGCAACTCGACCGTCTTTACCAAGCCATGCGCTACAGCGTGATGAATGGGGGCAAGCGCGTCCGCCCGCTGCTGGTCTATGCCGCGTGCGAAGCGCTCGACGGTGAGGTTGCGCTGGCCGATGGTGCCGCCTGTGCTGTCGAGCTGATCCATGCCTATTCGCTGGTGCATGACGACCTGCCGGCGATGGACGACGATGACCTGCGTCGTGGCCAACCCACCACGCACAAGGCATTCGACGAAGCCTGCGCGATCCTCGCCGGCGACGGTCTGCAAACCCTGGCCTTCGAGACGCTGGCGACCGAGGCGCACAACCCGCAGGATCCGGCGCTGCGCCTGGAGATGTTCACCAGCCTCGCTCGCGCAGCGGGTCCGGCCGGGATGGTCGGCGGGCAGGCGATCGATCTCGGATCGGTGGGCCGCAAACTGGATCGCAATGCGCTGGAGCTGATGCACCGACACAAGACCGGTGCGCTGATCGAGGTCAGCGTACGTCTCGGCGCGCTCGCCAGCGGTCGCTCCGATGAGCAGAAACTGGCGGCATTGCAGCAGTACGCTCAAGCGGTGGGCCTGGCGTTCCAAGTACAAGACGACATCCTCGATGTGGAAAGCGACACCGCTACGCTGGGCAAACACCAGGGTGCCGACATCGCGCGCGACAAACCCACCTACCCGTCACTGCTCGGCATGAACAGCGCCAAGGCCTATGCGCTGGAGTTGCGTGACCTGGCGCTAGACGCCGTCGCCCCGTTCGGGCCCAGCGCCGAGCCGCTGCGCCGACTGGCTTGCTTTATCGTGGAACGCCGCAGTTGAAGTAACGCTCGCCGCATAACCGGTCCGCAGCGCCCAGGGTGCGGCCGGCCTGCTTGCCTCCGATCAACAGCCAACCTATCTAGCCGGATACGTGGCCGGCCATGCGGTATTGCGCCACCCGCGCAGCAAAAGCAGGCGATTTTCATCGTTCAGTGGCAGGGTGTAATCATGCGCGGCCAGAACGATGCCTCGTTGCGGCTGGATGACCTTCAGGTTGATGTACACCTGGTCGCGGCTGACAGCGTAGGTTCCCACAACCACAGCCTGTGCGTTGTGGCTCGTCACCAGCTCACCGACCTCGCGACTCAGCATCAGCTCGGCCTGGTCCTTGAGCATGTAGGCCCGGTTACGCAGCTTCATTTCCACCATCGGATAGCCGGCCATGGTGAAGCGCGCAGAGATCTGATCGGTCGTTATTCGGCCGAAGGTGGAGGAGCGGTCCAGGGCATCAGTATTAACCAGCGTACCGATCAGTATCGCCCCCCGCTTGAGCGGAAGACGGTAGCGCAACTGCGCCAGCAACGATTCGGCAGCACGATAGTTTTCTCGCACCAACGGATTGCTGGGCGGCGGCCCTGCCTCTATGGATCGGGTCGGCGAGACGCCGCAACCCTGCAGTACCAGGCAGCCCAGCAGTGAAGCGGCGGCGCACAATGCTCGAATGGTCATTTGCTCTCACCCCCGACAACCGGAATATCGACTCCGACCCAGCCGGGTGCATACAGCTGCCACTCCGGATCTACCGTGTAGTAGGCATTGGAGACCTGGGCGTAATAACGGTCCCGGTCCGATACGCTCGTATTGACGACCAGCTCGATTTCAGGGGTTGGCCCTTTGGCAAACTCGGTGTGGTACCACTGCGCGGCATCCAGCGCTACCGCAGCCGTGACCATGGCAGCGCCGGGCGATACGTTGCGATAGATATTGCGCAGCACCCAAAGCCCACTGGTCAGCGTCGTTGCCGTGCCGACATACCGATACTGCAGGCGATTGGGCGAAAAGCGCACCGGCTCAGCGTTCACGTCCACAACCAGAACGTTGCCGCTGTCGCGCTTGTGAACCGGGTAACCGGCGCTCAGCAGCGAGCTGATGAGTTGCTGGCTGAACACCCGCGCAAAGGGACTTTGCGTATCAGGCTGGTTCACATACAGCGGACGATCGTCGGGCAGCGAACGAATCAGTTGCCTGGCCGTATCCTCGGCGATCAATTGCCAGTGAGACGCAGCCTGAAGCTTTTCCTGCTTGGCATACGGAAAGTTGACCGCAACCGGAACCGGTGTAAAAGGCGCCCGGCAGCCTGCACAGAGCAGCGCGGCGCTGAGCAGCCCCACATTTACGGCGAACCGTCGCGACCGAAAGACAGGCGACACCTCACCAGCGCCTGTCGACACAAGTCTCTTACCCATCAAAAACGTTCCATATTCAGCGACGACCGACGATTCCCTGGCGACAAGCCCTAGGAGTAGTGGCGCAATGGTGGCATGCGCATGTCGCCGCTTATCGGCCAAGCTGGGAAGAACTTAAGACATCAGATGGCAGGGTCATCGTTGACGAACGGTTCGTGCAGACTGTCCGGTATCGTCTGGCCGCTTAAAGCGGGAAGGCTTTTTCGGTTAGACTGCCGCTCTTTTTTCAACTAAAACGATTCGCCCGATGCCCAAGACGTTTCATGAGATTCCTCGGGTCCGCCCTGCGACGCCCGTCCTAGATCGCGCGGCCACGCCCGAGCAGCTGCGCCGGCTGGGTGAAGTGGAACTTGAAGAACTCGCCAACGAGCTGCGGCAGGACCTGCTCTACAGCGTCGGCCGGACCGGCGGGCACTTCGGCGCCGGACTTGGCGTGATCGAGCTGACCATCGCGCTGCACTACGTCTACGACACGCCGAAAGACCGTCTGGTCTGGGATGTTGGTCATCAGGCCTATCCGCACAAGATCCTCACCGGGCGCCGCGAGCGCATGGAAAGCCTGCGCCAGAAGGACGGCCTCGCCGCGTTTCCACGTCGCAGTGAAAGCGACTACGACACCTTCGGCGTCGGCCACTCCAGCACCTCCATCAGCGCCGCACTGGGCATGGCCATCGCCGCCCGCTTGCAGGGCAAGAAGCGCAAGTCCATCGCCGTGATCGGCGACGGCGCGCTCACCGCCGGCATGGCCTTCGAGGCCCTGAATCATGCGCCTGAAGTCGGCGCCGATATGCTCGTCGTGCTCAACGACAACGACATGTCGATCTCGCGCAACGTCGGCGGCCTCTCCAACTACCTGGCCAAAATTCTCTCCAGCCGCACCTATTCGAGCATGCGCGAAGGCAGCAAGAAGGTCCTGTCACGCCTGCCGGGTGCCTGGGAAATCGCCCGCCGCACCGAGGAATATGCAAAGGGCATGCTGGTCCCCGGCACGCTGTTCGAGGAGCTTGGCTGGAACTACATCGGCCCCATTGATGGCCATGATCTTCCGACCTTGATCGCGACCCTGCGCAACATGCGCGATCTGCCCGGCCCACAGTTTCTCCATGTGGTGACCAAGAAAGGCAAAGGGTTTGCGCCGGCGGAAGTCGATCCGATTACCTGGCATGCCATTAGCAAACTTGAGCCCGCGGGCGGCCCGGTCACCCCAAAAAAGCCCAGCGGTCCGAAATACTCGAACGTCTTTGGTCAGTGGTTGTGCGATATGGCCGCCGCCGACCCGCGCCTGACCGGCATCACCCCCGCCATGAAGGAAGGCTCCGACCTGATCGACTTCAGCGAGCGCTATCCGAATCGTTATTTCGACGTGGCCATCGCTGAGCAGCATGCCGTGACGCTGGCGGCCGGCATGGCTTGCGAGGGTGCCAAGCCGGTGGTGGCAATCTATTCGACCTTCCTGCAGCGCGCCTACGATCAGTTGATCCATGACGTCGCGGTGCAGAATCTCGACGTGCTGTTCGCCATCGACCGCGCCGGCCTGGTCGGCGAAGACGGGCCGACCCACGCCGGCAGCTTCGATCTGTCCTATCTGCGCTGCATCCCCGGCATGCTGGTGATGACGCCCAGCGACGAGAACGAGATGCGCCGCATGCTCACCACCGGCTATCACTTCGAAGGCCCGGCGGCGGTGCGTTATCCACGCGGCACCGGGCCGAACGCCGCGATCGAGCCCGGCCTTGAGCCGCTGGAAATCGGCAAAGGCGTCGTGCGGCGCCAGGGCAGTAACGGCAGCGGTCAGCGGGTCGCCTTGCTGGTCTTTGGCGTGCAGTTGGCCGAAGCGCTGCAGGTCGGCGAAGCACTCGACGCCACCGTGGTCGATATGCGCTTCGTCAAACCGCTGGACGAGGCGCTGGTGCGGCAAATGGCCGATAGCCACGAGCTGCTGGTGACCATCGAGGAGAACAGCATCATGGGCGGGGCCGGTAGTGCAGTCGGCGAGTTCCTCGCCGCTGAAAATCTGCAAAAGCCGATCCTTCATCTGGGGCTGCCGGACTACTACGTCGAGCACGCCAAGCCCGGCGAGATGCTCAAGGAATGCGGGCTCGATGCCACCGGTATCGAAGCTGCGATCCGCACCCGGCTGACTCAGCTCTGAAGAGCTGTTGCGCTGGGTACGCCTGTACCCGGCGCCGCCTCGCCGCCTTGCTCGGCGTCACCAAACCCATCACCTCACGACGGCAAACGGGTGCCTGTTCGTATGCCAACGCCCCTTTCCCGCCACACCGGACCAGGGATCCCTCGCGCAAACTTTCTCCTACACCACGCGCCTCGCTTGTCTTTCTTCCGAACAGCCCTTAAGGTTCCCGCGATTTCTTATCCGCCCAGGTGTGCACGACCGCAAGGTCCGCATTAAACGGGAAGCCGGTGCACTCGCAAGAGCAAGTCCGGCGCTGCCCCCGCAACGGTAATCGACCGTGATCCATTGGATCACCACCCGCTCAACCGCCACTGTGCTCTGCATGGGAAGGCGAGCAGCGTGCGTGTCGAAAGCCCGGAGACCGGCCTGGTGGATTCGACTGGTGTTGCGGAGGGCAGCACCGTCAAGCGCGGCTGCCTGTCCTTGCGCTTGTTCCTGCCCTTCTCAAAAGCGCTGAACTTTTGAGGATCATTGAAGTGAAACCATCTCGTATCGCTCTGGCACTGGGATTGCTGCCAGGAGTCGCCGTTGCTCTCGAGCCCTATGAAGCTCCTCCTATGGTCATTACCCGTGCGACTGTACTGGAGAAGCCTGCACCTGCCAGTACACGTGTGATCAATCGAGACGAGATCGAGCGCAGCGCCGCCAGTAGCCTCATCGACGTGCTAAACGGAAAAGCCGGCATTCAAATCAGAGACACCCTCGGCGATGGCAATCGCGCGTCCATCAGCTTGCGCGGCTTTGGCGAAAACGCTGGGAACAACGTGCTGGTTCTGGTCGACGGCAGAAGGCTGAACAACCCTAGCCTAAACGGCCCTGATCTCAACAGCGTGCCACTGGCGAATATCGAGCGGATCGAGATTTTGCGTGGCGCCGGTACGGTGCTGTACGGCGATCAAGCCGTCGGCGGGGTGGTCAACATCATCACACGGCTTCCCGACGGAAACGATGCCTATATCGAAACCAGCACGGGCAGCCATGACCTCGAAGCCTACCGCGCGCACGTATTGCAACAGCTTGGTGGAGGGTTCTCCGCCTACGCCAGTGGAGAAAGTCGAAATACAGACGGTTATCGCGACCATAACAATGCCGGCTACCGCGACCTTTTCGGACGGCTGCGCTATGACCATAGCGATGGCTGGCTGCTGTACGAATACCAGAACGTCGACGATGAGCTTCGTTACCCGGGCCCCCTTACCGTTGCGCAACGCCGCACCGACCGTAGGGCAAGCACATCCGACGAGTGGAACGACAACAAGACCGACGTGCATCGTTTTGCTGCCGAGCAGACGTTGAGCAACCAGTGGACCGGGAACTTCGATTACAGCATCAGGGACAGCGATGGGGTGGGGTCTATATTCGGCAGCCGGTTTGCCGAAGGCACGCGGGTCGAATCCATTAGCCCTCGCGCGACTACACACTGGGGCAGTGACCTGGGCCGCAGCGAGTGGCTGTTCGGTTTCGACTATTTGAAGTCCGATTACCAATCGACATACGCACTGTTCCCTTCCCTGAGTAGCACCGCTGAACAGACCCAGCGAGATTGGTACACACAACTCAGCCAACCGTTGAGCGAACAGTTGACGCTGAGCCTTGGCTATCGCGTCAGCGAGGTGGACGACCGGCATAACGGCCGCAAGCACAGCGATGACGAAGACAGTACCAGCATCGCGCTAAGCTGGCAGATCAACGACCAGACCCAGGCGTTCATAAAGCGTGAAGACGTGTTGCGGTGGGCCAATGTCAACGAAAATGCCCTTGTCGAGCCTGGCGTCGACTTCCTTAAACCTCAGACAGGGGAGTCATGGGAAACAGGCATAGCTTGGCATGACGATAAACAGCACTATCAGGCCAGCATCTACCGTCTCGATCTTGACGACGAGTTGCTCTATGACCCGTCGTCCAATGGCGGCTGGGGTGCGAATGTCAACCTGGACCGGACACGCCGCGAAGGCCTGATGTTAGAAGCCGAGCGGGAGCTGAACCCCCGGCTCCGTGTTGGCGGCCAATATAGTTTCACCGACGCGGAGCTGAGCGCTGGGGCGAACAAAGGTCACGACATCCCGTGGGTATCACGCCACAGCGCTGGCATGCATCTCGATTACCAGATCATGCAAGGGCTGCACGGCTACCTTGAGGCGATCTATACCGGTCCGCGCTACCTTACCAGCGACGAAGGCCACGCGATGCCACGCGAAGGCGGCTATACCTTGTTCAATGCAGCCGTCCGATACGAGTACCGAAACTTCAACACGAAGCTACGAATCAACAACCTGACCGGCAAGCGCTACGACAGCTTTGCTAGCTACAGCAGTTGGCAAGCCGGCAACAAGGCGTTATACCCAGCGCCTGAAGAGGATGTTCAACTGAGCGTGGGCTATCGTTTCTGACCCATGCCGTAGGCCCTAGAAGCGAGTCTGCTTGCGCAGTGACTTGCTTCTATGGTCAACATCATGCGCCTCCGGCGCAAGAACAGCCGGCCTCGCAGCGCCCGTTTCAAGTCATCAGTCGGACTCCGCCTGCCCCATCACCTCACAGAGCTTCCCGATTGCGTCGAGCATCTGGAAGCTCGGGCGCTCCAGCCCCTTGTCCGGCACTTCCAAAAGTTGCCCTTTGCGCACCGCAGCCAGCTGCGGCCAGGCCTTCCATTCGGATAGCTGAGCGCCGCTACCCGCCAGAATCACTTCAGGATTGCGGGACAGCACGGACTCGATGCTGACCTGAGGCGCGGGCAGCTGGAGGTCCGCGAACACATTGCGGCCGCCGCAGACTTCGATTGCATCGCTGATGATTTGTCGGCCACCGAGCGTATACAGCGGGCGGTTCCATATCTGATAGAACACCGCCAACGGTTGCTCACGGTGGTAACGCCGCCGCAACTGAGCCAGCCCCTGCTCGAAGCGTCGCGCCAGCTCCCGCCCCTGCTCACCCCGCCCAACCCGCTCGCCAATCAGTTCGAACTGCTCGGTCAGCTGCGCCAGCGATGCCGGTTGAGCTACCAGCACCGGTATGCCGAATTGCGCCAACTGGTCGCGTTGTGCGTGGCTGATGCTGTCCGGTCGCAGTAATACCAGCGTTGGCTGCAGTGCCAGCAAGGTTTCCATTTCCAGCTGGCCGAGGCGCCCGACGGATGGCACACCGGCCAACGCGCCCGGCCGCTCGCCACCGTCGAGCACGCCCACCAGCAGATCGGCGGCGTCCAGCTCCAGCATGATTTCACTCAGCGAGGGCGCCAGGCTGACGACCCGCTCGGAGGCGGCAAGCAGCGGCGAAAGCAGCAACGCCACGACCAACGTCAGCGTTCGCATCATTGCAGCTGACGTGGAACGCGATAGAGCACCAGCAGCGCCAGGCTGCCACAGACCAGCAGCAGCTGTGCGACAGGCTCAAGCCCGAACGGCGCACCGATAGCCGCTAGCCAGGCCGGTAGGGCTGCGATCCACAATGCGCGCAACCGAACGGCACGCAGCGTCGTCCAGGCCGACGATTCGCCGTCGGTACCCAATTCCTTCTCGACGGCAATCAAGGCGTGTTTATAGGCTGTGAAGCGGGGCAGATTGAGAAACAGTGCGGCCAGGCCGATGATGAACAGGGGCAAGGCGAGCGACTCGCCGAAGCGGCCCGCCAGTTCGGGAAGCTGACGACTGATAAGCACGGGGGCGATGATCAGTAGCAGAAACAGCCAGCCATCACGAGAAAGCTGGCGGCGCGCGGCCGTACGACTCACGACTGCTCGGCTTCGCCCTGATGGATCTCACCGAGCATATGGCCAAGCTTGCCGGCCTTGGTGGCGAGATATTTCTTGTTATACGGATTGTGGGCAATCTGAAGCGGCATGCGCTCGGCGATGCGAATACCGAAGCCCTGCAGCGCCTTGACCTTGCGCGGGTTGTTGGTCATCAGCTTGATCTCGGCGATGCCCAGGTGCTCGAGCATGGGCAGACAGATCGCGTAATCGCGCATATCAGGCGCGAAGCCAAGGCGCTCGTTGGCCTCAACGGTATCGGCACCGCCGTCCTGCAACTCGTAAGCGCGGATCTTGTTCAGCAGACCGATGCCACGGCCCTCCTGGCGGAGATAGAGCAGCGCACCACGCCCCTCTTCCGAAATCGCCCGCAGTGCGGCTTCCAATTGAAAGCCGCAATCGCAGCGCAAACTGAACAGCGCATCACCCGTCAGACATTCAGAATGCAGGCGACCCAACACAGGCTTGCCATCGGCAACATCGCCCAGCGTCAGGACGACATGTTCTTTGCCGGTGTCCTGATCGAGAAACCCATGCATGGTGAACACACCGAACGGCGTCGGCAATTTGGAAGCGGCGACGAACACGACAGACACCGGAGAAACTCCAGAAGGCGGAAAAGCGGATATTGTAACATCAGCACTTGCCGCCGGGTGAGGTGAAGATGCGCTGGCGACTGGACAGCGCTCCGCCTGTGAAATTTATTTGGCTCTGGTTCAACCGCCCAACAGCCGGACATCAGTTTTCAGCTTCCAGCACATCTATCGGCACTTCTCAAATCTTCGACTCCAGCTTCAACACACCTTGATCCTCGCGCCAGCTGACTCGGCCGAGAAAGCTCATTCCGAGCAGGGCGTCGGTAGGCGAGCTGCCTTCCACCACCACGGCTTCGACCCCGAGCACGTCGATCGCACCGACCTTCACGCTGCCGAGATTGACCCGCCAGGCTTTGGCCGTGCCGCTTGCCGTGCCGACGACGATTTGCCGGCCATCGACCCGGTAGTCGATGCCGAGGCGCCGCGCCTGGATCTCATTGATCGCTACCGAGGTGGCTCCGGTATCGACGAGAAACTGCACCGGCTGGCCATTGATCGAGCCGGCTACCCAATAATGGCCGCCCTGCCCCTGAGCGATGCTCAACTGACGACGTTCGGGCTCGGCGAAACCGGCGCTGAGTTCACGGCTCAACCCGTATTGACGCTCGATGCCCTCGACACGCAGCACCGCGCCTTTCGAGTCCGCGCTCAGCACTTCCACGCCGCCGGGCCCCACTTGACCGACCCGCACGAGCTTGCGCTGTCCATCGACATTCAACACGGCAGCACCAGGAAACAGGCCGACGACCTGTACCCGTGGCGCAGCCGTGACGGCGAGCGAGGCGAACGAAAGGCCAGCGGCGAACAGCAAGGCAACGGGGTGCATCAGTGGCGTTCCTCGAATCAGGGCGGGATGCATTCTTTCACGCGATGCGCCGGCATTGCAGCGATCCGACGCACAGCTTCGCCGCAAACAGAATCAGCCCAGCAGCCGCACTGCGAGATGCATTACGCCGCAGGCGGCAAAGCCAGCGAGGATGTCGTCGAGCATGATGCCCAGCCCGCCGTGAACCTGTCGGTCGACCCAACTGATCGGCCAGGGCTTGAGGATATCCAGCAAGCGAAACACGACGAATCCGAGCAGCAACCAGTACCAGCCTGCGGGAACCAGCCAGAAGGTGATCCAGATACCGGCGAACTCATCCCAGACGATCCCTTCATGGTCATGTACCCCAAGATCCTGGGCGACCTTACCGCAGAGCCAGATGCCGAACAGCATGCTGAGGAGGATCAGCGCACCGTAGCCCCACGCCGGCAGCATTTGCCACAACGGCACAAACGCCAGCGCCACAAGCGACCCCCAGGTGCCCGGCGCCTTGGGCAGCGTGCCGGAGCCGAAACCAAAGGCCAGGTTGTGCCACGGATTGCTCCACACCGAATGCGGGATCGGTTCGACGGCAGGCTGCAGGGAATCGGTCAAACGGTGGTCCTCTTGTTCTAGTCGAGCAGCAACGACTCAGCTCGTGAAGTGGTTGTAGCCACGATGACTGACGCTTACGGAATGTCCATCGGCAGCGACTAATCGAACCCCCTCACCCACTGCCACATGGCCGATTACATGGATGGGCCAGCCTTCGGCCTGCATGATGGGTAACGCATCGGCTGGCAAGGTAAATGCCAGAAGATAGTCATCACCTCCTGCCAAGCCGCATTGCAGTGCCTGCTCCGCGCCAGCAAAACGCAGCAGCGAGTCCGACAGCGGCACTCTGGATTGCTCGATTACCAGTGAAACTGAAGAGGCCGTAGCGATATGCGCGCAATCGGCCAAGAGGCCATCGGAGATGTCCAAAGCAGCGGTCGCCTTGCCCCGCAGCGCCTGACCCAGCGCGAGCTGAGGTTGCGGCGACCAGTAGCGTCGAAGCAGCGCTGCCGCTTCGACGCTGTTCGCCTCGCGCTCGCCGAGCACAATCGGCAGAGCCCCGGCCGCATCGCCAAGTGCTCCACCAACACACAGCAGATCGCCTGGTTGCGCGCCGCTGCGCAACAACGCCTGACCTACCGGCACGCGCCCGAATACCGTCAGCGTCACGCTCAGCGGACCGCGCGTGGTGTCGCCGCCGATCAGCCGCATGTCACAGCCCGCCGCCATGGTATCGAGACCACGGGCGAACGCGCTCAACCAGTCGGGATCAGCGGAAGGAATCGTCAGCGCCAGCGTGAAACCAATCGGCGCCGCGCCCATCCCGGCAAGGTCACTGGTCGATACGGCCAGCGCGCGCTGACCAAGTAGATAGGGATCACAGGGGTCAGGGAAGTGCACACCAGCAACAAGCGTGTCGGTAGAGACGGCCAGTTGCTCACCGAGCGGAATGCTCAGCAGCGCGCAATCATCACCAATCCCCAATACGACATCGCCGCCAGCCCTGGCACAAGCGGCGGCGGCGAAGTAGTGGCGGATCAGCTCGAACTCACCCATCAGGTCGTGCTAACTCAGCGCTTGTGAGCGCCAACCTCTGCACTGCGCAGGCTGGGCGCCAGCTTGTCCAGCACACCGTTGACGAACTTGTGCCCGTCAGTGGCGCCGAACACCTTGGCCAGCTCGATGCCTTCGTTTATCACCACCCGGTAGGGCACATCGATGCGGTGCATCAGCTCGTAGGTGGAAAGCCGCAGAACAGCCAGTTCGACGGGATCGAGTTCTTCCAGCGGACGATCAAGGTGCGGCACGATGGCGCCGTCGACTTCGGTCTTGGCGCGTGCCACACCGGTCAGCAGCTCATGGAAGTAGCTGCCGTCGACGCCAGTGAAATCGTTGTCGACGCGAAACTGCGCCTCGATCTCGTTGAGGCTCTGGCCCGCCATATGCCACTGATACAACGCCTGCATCGCCAGGCTGCGCGCCACACGGCGCGTAGCAATCTTGCCCTTGGCCTTTGGCTGCGGAGCGTCCTGGCTGTCGTCGTGATTAAGGCTCACTTAGCCTCCAGCTGCGCCAGCAGACTCACCATTTCAAGCGCGGACAGTGCGGCTTCGGCGCCCTTGTTGCCAGCCTTGGTGCCAGAACGCTCGATGGCTTGCTCGATGGAATCGACGGTCAACACGCCGAAAGCGACCGGCACACCGAACTCCATGGAGACCTGCGACAGGCCCTTGGTGCATTCGCCTGCGACATATTCGAAGTGTGGAGTGCCGCCGCGAATGACCGCACCGAGGGCGATAATCGCGTCGTACTCGCCTTGCTGAGCGACTTTCTGCGCCACCAGCGGAATCTCGAAGGCACCCGGCGCACGGATGATGGTGATGGCGTCTTCAGCGATGCCGTGGCGCACCAGCGCATCGACGGCGCCGCTTACCAGGCTCTCGACAACGAAGCTGTTGAAGCGGCCAACGACCAGGGCGAACTTGCCCTGTGGGGCGATGAAGGTACCTTCGATGGTCTTCAGTGTCATAGGTGGTTTCTCATCTCTTTAAAGAACGAAGGCGCCGCGTTTCGTCGCGGCGCCCTGGCATCACTTATTCGGCGGGCAGGTATTCTACAACTTCCAGATCAAAGCCGGATATCGCGTTGAACTTCATCGGCGAACTCATCAGCCGCATCTTGCGCACGCCAAGGTCCCGAAGAATCTGCGAACCTGCCCCAACCGTGCTGTAGGTCGCCGGCGTTGGAAGTTGCTGACGGTTGAGCTGAGCCAGCAACTGCGGACCGGTCAGCGGATTGCCCAGCAGCAGCACCACGCCACTGCCAGCCTTGGCTACTTCGCTCATCGCGGCGCGCAGGCTCCAGCGTCCCGGCACGGTCACCAGCAGCAGATCGCGCAGCGGCTCCATATTGTGCACGCGCACCAGCGTGGCGTTTTCCGGCGATATCTCGCCGCGGGTCAGCGCCATGTGCACGGTGTCTTCGACGCCGTCGCGGTAGGTGACCAGCTTGAACTGCCCCAACTCGGTTTCCAGCGGCTGCTCGGAGACGCGCTCGACGGTACGCTCATGGATCATTCGGTAATGGATCAAATCGGCGATGGTGCCGATCTTCAGCCCGTGCTGTTCGGCGAACAGCTCAAGCTCCGGGCGACGCGCCATGGTGCCGTCATCGTTCATGATTTCGCAGATCACACCGGAGGGCTCGAATCCGGCCATACGGGCCAGATCACAGGCCGCTTCGGTGTGACCGGCACGTGCCAGCACGCCGCCTGGTTGCGCCATCAGCGGGAAGATATGTCCGGGACTGACGATGTCTTCGGCGATCGCATTTTTCGCGATCGCGGCCTGTACGGTCCGTGCACGATCAGCAGCCGAGATGCCGGTGGTGACGCCTTCGGCGGCTTCGATAGAGACGGTGAACTTAGTGCCGAAACCGGAGCCGTTGCGCGGCGCCATCAGCGGCAGCTGCAGAGTTTCGCAGCGCTCGCGGGTCATCGGCATGCAGATCAGGCCGCGTGCGAAGCGGGCCATGAAGTTGATGTGCTCGGCGGTCACGCATTCGGAGGCGACGATGATGTCGCCCTCGTTCTCGCGGTCCTCGTCATCCATGAGGATGACCATCTTGCCGGCGCGGATGTCTTCGATCAGTTCTTCAGCGGTGTTCAGAGCCATGATGGCCAATCCTTCTATTCGTTTACCGAGCCGGGTTCAGGTAGCCGTGTTCGGCCAGGAAGCTTTCGGTCAGACCGGAGGCATTCGGCTCGGCGGCCTTGTCACCCATCAGCAGACGCTCCAGGTAACGGGCCAGCAGATCCACTTCCAGATTCACCTGCCGCCCGGGGCGGTAGTCGACCATGATGGTCTCAGCCAGGGTATGCGGAACAATGGTGAGCTCGAATTCCGCGCCGTTGACGGAATTGACCGTCAGGCTGGTGCCATCGACCGTGATCGACCCTTTCAACGCGATGTACTTGGCCAGCTCGCGCGGCGCACGGATGCGGAACTGCACAGCGCGGGCATTTTCTTCGCGCGAAACCACCTCACCCACGCCATCGACGTGACCGCTGACCAGGTGGCCACCGAGGCGGCTGGTTGGCGTCAACGCCTTCTCCAGATTCACCCGGCTACCGGTCTTGAGATCAACGAAGGCGGTGCGTGCCAGCGTCTCGCGGCTGACGTCGGCCCAGAAGCCGTTGCCCGGCAGGTCGACGGCGGTCAGGCAGACGCCGTTGACTGCAATGCTGTCGCCAAGCTTGACATCGGCCAGGTCCAGCTTGCCGGTCTCGACCAGCACGCGAACGTCGCCGCCCTTGGGCGTCATCGCACCAATGGTTCCGATGGATTCGATTATTCCTGTGAACATGCGGCCTCCCGTGGAAGGCTGGTGAAACGATGCATATGACGAACTCCTGTTTTGGATAAAACAGGGCGCTGCAGATCGATAGGGAGTGGACGCGCGCACGAAAGGCGCCCGTCGAGGCATCCCGCTCTCTCTCATCCGGACTATACCGTCGGCCCCGGAATCACACCGGGTCTGCTGACCTTGTCGGAGACAAGCGCTCGCGGGCTAAACGCATTGAAAGCTACTGCGCCCATGACAAGCTGCGTTGTGCCCCTCCTCAAAATGCTCATTTACCGCAGTAAATTCCGCTTTTGCGTCGGATCACGCCTTGCCTGCCAAGGGCTCGCTACGCTTTCAACCTTACTGCGCATTACCGCCGGTGGGGAATCGCACCCCGCCCTGAGAACGTGGACCCTTTCAGGCCCGGCGCAGTTTTTACCACAGTTGCGCTGATTCTGCAGCCGGCAAACGACCGTTTGAGTTCCCGCTCCGCCAGCAAAGATTTCCAAAGTCATCGCAACTAGCGTTGCGCTTGTTTGTCCATACGCATCGCAGCGGGTCATGCGCATAGCCACCGACCGCATCGATGCAACGAAAGACGATCAGGAAGGAACGTCACGCCCGCATTCTTCGTACCGATACGCCGAGCCAGGATCCGCTCGCAGTTGCAGATCCTTCGTGCAGACAAGGACACGATCAGGACGAACGCTCCGAACCTTCACATGTGCCACGAGGGATGGGTATGTCAGAGGTTACGGCTATGGAACCGTCGGCTGCGGCACGCGCTGCCGAAATCGACCGTAAGGGCTACACGGTCATTGAGCACTACATTTCACCCGAGCAACTCGAACTGGGCCGCGCTTTCATCCGAGAGCAGGCTGCCAGCCGTGGCGGTGAATACTTCGCCATTCACGGCATCGAAGCGCTGGGCGGTAGCCTCATCGCAGGCCTGGCACTCTCGCCTCCGCTCAAGGAGACGCTGGCGGAACTCTATCGACTCCAGACGGGGCGTGAGCCGGCCGCAACGGAGCAGGTCTTTCCTGTCATTCGCTGCCTGCAGGGGCGCAGTGGACTCAAGCAGTCGCACTTCTACCACTTCGACGCCACGGCCGTTACTGCGCTGCTTCCGTTATATATCCCGACCGAGGGCAAGCACTGCGGCGATCTGATCATCTTCCCCAGCGTGCGCCACGTGCGCTTCAACGCGTTACGCAACGTCATTGAAAAGGCCGTGCTGCATAACACCGCCAGCCAGAGACTGATTGCCTTTGCGGTGCGCCGTGGCTGGCTTGAACCAATCCGCCTGAAGCTGGAGCCGGGCAACCTCTACCTGTTCTCGGGCTACCGAAGCCTGCACGCCAACGATGAGTGCGACCCCGCCATGCTGCGCGCCACAGCGCTGTTCCACTTCGGCAATCCGCACCACGAAAGCCTGCTCGCACGGCTCCTTCTGGGAACCAACAAGCGAAAAGCCAAGCTCGATCACAACGGGTTGAAGCCGGTGAACTAAAGGCTCTGCGGAACGGCGCTGTCGATCAGACAGTTATCGAGCGACTGATCAGGCGCTGGGTACGGCGGTGATTTTCCAATCACTGCCAATTGCCCGGATATCCTTGATCTGCAGCTCGCGTGCCTCGCTCATGCGCCCCAGCGGCAGATCGAGGAGCGGTCGCGCCGAGGAGCCCAGGAACTTGGCGGCGACGAATATCTGATACTCGTCAATCAGGCCCAGCGCGGCAAAGGCACCCGCCAAGCGTGGCCCTGCTTCGAGCAGGACCTCGTTGACATCGCGCTTGGCCAGTTCGTGCAACAGACGAGGCAGATCGACACGTCCAGCCTCGCCGGGGAGCGCCATCAGCTCATGGCCCGCCGACCGATAACGTGCGGCATGATCTTCGCAACTGGTGACCACGAGTGCAGGTCCGGCCTGGAAGAAGGGCGCGTCCAGCGGCACGCGTAGTCGTCCGTCGACCAGCACGCGAAGCGGCGGGCGCTGGGTGGCCAGAGAGATCATTTCATCATCCAGCCGCAGCTCGGCGGCGCGCACCGTCAGGCGCGCCTGATCCATCAGCACCGTATCCGCGCCGGTCAGCACCGCGCTCGACTGCGCCCGCAGTCGCTGCACCTCGGCGCGTGCATCAGGCCCGGTGATCCACTGGCTTTCGCCGCTGGCCATCGCAGTACGCCCATCGAGGCTCATCGCCAACTTCGCACGCAAGTAAGGCAGCCCGGTTTCCATGCGTTTGATGAAGCCGGCGTTCAATGCGCGCGCGTCGCTTTCCAGCACGCCGCTCGCGACCTCGATGCCCGAGCTGCGCAACAGCTCGAGTCCGCGACCGGCCACCTGTGGGTTCGGGTCCTGCATGGCTGCGACTACTCGGCCTACCCCAGCCTTGACCAACGCCTCGGCACAGGGCGGCGTGCGCCCATGGTGGCTGCAGGGTTCGAGCGTGACGTAAGCAGTGGCGCCGCGCGCGCGCTCGCCAGCCTGGCGCAAGGCGTGGACCTCGGCATGCGGTTCTCCGGCGCGCACGTGCCAGCCTTCGCCGACCAGCTCCCCGTCCTTGACGATAACGCAGCCGACCCGCGGATTAGGGTGCGTCGAGTAGAGTCCCTTGCGCGCCAGTTGCAGCGCATGGGCCATCCAGGCGTGATCGTTGGCGCTCATTCGGTTTTGGCGGGTTCGCGTGACAAACGCTCGATTTCCTCGCGGAACTCATTGAGGTCCTGAAAACGGCGGTAGACGGACGCGAAGCGGATATAGGCAACTTCGTCGAGCTTTTGCAACTCGCCCATCACCAGTTCGCCCAATACGCGCGACTTGATTTCACGCTCGCCGGTGGCACGCAGACGGTGCTTGATATGGGCGATAGCTTCTTCGAGACGTTCGACACTGACCGGGCGTTTTTCCAGCGCCCGCTGCATGCCGGCACGCAGCTTTTCCTCGTCGAACGGCTGGCGACTGCCGTCCTGTTTGATCAGCCGTGGCATGACCAGTTCGGCGGTCTCGAAGGTGGTGAAGCGCTCACCGCAGGCGAGGCATTCACGGCGACGGCGCACCTGATCACCTTCGGCCACCAGGCGCGAGTCGATGACTTTGGTGTCATGTGCACCACAGAAGGGACAATGCATGGGCTAGGGCTGCCAGACGTCGGGACAGCCATGGTAGCGCATCCCGACGGCAAGACAAATCGAGCCGATTGTTGCTATACAGCGCGCATCAACGTCATGTTTTGGAGCCGTTCGTGCAGTTACGCCCCTTTGTTTTGCCTGCTTTACTACTGGCTCTGGTTGGATGTTCGAGTGAGCAAACCCAGCGCCCCACCGCGGCCGTCACGTTCGAGGAGCCGCCGCAGGCGACCACCTTGATGCACGAACTGCACGGCAGCCTGATCGGCGTTCCCGCCAACAGCGAAGTCGAGCTGGCGCTGCTGGAGGTCAACCGCCGTGACCAGCCCGACCGCCTGCTGAGCAACGTGAAACTGCAGGGCCGAGGAACCGAACTGCCGTTCATTCTCAAGTTCAACGCCGAGAAATTCCGCAAGGGACAGGATGTGGAACTGCGCGGCCGAGTGACCCGCTCGGGACAACTGATCATGCGTCTGCCTGCGGTGAAGGTCAGCAGTTCGGCCAGTCAGTCCCTTGGCCCGTTGCATCTGGTGCCAGCCCCTTGACTCCGCCCGCTGCGCTGCAACAGGCGCTGACCGAGCTGCTCGGTGATGCCTCGTTGAGCGTTGAGTCCTTGCCCGGCACCGACATCCGGCTCTGGTTGATCGACGCGGCGAACATGGACCGCGCGTTCAGCCCCGAGGAAACCCGGCGGATTCTCGAAGAGCCGCCCTACTGGTGCTTCTGCTGGGCCAGCGGCCTGGTCCTGGCCCGCTGGCTGGC
>NZ_AGSX01000049.1 GCF_000235745.1 Stutzerimonas stutzeri SDM-LAC | reverse complement strand
GGCGTGCTGCAGCCGAGCTTCGCTACGCTGCAGCACGGCGTGAAGCAGGACACCCTGGTATTTCTTGAGGATATCTCGCAGATCGCGCAGAAGGCCCAGCAGCTGAAACTCGCATCGCTTGGCCGACTGACCGCCAGCATTGCCCACGAAATCCGCAACCCGCTCGGCGCAATCAGCCATGCGGCCCAGCTGCTGCAGGAATCAGAGGTGTTGGACCCTGCAGACCTGCGCCTTACCCAGATCATTCAGGATCATTCGCGGCGCATGAATCTGGTCATTGAAAATGTGCTGCAGCTGTCACGCCGTCGCCAGGCCGAACCGCAACTGCTGGATCTGAAATACTGGGTGCATCGCTTCGCCAGCGAATTCCGCCAGGCACTGCCGCCTCAGCAGGTTGTCCACGTGGAGACTCAAGGCAGTTCTCTGCAGACCCGCATGGACCCAAATCAGCTGATCCAAGTGCTGACCAACCTGGTGCAGAACGGCTTGCGCTACAGCGGCCAGAAACACGGCGAGGCACAGGTCTGGCTAAAAGTCTTTCGTGACGAGGCGAGTGACTTGCCCGTGCTGGAGGTGCTCGACGATGGCGCAGGTGTGGCGGCAGAGCAGGTGCAGAACATCTTTGAGCCGTTCTTCACCACAGAGAACAAGGGCACGGGGCTTGGACTGTATATCTCTCGAGAACTCTGCGAAAGCAATCAGGCACGGCTGGATTACCGTGAGCGAGACGAGGGCGGCAGCTGCTTTCGCATCGTCTTCGCGCATCCGCGCAAGCTGAGCTGAGGCGTGCCTAAGACGCAACGGGTCACACAACGGCTATACGGCAGTACAACGCAACCCCCGTGGCGTTAACATTGCGCATCACGCATCTTCATTTTCAAAGACCGGAACCATGACTGCCCGCCAGAAAGCGCTGATCATCGATGACGAACCCGATATCCGTGAACTCCTGGAGATCACCCTCGGGCGCATGAAGCTCGACACCCGCAGCGCCCGCAACCTCAAGGAGGCGCGCGAGTGCCTCGCTCGCGAGCACTACGACCTCTGCCTCACGGACATGCGCCTGCCGGATGGATGCGGTTTGGAGCTGGTGCAGTTCATCCAACAGCACTATCCACAACTGCCGGTGGCGATGATTACAGCCTATGGCAGTCTTGACACGGCTATCGGGGCGCTCAAGGCCGGTGCTTTCGACTTCCTCACCAAGCCGGTGGACCTCGGTCGTCTGCGCGAGCTGGTCAATACCGCACTGCGCTTGCGCACACCGAATCCCAACGAACTGACGGTCGACAGTCGTCTGCTTGGCGCCTCACCGCCGATGAATGTGTTGCGCAAGCAGATCGGCAAACTGGCGCGCAGCCAGGCACCGGTCTATATCAGTGGCGAATCCGGCAGCGGCAAGGAGCTGGTGGCACGGCTGATCCACGAACAAGGGCCGCGTCACGAACAACCCTTCGTTCCAGTCAACTGCGGCGCGATTCCCTCAGAGTTGATGGAAAGCGAGTTCTTCGGACATAAGAAAGGCAGCTTCACCGGCGCGATGGAAGACAAACCAGGTCTGTTCCAGGCGGCCAATGGCGGCACGCTGTTTCTCGACGAAGTGGCCGATCTGCCACTACCGATGCAGGTGAAACTGCTGCGCGCCATCCAGGAAAAGGCCGTACGCTCGGTTGGCGGCGCAAAGGAAGTCGTGGTCGATGTGCGGATTCTCTGCGCCACCCACAAGGATCTGGCCAGCGAAGTCGCCGCGGGACGCTTTCGTCAGGATCTCTACTATCGACTGAACGTCATCGAATTGCGCGTGCCGCCCCTGCGCGAACGCCGCGAGGATATTGCCCAGTTGGCCGAGGTAATGCTGCGCCGCCTCGCCCAGGAATGCGGCGACACGCCGGCCAGGCTACAACCCGATGCGCTCGCAAAGCTGCAGAGTTACCGCTTCCCCGGCAACGTGCGCGAACTGGAAAACATGCTTGAGCGGGCCTACACGCTCTGTGAAGGCGAAGAAATCAAACCCAGCGACCTGCGTCTGTCCGACACGCCAGGGATGCCGGAAAATGGCGAAGCCAGCTTGGCGCAGATCGACAATCTTGAAGACCACCTCGAAGAGGTCGAACGCAAGCTGATCATGCAGGCGCTTGAAGAAACCCGCTGGAATCGCACCGCCGCCGCCCAACGGCTGGGGCTCTCGTTCCGCTCCATGCGCTACCGGCTGAAGAAGCTCGGGCTGGATTGAGCATCCACGCCGCGACCCCGAAGGGCCGCGGATCGCCCGCTATCCCTGCGACAGCAGATTGCGTAGATCGATAACCGCCGCGTTAGCACGCGAAATGTAATTCGCCATTACCAGTGAGTGATTGGCGAGCACCCCATAGCCGCTACCGTTGAGCACCATTGGGCTCCACAGCGGTTCCTGTGCAGCTTCCAGCTCACGGATGATCTGCCTGACGCTGATCGCCGCGTTCTTCTTCGCCAACACATCGGCAAAATCCACTTCAATGGCGCGCAGCAGGTGCGACAAAGCCCATGCTTGGCCCCGCGCCTCGTAGAACACGTTATCGATCTGCATCCAGGACGTCTCGACGCGCTCTTCCTCAACCACCGGGCTTACACCATCACGCTCAAGCTCCGGCGCCAGCTGCGCATCCAGACGCACGCGCCCGACGCTAGCCGACAGGCGCTGGGACAAAGAGCCGAGTCGAGTCCCGACATCTCCAAGCCAGTTATTCAGATTGTCGGCACGAGAATAGAACTGGGCTTTCGCAGTCGGGTCGCTCAGGCGAGCCAGGTAGCGATTGAGGTAGCGGATACCGTTACGGTATTCCGATTCGCTGGCCGGCAGGGCCCAGCTGCGGTTGTCGAAATTGAACAGCGGTTCGGCTTTCGACAGATCCGGGTCTTCGGTCGATTGGGATTGCGAACGCGCAAAATCCTTGCGCAGAGCGCGACTGAGGTCGCGAACCTGAACCAGCACGCCGTACTCCCAGCTTGGCATGTTGTCCAGCCACAGACCGGGCGGAGCGATGTCGTTACTCAGATAGCCGCCTGGCTTGTCAAGCAAGGTGCCCGCAACCTGCTTAAGGGTTTCGACCGTGGTGTAGCCATTGACGATCTGCTGCTGGGATGCTTCGGCTGCTTCGCGCACCTGCTGCTGCACCGGGAATCGGTCAGGTTCGGAGCTCCAGTACCACCCGACCAAAAGGGCTATGAGCAGGTAGAGCCCGATCAACAGGGCAAGCCCCAGCAGTAGCGGATTGCGAGTCGGCCCATCCGCCCTGGCTGAATTTCCCGATATGCCGAGGCGGCCGAAGCGATTCTTCCAGTCCAACATGGGCGTCTGTCCTTCTCGTCATAAATTTCAAAGATGCGATCGCCGGTCACGCAGAGCGTGCGGCATGTGAACCACTATAACGCAGCCGGTCGACAGCGAGCCTCATAATGAGAACTAGACCGCCTATACGGAGCATCTGCAAAGAACCGATAGGTGGTAGCATTGAGCCACCACAGTGGCCTCTGAGAGCACTGCCGCAGCGGCCAGGGAACCGGACATGTCGGACCAGGAAGAACTCAAACAGCACTTCGCACAACGTGTCATTCACCAGGCGCGGGAGGTACTCGAAGTCTGGCAACAGCTGCAACGCAGCGAATGGAATGACACTTGCCGGTCTGCGCTGGCCGATGCCAATCAGCGTTTGCGAAAATTCGCCGAGCGCTTCGATCAAACCGAACACCGACTGCTCGCGCTTGGCATCGAAGATTGCCTGGGCGATATCAGCGACAATCGCGGACGACTGTCGAGCAGCACCATCGCCACGCTAAGCCAACTGGTCTATCGTCTGGCACGCACCGGCCTGCGCCACGGCGACCCGCGCGGCCAGTCCGCCTATGTACCGCCGCTGAGCAAACCCGTCTACATCGCACTGGGAGACAATCAGCGCGCTCGGCATGTGGTTCGCCAGCTCGAGTTCTTCAGCATGAATGCGCAGGCTTTCGCCAGTGACAGCGAATTTCGCGCAGCAATGCATGAGCGGCACCCGGCTGCGATCGTCATGGATGTCGACTTCAATGGCCCCGGTGAGGGCCTGCAGCTTGCAGAGCGCATTCAGCAAGGGCTGGAAGAAAAGCTGCCGTTGATCTTCTTCAGCCATCAGGAAACCGACACGCCGATGCGACTGGCGGCCGTGCGCGCCGGCGGGCTCGAATTCTTTACCGGCACCATCGATGCTTCATGCCTGCTGGAAAAGATCGAGATTTTCACCCGTACCGCTCATTACGAACCGTTCCGCGTTCTGATCATTGATGACTCGCGTGCCCAGGCGACCCACACCGAGCGGGTTTTGAACAATGCGGGGATCATCACCCAGACGCTCAATGAGCCGATCCAGGCGATCAATTACCTGGCTGAATTCCAGCCGGATCTGATCATCCTCGACATGTACATGCCCGAATGCATGGGTACGGAACTCGCCAAGGTGATCCGACAGCATGAGCGCTACGTCAGCGTGCCGATCATCTACCTGTCGGCCGAAGACGACCTCGACAAGCAGCTCGACGCGATGAACGAAGGCGGCGATGATTTTCTGACCAAACCGATCAAGCCCAGCCATCTGATCGCGACCGTACGCACCCGCGCCGAGCGGGCCCGCAGCCTGAAAGCCAGAATTGTGCGAGACAGCCTGACCGGCTTGTACAACCATACGCACAGCCTGCAGTTGCTCGAAGACGCCAGCTCACGTGCCCGCCGTGACGGGCAACCGCTGTGTTTCGCAATGATCGATATCGACCATTTCAAGAAGGTCAACGACACCTACGGCCACCCAATGGGAGACAGGGTGATCAAGAGCCTCGCCCTGTTTCTCAAACAGCGCTTGCGCAAGACCGACCACATCGGACGCTATGGGGGTGAGGAATTTGCGGTGATCATGCCGGACACCACGGTGCAGAACGCCGCAAAGGTGCTGGACGAGATTCGCGAACGCTTTGCCGAAATCCGCTATCCAGCACAACCCGTCGACTTGTCCTGCACTTTCAGCTGCGGCATCGCCGAGTTCACACCGGACGCAGAAATCAAATCCCTCACTCAGCAGGCAGACGAAGCGCTGTATACCGCGAAACGTGCCGGTAGAAATCGGGTGGATTGGTTCCGGCCGTCACAGGACTGACATCAAATAGCCATATCTTCTGGCCTCCAGAACTCCGGAGGCCAGGATGCGCCTGAAGTCACT
The DNA here is from genome assembly GCF_000235745.1 of Stutzerimonas stutzeri SDM-LAC. GTDB lineage: Bacteria > Pseudomonadota > Gammaproteobacteria > Pseudomonadales > Pseudomonadaceae > Stutzerimonas > Stutzerimonas stutzeri_H. The sequence continues at coordinate 15,409 of NZ_AGSX01000049.1, read as the reverse complement.
TACCACGCTGAACACCATGCTGCTCGTCGCCATCTGCATCGCCCTGGGCGCAACGCTCTGGTGGTCGGAGAAGGCGCTGGAGCGCCCGTACCAGCTGATGGGCCAGTACCTGAGCCTTTCCCAGCGCTTCCAGCATCAAGTCGCCAGCAATATTCAGGATTACCTGAGCAGCGGAGACACCATGCGCCACAAGGCCGCCCTGAGCGAGCTCGAGAGGCTCGAGGCAGGCGTGAGCGCCCTGCCTGGTCCGTTCGCCAATCGACTGCAGCCGAGCCTGGAACAGCTCCGCCAGTTTGCTGCTACCGAGCTACTCGCAGCCGGCAAGCTGGCCGGCGATCCGCAAGGCCTGCTATTACAGGCTGAGCGTGAGATAGCAGGCGCACTGGGGCAGCTGCATCGCTATGCCGCGCAAACGCAGCATGAAGCTGCGGCCCAGTATCAACAGCCATTATTCGAAGCAAGCCGGCAACTGCTTCGCCTCAGCCATGCGCGGGCCAAGCTGACGGCTAGCGGCAACGAGGAGCTGGCGGTTGAGGTGGAGCAAGCGCTGCAGGCGGTAACGAAGCAGGTGCAAACGCTCGAAGCCCTGCCGCTGCTCGGCGTCACAAGCGAACAAAAATCCACGACAAGCACCTTCGCTGCGCTGTTGGACCTCGACGAACAAACCCCGGCGCAGCCCGTCGAAGACCAGGCCATCGCTCTCAAACGCGACCTTTCCAGCCTGCTCGCACGCTATCCGCGTGAGCTGCAACGCACCCGTGGGTTGATCGAGCAGCGTCTGAAACTCAGGGTCAGCACCGAGCAGAAAGTCGCAACGCTACAAAGCGCACTCGACGATCTGGAGCCGGAGATCCGCAGCGAACATGGCCGTATCCAGGCCAATGTTCGGTTGACCCAGGGCACCATGATCGCGCTGATCCTGTTGGTCGCGCTTGCCATTGATCGACTGCAGCGCCAGCTAACCCGCTCGCTGGGGCAACTGGCTCCGGCGCTCTCGGCCTGGGCCGGTGGCGACTTTGAAAAGCCCGTCGATCTCCGCTCCAGAACCCCAGAGCTGATTGAGATTGGCGTATCGCTCAATCAGTTACGCACCTACCTGCTCACGCTCGTCGGCACACTACGCCAGCATGCAGAGGCGGTGACCGGCAACAGTCGCAGGTTGGCGGAAATGAGCGATGACCTGCACCAAGGCGCCAGCCGTCAGAGCAGCGACACGGCGCAGATCCGGGACGCGCTGGGTGAGCTGGAAGCCACCATTCAGGATGTCGCGGCCAATGCAGACCATACGGCCGAGGCCGGACGCGCCGCAGGCCAAGCCGTGACCCAGGGACAGGATGTTATTGGCAGAAGCTTGACCGGCCTGCACGACCTGGTGAACGAAGTCCAGGGCAATGCCTTGGCAATCGAGCGTCTGGCTGACGAAACCGGATCTATCGGCAAAGTACTGACCGTCATCCGCTCGATCGCCGAACAGACCAATCTGCTTGCACTGAATGCAGCGATCGAGGCCGCACGGGCTGGCGAGCAAGGCCGAGGGTTTGCGGTCGTTGCAGACGAGGTACGCACCCTGGCGCAGCGCACCAGCGGAGCCACTGAAGAGATCCAGCTGCTGATCGGCAGCTTGCAGACCGCCGCGCATCAATCGGTTCAGGCCATGCGCATCCAGGTCAATCACGCCGAAGAAACGGCTCAGCTGGCCGAGACGGCAGATTCGGCACTGAATCAGATCGTGGCTACCATCGGCTCAATTGAACAAATGGCCGCACAGATCGCGCTGGCCACCGCCCAGCAGAGCGAAGCGGTCAGCGAAATCCGTAGCCACAGCGAACGTATCCATCAGCTCGGCGACAGCAACCTGACGCACATCAGCCGTGGCCGCGAACAGAGCGGTCAGATGCTGCAGCTGGCCAGCGAACTGAACCAGGCGACGCTGGCGTTCAGAAGCTGAACACGGCTTATACAAACGCTGACCCCTCAGGTTGGCGCCAGCTATCGGTCAGCGAGGGACAGCGGGACGCTGCGAAGGCTTACGCCCCTTTCCGCCAGGCTTGCCGCCGCCGACGGCAGCCTTGCGCCGCGCTTCAGCGGCCGCCTTGGCCTCCTCGCGCTTGTCCCATGCGTTGCCATCGTGGCTGCGTGGGGGCAAGCCGTTGTGCTGGGTAAGGATCTTGCCGCCCTGGCCAGCCTTCTTGCTGCCAGCCGGCGTCGAATTCTTGCGTCGCGCGCTCTGATAGCCTTCAGTCGCCGGTTGGTGCGCCGGGATCAGCTGGTTCTTGCCATTGCCGATCAGATCGGCGCGCCCCATGCGGATCAGCGCCTCGCGCAAAATTGGCCAGCCTCGGGGACCGTGGTAGCGCAGAAAAGCCTTGTGCAGCCGGCGCTGTTCCTCGCTTTTGACGATGGTCACACCCTCGCTCTTGTAGGTCACCTTGCGCAACGGGTTCTTGCCGGTGTGGTACATCGCGGTGGCCGAGGCCATCGGCGACGGGTAGAACGCCTGCACCTGGTCGGCGCGGAAACCGTTGGCCTTGAGCCACAGTGCCAGGTTCATCATGTCTTCATCCGTGGTGCCCGGGTGCGCAGCGATGAAGTACGGAATCAGGTACTGCTCCTTGCCCGCTTCCTTCGAATACTTTTCGAACATCCGCTTGAACCGGTCGTAGCTGCCGATCCCAGGCTTCATCATCTTGTCCAGCGGGCCGCGTTCGGTATGTTCGGGCGCGATCTTCAGGTAACCGCCGACATGGTGGGTGACCAGTTCCTTGACGTACTCGGGCGACTCGACCGCGAGGTCGTAGCGCAGACCTGAGGCGATCAGGATCTTTTTCACGCCGGGAAGAGCACGCGCCTTGCGGTACAGTTCGACCAGCGAGCTGTGGTCGGTATTGAGGTTTTCGCAGATGCCGGGATATACGCAGGACGGCTTGCGGCAGTGCTTCTCGATGTCATGGCTCTTGCAGGCCAAACGGTACATGTTGGCGGTCGGACCGCCGAGGTCGGAAACCACGCCGGTGAATCCCGGCACGCTTCTCATCTCCTCGATCTCATGCAGGATCGACTCGTGCGACCGGCTCTGGATGATGCGCCCCTCATGCTCGGTGATCGAGCAGAAGGTGCAACCACCGAAGCAGCCGCGCATGATATTGACCGAGAAGCGGATCATTTCGTACGCCGGGATCTTCGCCCCGCCGTATGCCGGGTGCGGCACGCGCGCGTAGGGCGCGGCGAACACGTAATCCATTTCCTCGGTGGTGAGCGGGATCGGCGGTGGGTTTAGCCACAGCTCGCGGTCATCGTGACGCTGCACCAGCGCGCGGGCGTTGCCGGGGTTGGTCTCCAAATGCAGGACGCGGTTGGCATGGGCATACAGCGCCGGATCGTTGCGCACCTTTTCGAACGAAGGCAGACGGATCACGGTCCTGTCGCGCTCGATCTTCGGGCTGGGCAAGAGTTGCACGACCTTGGCCTCATTGGGATCGTCGGTCAGCCCCGCGCCCTTCTCCTGCTCGATCGCGCAGGCCTGCTGGTCCTGGGTATTAACGTAAGGGTTGACGATCTTGTCGATCTTGCCCGGCCGGTCGATACGAGTCGAATCGATCTCGAACCAGCCTTCGGGCGAGTCCTTGCGTACGAACGCCGTGCCACGCACATCGGTTATCTGTTCGATGGGCTCGCCGCGTGCCAGGCGCTGGGCGACCTCAACGATGGCACGCTCGGCATTGCCATAGAGCAGGATGTCCGCCGTCGCGTCCATGAGGATCGAGCGGCGCACCTTGTCTGACCAGTAATCGTAGTGCGCAATGCGACGCAGCGAACCTTCGATGCCGCCCAGCACAACGGGCACATGCTTGTAGGCTTCCTTGCAGCGCTGGCTGTAGACCAGACTCGCGCGATCGGGTCGCTTACCCGCCTCGCCACCGGCGGTGTAGGCGTCGTCCGATCGAACCTTGCGATCAGCCGTATAGCGATTGATCATCGAGTCCATGTTGCCCGCGGCGATGCCAAAAAAAAGATTTGGCTGACCGAGCTTCATGAAGGCGTCTTTGCTCTGCCAGTCCGGCTGGCTGATGATGCCAACGCGAAACCCCTGGGCTTCGAGCAAGCGCCCGATGATTGCCATGCCAAACGACGGATGGTCGACATAGGCATCCCCGGTCACGATGATCACATCGCACGAATCCCAGCCGAGCTGATCCATCTCCTCCCTGCTCATTGGCAGGAATGGCGCCGGACCGAAACACTCGGCCCAGTACTTTGGGTAGTCGAACAGGGGTTTGGCAGCGTGCATGGCTAGAAACCGGGGCAGCGAAAACGGGCGCGGAATATAGCACAAAAAATGATCAGGAAGGCCGACCACAATGGTCGGCCTTTTACCGCTATCGCGCAGGCGAAACGGCGCTCATCCGTTGATATAACGCCGCGGTACTCGCTGGGTCACCTTGGTCAGCAACTCGTATCCGATGGTGCCGCAGGCCTGCGCCAGTTCATCGATTGCGATCTCCCTGCCCCACAACTCGACCGCATCGCCGAGACCCGCTTGCGGCAGATCGGTGATATCGACAGCAAGCATGTCCATCGAGACCCGGCCAGCCAGCGGGGCCCGTTGCCCAAGGATCGAGACACAGGTGCCGGGCGGTGCCGTACGCGGATACCCATCGGCATAACCGCAGCTGACCGTGGCGATACGCGACGCCCTCTGAGCGACCCAACCAGCGCCATAGCCAACACTCTCACCAGCCGCAACATCGCGGATCGCGATGATCGAAGCAGTCAGCGTCATCACGGGCTTCAGCCCCAGGGTTTCAGCGCTCAGCTCGGCAAAAGGCGAAGCGCCGTAGAGCATGATTCCGGGGCGCAGCCAATCCATGTGCGCAGCAGGCAGGGTCAACACAGCGGCGGAGTTGGCGAATGAGCGATTGTCGAAGGCGAGATCCAGCAAACCGGAGAACTGCTCCAGCTGCGCCTCATTGAGCGGATTCCCCCGCTGGTCGGCACAGGCGAAATGACTCATCAGGTTGAGCTCTGCGACTTGATGAGCCCCTTGCAGGCGGGCGTGGGCGCGACGCAATGCATCGGCGCTGAAGCCTAAGCGGTGCATGCCGGAGTCGAGCTTCAGCCACAGATTCAGGGGCCGCTCGATGTCCGCCGCCAATAACGCATCCAGCTGAGCCTCGCCTTGAATGGCAACGTCCAACCCCAGCGCGGCCGCTGCGGCATACTCGCTCGGTTCGAAGCAGCCTTCGAGCAGCAACAACCTTGCGCTCGCGTCGACCGACCGAACCTGCTCCGCCTCTTCCAGCGATGCTACGGCGAAGCCGTCCGCTAATCCGCGCAGGCATTCGACCGCCGCGGGCGCACCGTGCCCATAGGCATTCGCCTTGACCACGGCGAAGGCTTTGCGCCCTGGAGCGCACTGCTTGGCTAGCTGATAGTTGTGACGAAGCGCAGCGAGATCGACCGTAGCAACCAGGGGACGCATGGAAATCCCTTCAGGAGAGGAGTGAGCCGTTATTGTCCGGCGCTTTCCCTCAGGCCCGCAAGCGGGCGTGCGTTTGCCGGTTACTCGTCATCGAACTGATAACTGCCGGGCGCCAGGTTTTCGAAGCGGGAGTATTTACCGAGGAACGCCAGACGCGTGGTGCCGATCGGACCGTTACGCTGCTTGCCGATGATGATTTCGGCGACGCCCTTGTACTCCGTTTCGGGGTGATACACCTCGTCCCGGTAGACGAACATGATGATGTCGGCGTCCTGCTCGATGGCCCCTGATTCACGAAGATCCGAGTTGATTGGCCTCTTGTTGGGCCGTTGCTCCAAGGAACGGTTGAGCTGCGACAGTGCAATCACCGGGCAGTTGAATTCCTTGGCCAGGCCTTTCAGCGAGCGGGAGATTTCGGAAATCTCGTTGGTCCGGTTGTCGCCGCTGGAACCGGGAATCTGCATCAACTGCAGGTAGTCGACCATGATCATGCCGATTTCGCCATGCTCGCGGGCCAGACGTCGTGTACGCGCGCGCATTTCCGAAGGCGAGATACCGGCCGTATCGTCGATAAACAGTTTACGGTCGTTGAGCAGGTTGACCGCCGAGGTCAACCGCGGCCAGTCGTCATCGCTGAGCTTACCGGTCCGCACCTTGGTCTGATCGATCCGGCCCAGGGAAGCCAGCATACGAATCACGATGGAGTCGGCGGGCATTTCCAGCGAGAACACCAGGATCGCCTTGTCGGAACGCAAGGCAGCGTTCTCTACCAAGTTCATCGCGAAGGTCGTTTTGCCCATTGAAGGACGACCGGCCACGATGATCAGATCTGCGGGCTGTAGACCGCTGGTGGCCTCATCCAGATCGGCAAAGCCGGTCGAAAGCCCGGTAATGTCCTCGCCGGCATTGAATAGCGAGTCAATCCGGTCGATGGCCTTGACCAGAATGTCATTGATCCCGATCGGCCCACCGGTGTTGGGGCGCGCTTCGGCGATCTGGAAGATCATCCGTTCGGCTTCGTCGAGGATCTCGTCTCCCGTGCGCCCCTGCGGCGCATAAGCGCTGTCGGCAATTTCGTTGCTGATGCCGATCAGCTGGCGCAATGTCGCGCGCTCACGAATGATCTGCGCGTAGGCCTTGATGTTGGCTACAGATGGGATGTTCTTGGCAAGTTCACCCAGATAGGCCAGCCCACCGACCTGAGGCAGATGCCCTTCTTTATCCAACTGCTCGGAGAGTGTCACGACATCGAAGGGAGAGTTTCGCTCGGCAAGGGTAAAAATGGCGCGGAAGATCAGTCGGTGATCATGGCGGTAGAAATCGCCATCCGAGACCTGATCCAGCACACGCTCCCACGCATTGTTGTCCAGCATCAAGCCGCCCAGCACGGCCTGTTCGGCCTCGATGGAATGTGGCGGCACCTTGAGCGCTGCGGTTTCCAGGTCGTACTGCTGGGGCACACTGATGTCGTTCATGGCTCTCGGAATTCTTTGGCATTCAGAAAAACAAAGGGCACGTCCCACTCGCGTGGAAACGTGCCCGATGGTAACCGTCAGGCACCAGAGGTGCCAGACGATAGCCGCTATCAGCCAGCGACGACGATCAGCTTGACGGTCGCTTCGACGTCGGTGTGCAGGTGCACAGCTACGTCGTACTCACCAACCTGGCGGATGGTGCCGTTCGGCAGACGGACTTCACTCTTGGCCACTTCAACGCCAGAGGCGGTCAGTGCGTCGGCGATGTCGTGAGTGCCGATGGAACCGAACAGCTTGCCCTCATCGCCCGCGGTAGCGGTGATGGTGACTTCCAGTTCGGCCAGCTGAGCGGCGCGAGTTTCGGCAGAAGCCTTACGCTCGGCAGCCGCTTTTTCCAGATCAGCACGGCGAGCTTCGAACTCGGCAATGTTGGTCGCAGTTGCAGCAGTCGCCTTGCGCTGCGGCAGCAGGTAGTTGCGGCCGTAACCAGACTTGACGTTTACCTTGTCGCCCAGGTTGCCCAGGTTTGCGACTTTTTCCAGCAGGATGACTTCCATTTGAGTCTTACCTCTTTAACTTAACCTTCACCGTTCGCAGGTCCCGCATCATCATCACGAGATGCCCGACCGCGAAAATCAAACAAGCTGTCGACAATGGCCATAACGGCCAGTAACGGATAAATCAATTGCATGAACAGCACCAGCGTGACGTAGAGCCCCACCAGCCAGAACCGAGACATCCGATTCCTTGCCACCAGCCCGTGCATCAGCGCGATACCCGCGAAGACCAGCGGAACACTGCACAACGGCGCCAGCATCGCGACCTGCACACCGAGACTTGGTCCCAGCAGCATGCCCGTCAACAACACCACCGCAGGCAACGCTGAAAAACGCAGCGACCGGAATTCGAGACCGAAGCCACCCGGGTTGTACAACAACGCTTGCCAGTACCGCCCGAGCATCAGACTGAGCAGCGTGGTGATCTGCAGTAGCCCTGCCAACAAACCGGTCAGAACCGGAGCCAGCAATGCCCCCAAGCGCGCCTGCTCTTCCACCGAAAGCTGCTGATAGGCATCCGACAGCATGTCGGGTAGCACTTTCTGCAACTCGGTAGCGAGTGCCGCAATGGGTTCGCCGAAAACCATTCCCAGCGCCCAGGCGTACAACACCCCGAGCCCTACGCTGCACAACATCACACGAGACCAGGAACTCTGGCTGCGCAACAGCAGCGCTAGCCCGAACGATCCCAGCAGTACCAGCAACGTCCGCGGATCACCGAAGTACCACCAGACCAAGGCAGGCAATAAAGCCCAAACCACTACGCCCAGTGCGTCGTTCAACCCGCGACGCAGCAACACCAGGCTTCCTGCCGCAGCGGACAGCCAGAACAACATGGGCAGCGCCGCAGAGCCAGCCACTACAACAATTGCCTGCATACGGCCGCGCATGATGAACTCAGCCAGGGCGCGCATGCGATTTATCCTTTACGTCTGTCCAACAGTTCGATTAACGGCCGTGGCTGTCGGTGTAGGGCAGCAGGGCCAGAAAGCGGGCGCGCTTGATAGCGGTAGCCAGCTGGCGCTGATAGCGTGCTTTGGTTCCGGTGATACGGCTAGGGACGATCTTGCCGGTTTCGGAAATGTAGGCCTTCAGCGTGTTGAGATCCTTGTAGTCAATCTCTTTCACGTTTTCTGCAGTGAAACGGCAGAACTTACGACGACGGAAAAAACGTGCCATGAAATAGGCTCCTCAATAGGTCCGTGGATTACTCGTCAGCGTTGTTATCGCGGCTGTCGCTGTCACTGTCATTTTCATTGGCAGAGTCAGATTCAGGGCGATCACGACGCTCACGGCGCTCGCTACGGTTTTCCTCAGCCTTCAGCATCTCGGACTGTTCAGTCTCGGCTTCATCGCGACGAATGACCAGGTTACGGATGACGGCGTCGTTGTAGCGGAAGTTGTCTTCCAGCTCAGCCAGTGCCTTGCCGCTGCACTCGACGTTCAGCATCACGTAGTGAGCCTTGTGAACGTTGTTGATGGCGTAAGCCAGCTGACGACGGCCCCAGTCTTCCAGACGATGAACCTTGCCACCGTCTTCTTCGATCAGCTTGGTGTAACGCTCCACCATGCCGCCAACCTGCTCGCTCTGGTCGGGGTGGACCAGAAAGATGATTTCGTAATGACGCATTGTTGCTCCTTACGGGTTGCAGCCTGCCGCACCACGCGGATCAGGCAAGGAGTGAATCAGTTATGTTGACTTGCCAGCCAGAGAGGCGCGCAAACGCCTGCCATCCGGGCAAGGGGCGCAATTCTAGAGAAGCCGGGACAACCACGCAAGGCGATTTGGTGAATATTTAACCAGCAAGCATTAGCCGCGCCCGCCGATGGTCCGCTCGGCCTGGATGCTTTCGAGCAGCGACCTGACCTGATGGATATCGTAGGGCTTGAGCATGGTACGCAGGTCATCCAGCCCCACTTCCCGCGCATCGACGGCGTAGCCCGAAGCAATGACCACACTCAGGGCGGCATCGCGCGCCCTGGCCTCGCGAACCAGTTCGATGCCACTCATGCCAGCCAGGCCAATATCGGTAAGCAAGACATCAAATGGATGCTGCTCGAGCTGCTTCAGCGCAGCCTCGGCCGACTCGCATAGGCTGACCTGGTGCCCCAGCTCGTCCATGACCTCGCCGGTGAGCATGCGCAGGGTCGGATCATCCTCAACGAAGAGGATCCTCAAACCTGACATGGACGTCGGCTCGATCTGCTCGGGAGAACCTGCTGCCGGGTCGCGCTGCTCGGGTATTGGCGCCATACGCATGCCTTGCTCACCCAGCGCAACCCGGCTCGGCAGGTAGATCCGAACCGACGTGCCCTTGCCTTCGTCGCTCTCCAGCACGACGAATCCGCCGCTCTGCTTGACGAAGCCATAAACCATGCTCAAACCGAGACCGGACGCGTCGCTGTCTTTGCGCGTGGTAAAGAAAGGCTCGAACGCGCGCTCAAGGATTTCCGGGCGCATGCCCTCTCCTTCATCGATGACCGCGAGTTCCACGTACGGACCGGGCTCGGCACTAGGCTGCCCGGCAAGCTGAGTGGCGTCCAGGTGGCGGTTTCGCAGGCGCACACAGAGGTTGCCGCCGCCGCCCATCGCATCGCGCGCATTGACAGCCAGGTTGAGTATCGCCGCCTGCAGGTTGCCGACATCGGCTAACACCGGCCACAGACCCGAAGCGACATCGACTTCAACCTGCACTGCACGCCCCAAGGCACCGCTGAGCAACTCGCTCATCTGCCCCAGCAACTCACCGACATCCACCGACTGCGGCTGCAATGACTGACGGCTGGCGAAGGCCAATAGCTGCGAAGCCAGCCGAGCGCCCTTTTCTACACCACCAACTGCGGATTCCAGTCGCCGCTGGGCCGTCTCGTCATCGCTCATGTTGCGTCGCAACAGCTGCAGATTGCCGCCGATGATTTGCAGCATATTGTTGAAATCATGTGCGATCCCGCCGGTCAGCTTGCCAACAGCCTCAAGCTTTTGCGCCTGCATCAGCGCCGCCTGCGCCGCTCGGCGCGCGGATTCACTGTCCAGCAATTCGCGCGTGCGCTCACGCACCAACTCCTCGAGATGCTCCTGATAATCCTGCAGCTTCTGCTGACTGCGATGCTGCTCAGTAACATCGCTGCCAAGCACGAAAATACCGGACGTCCGGCCGTCGCGTTCGATGATTGGCTGAAACACGAGATCGACGTACACCTCCTCCGGCTCGGCGCCTGGGCGGCGATGCAACAAGGCTCGCAGCCTCTATCGGTATAGGGCTCGCCGGTGCGATAGGCCTCATCGAGCAGCGCGATGACGCCCTGTTCTTCGAGCTCGGGCAACCCGTCACGCAACGGCTTGCCGAGCAACTGGCGGTGCCCCGTCAGTTGCTGATACGCCTCGTTGACCAGCTCGAATACATGCTCGGGACCACGCAGAAAGCAGACGAAACCAGGCGCTTGCGCAAACAACCGACGCAGCTGATTGCCTTCATCCTGAATGAATCGCGCCCGGGAGATGATCGCCGCCTCGATCTGCTGCGCCGGTTGACCAGCGGGTTCAGTCGAGCGCATGGAACCCTTCAACTGGTGCAGCTCGGTAATATCCACGGTGTGCTGCAGGATGGCGAAGACCTCGCCCTGGTCATCGAGCAAAGGCGTATGCGTCGCGCTCCAATAGCGGTCCTCATAGGTCGCACCGCTGCTGGAGCTGGCGGCGATCGAATAGCGGATCACGGGCAAGGTATCCACCGTTTTGGTACGCAGAACCCGAGCAAACGAGTCGAGAAGTTCATCGACATGGGTTGATTCGGGAAATTGCGGATCGGCCGCAAACGCGTCCTGGATGCGCCGCCCGGCAATCTCTTCGAGACTGCGAGCGGTGAGCTTCAGGTAGGCCGCGTTTGCATCCAGGATCACCAGATCGGGATCGAGCAGCAGGTAGGCGTTTGGCGAAATCCTGAACAGGGCCTCGAAAGAAGGGCGTTGCGGCATACCACCTCCGTGATGCGAGCCTGGCGCTGGCTACGATCATGAGCTGGCGCCAGAACTACCCGACGCCCAGCCAAACCAAAAAGTGACGATCTAGCGTCAGATTCAGAACGGACAATTGACCGCAGCGAAAACGATCCGTTTCCGCTGCAGGTCAATGTTCCTAACGGGACAAGCCCAGGCAAGCGGACACTAGCGCGCGGGGCGAGCTGCACGGCGCTGACGCCGTGCCTCGAACAGACATACCCCGGTGGCGACCGAGACATTGAGACTGCTGACACTCCCCCCCATGGGCAGGCGCACCAGGAAATCACAGTGCTCACGGGTCAAGCGCCGCATGCCCTTGCCCTCGGCGCCCATCACCATGACGATCGGTCCGCTGAGATCCTGATCGTAGATCTCCTGCTCGGCTTCGCCAGCCGTACCCACGATCCACAGACCGCGCTGCTGCAGTTTCTCCAGCGTTCGGGCCAGATTGGTGACAGCGACCAGCGGAATGACTTCCGCGGCACCGCAGGCCACCTTGCGCACCGTAGCGTTCAGCGTGGCGGATTTGTCCTTGGGAATGATCACCGCCAGTGCACCTGCCGCATCGGCAGTACGCAAGCAGGCTCCCAGATTATGCGGGTCTGTAACGCCGTCGAGCACGAGCAACAAAGGCGCGCCTTCAGTGCGATCAAGCAGCTCCTCAAGCATGGCATCGCCCCAGACCTGGCTGGGACTGACGTCAGCGATCACGCCCTGGTGTACGCCCTCGACCCAGGCGTCCATTTCACGGCGCTCGCACTGGCCGACTCTTACCTTCGAATCGGCAGCCAACTGAAGCAAGCTCTGCACGCGAGGATCATCACGCCCCTCCGCCAACCAAACCTGCTTGACCCGCTTGGGATGATGGCGAAGTAACGCCTCGACGGCGTGAAGGCCATAGACCTTTTCCAGATCGCTCATGGCTTGGCCTTACGCTTACGGGGCGCAGCACCCTCGGATTTTGGCGCCGCCTTGCCGCCTGCCTTCGGTTTCGAGCTACTGCGCTTGGGCTTGCTCTTCGAGGGACTGCCTGCCTTGGCGTCGCTCAGCAGCGCCTTTTTCATCTCACGACTCTTGCGCACGTCATCGCTGACCGACTCCCGGCCCCTCGATGAAGGTGCATCGGTACTCTTCTTGCTACGACCGTCCTTGCGCGCGCCGCGGCCGTCAGAGGCACCTCGCTCGCCGATTCCGGTTTTGCTGCCACCGCCGATCAACTCGAAGTCGATCTTGCGTTCATCCAGGTCGACACGCATAACGCGCACCTCGACACTGTCGCCAAGACGGAAACTGCGACCGCTGCGCTCGCCGGACAGGCGATGATGCAACGGATCGAAGTGGTAGTAATCGCCCGGCATCGCCGTCACGTGTACCAGCCCTTCGACGTAGATATCGGTCAGCTCGACGAACAGGCCAAAGCCGGTCACGGCGGTTATGACGCCGGGGAAATTCTCACCGACGCGGTCCTTCATGAACTCGCATTTCAGCCAGTTGACGACGTCACGGGTCGCTTCGTCAGCGCGGCGCTCGGTCATCGAGCATTGCTCGCCCAACTGCTCCAGTGCAGCCTCGTCATAGGGGTAGATGCGCGGCTTGGGCATGCTGGTCGCGCCCGCCCGGCGGACGTGCGAGGTGTCGCGCTTGGAGCGGATTACGCTGCGGATCGCCCGATGAATCAGCAGATCGGGATAGCGGCGAATCGGCGAGGTGAAGTGTGCATAGGCCTCGTAGTTCAGACCGAAATGCCCGTTATTATCGGGGCTGTAGACCGCCTGACTGAGAGAACGCAGCATCACCGTCTGGATCACGTGGAAGTCGGGACGACCCTGGATGTGCTCAAGCAATGCCTGGTAATCCTTGGGCGTCGGTCCCTCCTTACCCTTGTGCAGCGTCAGGCCCAGCTCGCCGAGAAATGCACGGAGTTTTTCTTGGCGCTCCAGTGGCGGACCATCATGCACACGGTACAAGCCCGGAATCTCATGGTCCTGCAGGAAATGCGCAGTGGCCACGTTAGCGCAGAGCATGCATTCCTCAATCAACTTGTGCGCATCGTTGCGCTCGGTTGGCTTGATTTCCGAAATCTTGCGCCCTGCACCGAAAACAATGCGGGTTTCCTGCGTCTCGAAATCGATTGCCCCGCGGGTATGCCGCGCCTTGAGCAGTATCTTGTACAGCGCATACAACTGCTTGAGATGAGGCAGCACCTCACCGTACTCACCTACGAGGCGCTTACCTTCGGTTGAAGACGGCTGCTCCAGCATGCTGCTGACCTTGTTGTAGGTCAGCCGCGCGTGGGAATGGATGACCGCTTCGTAGAACTGGTAATCCGTCATCTTCCCGGATTTGCTCAGGGTGATCTCGCAGACCATCGCCAGGCGGTCGACATGCGGATTCAACGAGCAGAGCCCATTCGACAGCTCTTCGGGCAGCATTGGCACAACCCGCTCGGGGAAATACACCGAGGTGCCACGCACCTCGGCCTCCATATCCAGTGCAGAGCCGACCTTGACGTAATGCGAGACATCAGCAATTGCCACATACAGGCGGAAACCACCGGAAAACAGCTTCCAGCCGCTGAGCTTCTCGCAGTAGACGGCGTCATCGAAGTCACGGGCATCTTCGCCGTCGATCGTCACGAACGGCAAGTGGCGAAGGTCGACGCGCTTCTGTTTGTCCTTCTCCTCGACTTCCGGCTTGAGCTTGGCGGCTTCACGCTTTACCGCATCCGGCCAGACGTGCGGAATATCGAAGCTGCGAAGCGCCACGTCGATTTCCATACCGGGCGCCATGTAGTTGCCGATCACCTCGACCACATCGCCCTGGGGCTGGAACCGCTGAGTTGGCCAGTGAGTAATCTTGATTTCGACGAACTGACCGGGCTTGGCATTCATGGAACGGCCCGGCGTAACCAGGACTTCCTGCTGGATCTTCGGGTTATCGGCCATTACAAAACCGATGTCATTCTCTTCCTGATAGCGGCCCACTATGGTCTCGTGCGCCCGCCCGATAATCTCCACGATCGCACCTTCACGGCGGCCGCGACGATCAAGCCCAGCCACGCGCGCAAGACAGCGGTCGCCATCGAATACCAGACGCATCTGCGCCGGACTCAAGAACAGGTCGTCGCTGCGGTCATCGGGAATCAGAAAGCCGAAACCGTCTCGGTGACCACTGACACGTCCGCATACCAGGTCCAGCTTGTCTACCGGGGCATAGGTGCCACGCCGGGTATAGATCAGCTGCCCGTCACGCTCCATCGCGCGCAAACGGCGGCGCAGAGCCTCAATGTCATCTTCGGAGGACAATCCGAACTCTTCCACCAACTGCTCACGCGCCGCTGGCGAGCCGCGCTCGCTCAGGTGCTGGAGGATCAGTTCGCGGCTAGGGATGGGGTTTTCGTACTTTTCCGCTTCACGTGCGGCCTCGGGGTCGAGGGATTGCCAATCGGCCATTAAGAGATGTCACCTTTCATTCATTTATAGAGGCAGAACGCCCTATATCTATTGAAGCGCGAAACGCCGCCCGGCGGCAGCTTTCGCGCGAATTATTTTTCCTGGACGGGGCTTTACAAGGCATAACCTCGCCCGTATAGTTCGCGCCCACAATGTCTGGTAGACGTTGTAACACGGAAACGACGAAGTATCATCGTTTGCAGTGCCCAGGTGGCGGAATTGGTAGACGCACTAGGTTCAGGTCCTAGCGGTGGCAACACCGTGGAAGTTCGAGTCTTCTCCTGGGCACCATTTACTTGATGAAATTCCTGCCAATGGCGAGAGTCTCATAGACACGAGGCATGTCGGCCTCGACCAGCAATCGACAGAAGTCGATGAGCAATCATCGCAATGTGCCCAGGTGGCGGAATTGGTAGACGCACTAGGTTCAGGTCCTAGCGATGGCAA
>NZ_AGSX01000050.1 GCF_000235745.1 Stutzerimonas stutzeri SDM-LAC | reverse complement strand
CCCCGCGCCAGCGTCGACGCGCCCTGGGAAATCCCGGAGCGCGCCAGCGAGCACAGCCGAATGGCCGAGCTGGGCGTGAGCGACATCCAGATCGAAGAAGAGTCGTACCGTTGAACCACACCGCCGTAAAAAGGAAGCAACCGCCGTGCGCTTGATCGACACTCACACTCACCTCGACTTCGACCCCTTCGATGCCGACCGCGGTGAGGTGCTGGCCCGCTGCGCCAGCGTAGGTGTCGAACGAATCCTGGTGCTCGGTGTGCATCAGGCGAACTGGGACCGGGTCTGGCAGATGGCGCTGGACCAGCCAGCCGTGTATGCCGCCCTGGGGCTGCACCCGGTTTTCCTACAGGATCATCGACCGGAACACATCGACGCGCTGCGTGACTGGCTGCAGCGGTTGCGAGGCGAGGACAAGCTCTGCGCCATCGGCGAAATAGGCCTCGACTACTACATCGAGGACCCGGACAAGGATCGCCAGCAGCAGCTACTCGAAGCGCAGCTCGAACTGGCTAACGAGTTCGAGCTGCCAGTGCTGCTGCATGTTCGCCGCGCTCACGCCGAGATGATCGCCACGCTCAAGCGCCACAAACTCAAGCGCACCGGTATCGCCCACGCCTTCAGCGGCAGCTGGGAAGAGGCCCGCGAGTACATCAAGCTGGGTTTCAAACTTGGGTTGGGCGGGGCAGGCACCTGGCCTCAGGCGCATCGAATGCACCGGGTGCTGCAACGGCTGCCACTCGACAGCATCGTCCTGGAAACCGACGCGCCCGACATCACTCCCCACAGCCACGCTGGCCAGCGCAACAGCCCGGAATTCCTCCCGGACATCTGCCGTGAACTGGCCGAACTGCGCGGCATCAGTCCCGAGGAACTGGCCGAGTCGAGCTATCGCAACAGCTGCGAATTGTTTGGCTGGGATTGACTGTTCAATCCGCGCCGAAAATGCTCGACTGAGCCGCGAAAGAATCAGACGCGGAACGCCCCGATCAATTGCTGCAGTCGCCCGACCAGCTCGGTGAGTTCGCGACTCGCCTGCTCGGTGTGGCCGGCGCCTTCCGCGGTGCGCTGCCCAGCCTCGTTGATCGCGACAATGTTGCGATCGATGTCGTGGGCGACAGCGGTCTGTTGCTCGGCCGCCGCGGCGATCTGCTGGTTCTGATCGACGATGACACCGACCGCGCCAAGGATGTTCTCGAGCGCCTGCTGAACCTGTGCCGACTGGCTTACGGTCTCCTCTGCCATCGAATGGCTGGCGTGCATGGTCTTGACCGCCGCGCCGACCCCGCCCTGCAGGCGGCCAATCATCTGCTCGATTTCTTCGGTGGACTGCTGTGTGCGCTTGGCCAGGCTGCGCACTTCGTCTGCCACGACAGCGAAGCCGCGGCCCTGCTCGCCCGCGCGTGCCGCCTCGATTGCGGCATTGAGCGCCAGCAGGTTGGTCTGTTCTGCCACGCCCTTGATGACATCCAGCACCTGACTGATGGCTTTGCTGTCGCTTGCCAGCTGATTGATCACAGCGACCGATTGTTCGATCTCGGCCGCCAGCAGACCAATGCCGCTCACCTGCGCCTCGACCAGGGTGCGACCGCTGACGGTCTCCTCGTTGACGCTCTGCGCGCTGCCGACGGCGGCTTCGGCGCTAGTGGCTACTTCCTGCGCAGTCGCTGACATCTCGTTCATCGCCGTGGCGACCTGTTCGATCTGCCCGCGCTGCTCGGACACCGTCTGGTTGCTCTCGCCGGAAACTGTCTCGACGCGCGACGCCTGACGTTCCACCTCGCCCACTGTATGCCCGACGCGCTCGATGAGCTCACGGATCTTCGAAACGGTCTCGTTGAACACCTGGCCCAGCTCACCCAGTTCGTCGCGGCTTTGCACCGTGAAGCGTGCCGTCATGTCACCAGCAGCTACTTTGTCCATGGTCGCGCCGAGGCTGCGCAACGACGCACGGGTCGATATGTAAAACGCGCTGTAGAGGTAAACGACAAGCACAAAGACCAAAGCCAGCGCGGCCAGCAGCAGCACCATCAGCAATTGCTTCTGCTCGAGGCGCTGCTCGAGCTCGTCATCGAGAAAGCTGAGAATGGCGTCATTAAGCGCATAGGTCTTGGCCATCTCGGCGCTGATCAGGTCGTAGAATTTTTCCCAGGGCTGATCCAGGGCTTCGGCCATGATCACCTGATCCTGAAAGATGTCGCTGCTCGACTGCAGCGAGTTGCGGCTGGCCGTCGCCTGAGCATCCAGCTGGCGCTGCGCGGCAGGGCTGCTGCCCAGCACATCCTGCAGCTGGGCAGCGTATTGCGCCTGCTGTTTCTCCAGCTCGAGCAAGAGGTCGTCCAGTTTGTTGCTGGCATCGGAGTTCAGATAACCCTGGCCGAAAGTATAGGAGCCCACCGCTCGACCTTCACCGAGCGCAGCGGTGATGGATGGCGTCGCCGAGGTCAGAAGTTCGGAGAGCAGCCGTACATCGCGCTGACTGTCCTGGCTCAAGCCCGACTGGCTGGCGATCAGCTTGATCATTACCTGGGCCTTGCCCAGCAACGCACGAGCCATCGCAGCCTTGGCCTGCAGCGACTGCTGCGATTGCGCCTCACGCAGCGCGGCGTCCAGTTCATCCCGCCGCTGGTTGAATTCAGCGACCTGCTCGGGGTTGTCGCTGACCGGTGTCAGGCTCTGCATCCGGGCGGAAAGTTCTCGTTCGGCATTGGCCAGGCGCGTCACCAACGCCTGCACTTCACCGGTCTGGCCGATGATGCCTTCGATCTCGACCAGATCTTTCCAGTCTTCCATCTCCCGGCGCAGTTGCAACGCCGTGCCCAGCAGTTCAAGGCTGCGCAGCTCCGTGCGAGTGCCCACAAACTCGCGGTACGAGTCGCGTACCAGATAGAAGTTGGTCAACAGCATGGGGACGAAAAAGAGAACGCTGATCAGGCTGAACTTCATGCCGAAGCTCAGGCGGTTCATCAGGGCGATAGCCGGATACAACAGACTTTTCAAAAGACGTCTCCCAATTTTTGTTGTATTGCCGGCAGCGTCGAGGCTGCGACAGGGCTCGTCAGAGAATGGTGCGAGAAAACTTATACGGGATATCGGACGGGGCCTGTGTAACTTAAGGTAATGGCAAACTGACACCCCAACAACTGGCAGAAGACACGCCGATTCCGGCATATCCACCACACTTATGCAGGGCGTCCGCAGCTCACGCTGGGCGTTATCGACGCGTTAGAGAAACAGAATCCAGAGTGCGATCGCTGCGTACCAAAGGATGCGAGCGCGCACGAGCAGGGCGGCAAGGCTGTCGAGCCGCTCGATGCCGGCCTCCCCGACGTAGGATTCATCCAGATCGGCCGCGACCGGGCCGACCTTGGCCAATAGCTGCGAGGCAGGCACGCCCCAGTGCAACAGGTCATCAAGGATGGCGCGATTGGCGGCGACGAAATTGCCGACCAAGCCAAAGCTGGCTGACAGCACACGCACCGGTAGCCAGTCGAAGGCATGCCTGAACTGCCCTGCCCGCTCGCGCACGGCCTCAGACTTGGCATGTTCCAGGGTCAATGCCAGCAGCCGGTAGGCCAGCGCCGCTACGGGGCCGAGCAGCACATACCAGAAGATCACCGCAAAGAACCCTTGGTGGCTGCGCCAGAGCAGCTGTGCTTCCACAGCACGCAGCAGGCTCGGAGCATCCGTCGCACTGAGCCCCAGATCACGCTCGGCGACCAGCGCAGCGGCTTCGTCATCGCCACGGCGCCAGGCATCGCGGAACGCTCCGAGCTCGCGCTTGCTCTGACCGCGACCGAGACTGTAGAGCAGCACCAGCAGATGCAAGGGCAGGCTTAGCCAGCCATAGGCCAGCGGCTCGAGCGCTAGCAACAGCATGCCGAGCAACAGCACAGGCAGCAGCACCAGCAAGAACACGCTCAGCCATGGCTCATGCCTTGCCTGCGCACCGCCCTCGATGCGCGCCAGCAGGCGCAGCCAAGGCCCGTCATCCTGTACCCCGCGACGCCAATCGGTGAGCTTATCGATGACCAGCGCCAAGAACACCACGAGAAAAATCATCTGTCGAATCCTGTCAGGGCAGTCTCACACCACGATTGAAGCGGTGCGCAAACGCTGCCAGTCAAATGCGGGGCCGGGGTCGGTCTTGCGACCCGGCGCGATATCGCTATGGCCACAAACCCGCTCCGGCGTGATTGCCGGATAGGCTTGCTGAAGCAGACGACACAGAGAAGTCAGGCTGTCGTACTGGGCTTCGCTGAATGGCAATTCATCAGTGCCCTCCAGCTCGATGCCAAGGGAGAAATCGTTGCAGCTTTGCCGATCACCGAAGCACGACACACCGGCGTGCCATGCGCGATCAAGGCAGGAGACGAATTGGGTAATCGCGCCGTCACGTTCAATCAGGAAGTGCGCTGACACCTGCAGGTTTGCTATTTGTTCAAAGAAGGGGTGCTCGTCACAGGGCAGGCAGTTCTGGAAGAATTGCTGGACCTTTCCGGTTCCGAACTGGCCCGGTGGCAGACTGATGTTGTGAATGACCAGCAGCGAAATCTCGCCGTCCGGACGCAGGTTGAAGTTGGGCGAAGGGCAATGGCGAACGCCTCGGCACCATCCTGTCGCATGATCCAACTGCATCGCGGCGAAACCTGGCTGAACGAAGGCCTGCAGGCTAGCGCCTGCAGCCGCCCCGCTGCAAGCAGCCTGGTTATTCGAGATCCATCACCTGCTGAGGGGCCGCGCGCTTCTCATCCCGGCGCGAAGCCAGGCGGTCGGCCAGGCGCGTCGGTTCAGGCAGGCGATAGCGGGTGACATACCGCATGACCAGTTGCGGTGCGGTTTCCAGGCTGACGCGGTTGCCCGGTGAAATGATCAACGGGCGTACCTTATCTTTGCTGCGCAGCACGGTACCGATAATCCTGCCGGTCTTGTCTACAAGATCAACCTGCTCGCCACGCCGCTCGCCGAGCGGCTGATGCAGACCGGTAAGGATTTTTTTCGCCACGCCGATGGTCGGCAGGCCGGTAACAACCCCCAGATGCGCCGCAATACCGAGGTAGCGCGGATGTGCGATGCCGTGCCCATCAGAAAAAATCAGATCGGGCGTCTGATCGAGGGATTCGAGTGCTTGCAGCACGGCCGGCAACTCACGAAACGACAACAACCCGGGAATGTAGGGCATGCAGGTCGGAATCCGTGCCAACGCCTGCGCCAGCGGCTCGAGGGTTTCGGCATCGAGAAGAACCGCAGCGGCACGGGTAATCTTGCCACCGTCTTCGAAGCCGACGTCGACGCCCGCGATCAGCTTTAACGGACCAAAATCGTCGCTCAGTACAACCTTGTCAGCCAGCTGGCTCTGGATCTCGCGCGCGGCAGCGGTGTTTCCATCCCAGCCGCGAAAGTCGGCACGAGGTTGTGGTGTATGTGTGGTCATGGTGCCCCTCTTTGCCTGATCAGACGGTCAACCGTAGGTACGGTTCCACGAGCCATCCTCAATTTGGACTGGACAGTCAGGTAAAAAAATAAGACGCTCCCGCCGAACCGCGGCAGTTTCACCCTCTTCAACCCCACAATAACAAGCCTGATCACGCATGCTCACCGACCCTCCATTGAAACGTATCAGTATTCTGGCCACAGACGGTGTGTTCGCATCCACCCTGCTGCATGCCAAAGACTTCTTCCACATGGCCAGCCTGCGCTACGGCAAACAGCTGGGACTCGATCTCAACCCGGCCTTCGAGACCTCATTGGTCAGCCCGGACGGGCGCTCGGTCAGTACATTCAGCGGTCCGCGCATTGAGGTGGACAGCGCCCTGGATGACGCAGACGCCGTGATTCTGCCGGCCTTCTGGGGCGACTTTGGCGCGATCAGCCAACGCTATCCGCAGGTGTCGCGCTGGCTGCAGGAGCGGCATGCGGCCGGCAGTGCTATTTGCGGCGAGGCCAGCGGCGCCTTCTGGATGGCTGAAGCGGGGTTGCTCGATGGCCGCGAAGGTACGACCCACTGGCGTTTCGCTCAGGAATTTGTCGCACGCTTTCCGCGCGTGCTGTTTACCCAGGAAAAGCACCTGACCGACAGCGACAATCTTTACTGTGCGGGTGGCACCACATCAGCCTGTGACCTGTATATCCATCTGGTCGAGCGCTTTTGCGGTGCACATATTGCTCAGGGCATGGCGCGGGACATTCTGTTCGAGGTCCGACGTAACTACAGCCCAGGGAGAATTGGCTTTGGCGGACAGAAGCTGCACCTGGACACCCGCGTTCTGCAGATTCAGGAATGGCTCGAAGAGCATTTTGCGGAAAAGTTTCGTTTCGAAGACGTGGCGCGCGATCACGGAATGAGCATCCGCAACTTCATGCGGCGGTTCCAGACGGCGACCGGCGACAAGCCCCTGCACTACCTCCAGCGATTGCGCATCGAAACGGCGAAGAACCTGCTCTCCACCACCCGCAAGAGCATCAAGACCATCAGCTACGAAGTGGGTTACGACGACGCGAGCTTCTTTGCCCGGCTGTTCCGTCAGCACACCGAATTGTCACCCAATCAATATCGGCAGCAGTACCGGCATAAGAGCAGCTGAAGGCCGGACAGCGTCCGCCTCCTTCCTGCTCGGGCAAATGCTTGGAACGCCAATGTAGCGCTCTCCAGCGCGCTCGGCGGGCTTCACACCCGCCTTCGCGTTTTTCTTCGTCCAGCTTTCCGGCCATTCGGCGCACCGGCTGGCTTAACGCCGTCAGGGTTTGTGCGGGCGCGCCAGATATTCGTGTGACTGCATCTCGAGCAGACGACTAAGGGTGCGCTGGAATTCAAATTCCAGACGCCCGCCGGCGTATAGGTCCTTGAGCTCGACTTCAGCGGAAAGGATCAACTTGACGTTACGGTCGTAGAACTCGTCAACCATGTTGATGAAGCGACGCGCCATGTCGTCCTTGGAAACATCCATCCGCTCGATGTTGGAAACCAGCACCGCATCGAAGATCTTGCCCAGCTCGATGTAGTCGTTCTGGCTACGCGGGCCATCGCAGAGTTCGCGAAACTCGAACCAGGCCACGCCACTGGCCACTTTGCGCGCGACGATCTCGCGGTTTTCGATCATCAACGCTTCGTTTTCCTGAATCCGGCACTGCTCGGCCAGCAGGCTGCGAAAGCTCTTCTCCAGGCTCTTCTCGGCCTCGGCATCGAGCGGGAAGTGATAGAGCTCGGCCTGTTCCAGCGCGCGCAGGCGGTAATCGATGCCGCTGTCGACGTTGACGATTTCGGTGTGTTGTTTCAGCAACTCGATCGCCGGCAGGAAGCGAGCACGTTGCAGGCCATCCTTGTAGAGACCGTCCGGCACGATGTTGGACGTTGCAACCAGACTGACACCGTTCTTGAACAGCTCCTCTAGCAGTGTCGCGAGAATCATCGCGTCGGTAATGTCCGAGACGAAGAATTCGTCGAAACAGATCACCCGCGACTCTTCCGCAAAGCGCTTGCCGATGATGGTCAGCGGGTTCTTCTCGCCCTTGAGCGTGCGCATCTCTTCGTGCACGCGTTTCATGAAGCGGTGAAAGTGCGTACGGGTCTTCTGCTCGAATGGCAGCGCATCGAAGAAGGTGTCGACCAGGTAGGTCTTGCCGCGACCAACGCCACCCCAGAAGTACAGCCCTTTCACGGGTTCCGGGTTCTTCTTGCCGAACAGCTTGCCGAGCAGCCCGGACTTGTTGCGGTCATCGGCGATCAGGTCGTCATACAGACGCTGCAGATGACGCACCGCGGTTTCCTGGGCGGCATCGTGGAAGAAGTCAGGACGTTTCAGGTCTGCCTGATAGCGCTCAAGAGGGGTCATGGCGGGGTCTGGGTAGTGAAACGGGGCCGACACTTTAGCCGCGCCCTCGGTGGTTGGCAATTTACGCAGGTCGTTCAATCGCTGGAGCCTCGCATGAGATCAGCAGGGACGCGCCGACAACGCTGTATCGGCCCATCCGCTGCGGGAATTACGCAGCAAGTGTCGTCAATGCCTGACGCAGGCGCAGCATGGCTGCTTCCAGCGTCTGCTCATCGGCGTAGCTGGGGCTGTCAGCGATACACTCGCCATCCAGCCACAACGTGAATTGATTTCCTTCATCGGCCCGGAGTTCCAGCGCATCCGCACCTTGCGCTACCAGCCGTTGGCTGAGCGAGCCAACCGCCTTGGGATCGCTGAAAGGCCGCGACAGCAGCAACTCCTCACCATCGGCGGCAAAAAACCGGAAACGGAAACTACCGTCAGCTTCGCGGAAGCTGGCGAAGCGAGCAGCCTTGCCGCCCTTTTTCTTCGCCGGTGTGGCACTGGCCACTTCGCTGCGGAAGTTTCGCAGCCCCACCGATTCCCGCAGTTCACCGAGGAACGGCGTCGCAACCTTCCGCGCCTTGGCGGCGCCGGCCTGAAGAATATCCTCCAGCTCTCCGGGGCGCTGCATCAAAGCGTGATAGCGCTCGCGCGCCTCGCCGAGCTCGCAATCAAGCAGATCGAACAAACGCTGCTTGGCCTCGCCCCAGGCCAGGCCGTCGAGCAATTCAGCGCGAAACTCAGCCAGCTGCGCCGGGGTGGCGAACGCGTGGTAAATCGTGAACAGGTGGGAGTTGTCTGGATCTTTCGGCTCGCCGGGCAACTTCGAGTCAGTCACGATGCGGGCAATCGTGCTCTTGAGCTGCTTGGCGCTGGCAAACAACGGGATAGTGTTGTCGTAGCTCTTGGACATCTTGCGCCCATCGAGCCCGGGCAGCGTCGCCACACTTTCCTCGATGACCGCAGCGGGAAGGGTAAACAACTCCTTGCCCTTGCCAAACAGGTGGTTGAAGCGCTGACCGATGTCACGCGCCATTTCCACATGCTGAATCTGATCACGCCCGACCGGCACCTTGTGTGCGTTGAACATGAGAATGTCGGCCGCCATCAGCACGGGATAGCTGAACAGTCCCATGGTGATGCCTGCATCCGGGTCCTCACCTAGCTCGACGTTTTTATCTACGGATGCCTTGTAGGCATGGGCTCGGTTCAGCAGGCCCTTGCCAGCGACGCAGGTCAGCAACCAGGTCAGCTCGGGGATCTCGGGGATATCGGATTGCCGATAGAACGTAACCCGTTCGGCATCAAGTCCACAGGCCAGCCATGTGGCAGCGATTTCCAGACGCGACTGCTGGATGCGCAGCGGGTCGTCGCACTTGATCAGCGCATGGTAATCGGCAAGGAAGTAGAAGGAATCGGCATCGGCTTCCCGGCTGGCCACGATAGCCGGTCGGATGGCGCCGGCATAGTTGCCCAGATGGGGCGTGCCGGTGGTCGTGATACCGGTCAGGATTCGGGTTTTCATACGTTGTTCTCGATTCAGTCGACGCAAACGGCTAGCCAGCTGGCAGTTTGTTGAAAAAGGCACAGAGCCAAGGCAGCTCGCGACACGGTATGCGCGGCAGGTCAGTTCACCTGACCCAATCGTGGCGCGACCAGCTCTTTCAGCTCCACCAGCTTGCCATGGAAAAAGTGCCCGCATTCTGCCACTTTCAACAGCTCGTGGGGACGCTGGAGCCCGTCAGAGAATGCATGCACGGACGCTGGCTCGATGACCTCATCATCATCGGGCTGGATGATGGTCAACTCACAGCGTTCGGCCAATTGCTGATCTTCCAGGCGCGAGACCGCCGGTGCGACCAGGACCAAACGATCCACGGGTTCACCGCGCGCTTCGACCCGACCCGCTAGCGCCGCAGCGACGAAGCCACCGAAGGAAAAACCCAACAGCGTCAGCGGCAGCTCCGGGCGCTGCGCCTGCAACCAGCGCAGCGCGGCCTCGGCGTCGTCGACCTCTCCAGTATTCATGTCATGGCTGCCAGCACTGCCGCCAACGCCGCGAAAGTTGAACCGAAGCGTGGCATAGCCTGCGTCACGTGCCGTGCGCTGCAAGGTCGAAACCACCTTGTTCAGCATGGTTCCACCCTTGACCGGGTTGGGGTGACAGATCAACGCCAGTCCGCATGCTTCGGGCTGATCGAAATACAGGCCCTCCAGCACGCCGGCCGGACCCTCTATGGATATGAGGTTTTCACGTTTCAACAAAATAACTCCGTGACCTTGGGGCTAGTTGACTCGTCTTGCTTGCACCTGCGTGGTGATCGCTGGATCGAGTTGCGGTATACAGGGCAGGAACGAGACGTTAACGTATCAAGCCGTGGAAAAACCACCGCATCAGGCGGTGCAGCCCCGCGAAAAGCAGCTGCGTCCCGGCCCGGCAGTCGCCCTGCCCGACCGCCAGCGCAAGGTTTCGCTGCTGAACAGCACAGCCGTTTTTATAGAGGAAGTATTCGTGGAACAGACCTTCGCGACCTGGTTGCTCCCGATCGTCGGCGTGATCGTCGGCATCGTCATTGGTTACCTGATTGCGCGAAACAGCGCACCGAATAGCACGCAGCGCCAGGTGGACGAACTGCAGGAGCGCCTGGATACCTATCAAAGCGAAGTGGTTACCCATTTCAATACTACGGCCAGCTTGTTGCGCAAGCTGACCAACAGCTATCAGGACATGCAGGATCACCTGTCAGAGGGCGCAGACAAATTGGCGCTCGACGAGCAGACTCGCCAGCGGCTACTCGCGGCGCTGCATAGCGAAGAAAACCACAGCCATCGCGAGCGTCTCAATTCACCAACGTTCACCGAGCCGCCGAAGGATTACGCACTCAAGGACGCGGACGTCCCCGGTACGCTGCACGAAAATTTCGGACTGAAGAGCAAGCACTGAGCCTGACCGGCGGCACTCGGTGCCGCCTCGTTATGCGCTACTGCGTCAAGCGCATGGACAGATCGACCGCCCGCACATGCTTGGTCAACGCGCCGATGGAAATATAGTCCACACCGGTCTCGGCAATCGCGCGCAGCGTACCGTCGTCAATCCCTCCGGATGCCTCCAGCTTCGCTCGTCCCGCTGCCATGGCTACCGCTGCACGCATGTCAGCCAGGCTCAACTCATCAAGCATCACGACATCAGTGCCCGCACGTAGCGCCTGCTCCAGCTCGTCGAGGCTCTCGACTTCAACTTCTACCGGCTTGCCCGGAGCAATGCGATGCGCGGCCGCAACGGCTTCGGCAATCCCGCCGCAGGCAGCGATGTGGTTTTCCTTGATCAGGAACGCGTCGTATAGACCGATTCGATGGTTATGGCAGCCGCCACAGGTGACAGCGTACTTCTGCGCCAGACGCAACCCCGGAATGGTCTTGCGCGTGTCGAGCAACCGCACACCGGTGCCCTCGACGAGGTCGGCATACTCTCGGCAACGGGTCGCAACCCCTGACAGGGTCTGCAGGAAATTCAGCGCCGTGCGTTCACCACTGAGCAGCGCACGTGCGGGCCCCTCCAACTGAAAAAGTACACGGTCAGCGGCAACCTGCTCACCATCGGCTACCTGCCAATGCACGGCCACCCGCGGATCCAGCTGTCGGAACACGGCATCGACCCACGCCGTGCCACTGATGACAGCCGCCTCGCGGGTGATGATCTTCGCCTGGGCGAGCCGCTCTGCCGGAATCAACTGCGCGGTGATATCACCGGCACCCAGGTCTTCGATCAACGCGCGACGGACATTGGATTCTATTTCGGCGGAAAGATCCGCAAGAGTGAGATTGGTCACGAAGGGCTCCCATGCAATTGGCGAAAGTATACGGCGCGCATTGATCTGTCGCAGCGGTGAAAGAAGGGAATGTATGAGGGCCGAAGTGGATTTACGCTCACGCTTTGTATGGGTTTCCTACCGCTAGGAGGATTTCCGCGGAGCATCTGTGAGCTGCTTCATGTCCAAGACAGAACCCAGAATTCATTGCCGAACCAGACGCCTATAATCAGACGACAGATTGGCGCCATGTAAATGGCTATATGCCACTACTTTACTAGCCGTTGCCCGCTATTCACTATCAACGGCCTGACAAGTGTTGTTGAGCGCCCTCAAAGCAGGCGACCGGAGTGTTCCATGCGAACTGATGCGAAAGTGGTGCACCTCAAGGCAGCCCCTGAGCAAAAGCAGACCTCAGCGGCAGGCAGACTTCCTGTCGCGCTCATCAATGTCCGCGATAAAGCCGCTCAGCAACTGCGCCTGGCATTGCAGACACTATTCGACAACGCGGACGACTCGCTCTTCGAGATTGCCGATCGCGCCACCAGCAATGCCGAACAGAACGCTTTTTTTGAAGCCATGCGTGACCTGCGCATGAAGCGCCGCGGGATCGAGCGCAGTTTCCTGCAACAGGTTTTCGAGTCTTTTTCCAAGCTCAACCAGTACGAGATTGGCAAGCCGGCGCCACAGGAAGCATCCTTTGAAAGCCTGGCTTTGGTGCAGAACGACGAACTGGAAGAGTCGGTTGCGATCGACACCATGGTCGCCAAGGTCATGAGCCGCGCCAGCCAGCCACTCAGCCATCTCACCACACGCATGAATGTGCTGGTGAGCAAGAAGCTCGACGACAAGAACAACCCACTCGGTCCTCAGCAACTGTGCCTGTACTTTCTCGAGGCCTGCCGAAGCCTGGGCGTTGAAATCAAGGTCAAGCTGATCATCCTCAAGCTGTTCGAGCGCTATGTGCTGACAGATCTTGAGCAGCTTTATGCCGATTCCAACCAAGTACTGGTGGCGGCGAACGTCCTGCCGGAGTTGCAATCAGCGCCGCCACGTCGCTCGAGCCGCCCAGCCACGTCAGGAAACAGCCCTTCAAGGTCCGGTGCGGAATTCAGCGAACCAGCCTCTTATGTTGACAGTGGCGTTCAGGAAGCCTTCGGAAGCCTGCAGGCATTGCTTTCCGAACTGCGCGGAAGTGCGCTGCCGGCCCGCAACCTGCCCAGCGACGCCATCCCGATATCCAGCAACGATCTGATGCGGCTGCTCTCGCATTTGCAGTCACGTGCTCCGCTGCAGGTCGATGAATTCGACTTGCAGGGTCAGCTCGAGCAATTGCTGCATCGCGTCAGCGCCAAGAGCGGCAAGTCACGTGTCGTCGGTGAAGTCGACGAGGATGTCATCAACCTCGTGTCGATGCTGTTCGAGTTCATTCTCGATGACCGCACCCTACCCGACTCACTCAAGGCATTGATTGGACGGCTGCAGATCCCCGTACTGAAAGTTGCGGTCTTGGACAAGACCTTCTTCAGCCGCGGCAGCCACCCGGCCAGACGTCTGCTTAACGAGATCGCCTCAGCCGCAATGGGCTGGGCGGATCAAGATGAGGTTCAACGCGACAGTCTGTACCAGAAAATCGAGCAGATTGTTGCTCGCCTGCTAAATGACTTCGTTGATGATCCCGCCATCTTCTCTGAACTGCTCGCAGATTTCCTCGCATTCACTGGCGACGAGCGACGCCGCAGCGAGCTGCTGGAGCAGCGCACGCGGGACGCCGAGGAAGGCCGCGCCAGGGCCGAAATGGCCCGCCAGGAGGTCGAGCATGCACTCAATCAGCGACTGCTCGGCAAAACACTGCCCGAGGTGGTTGTTCGACTGTTGCAAGAGGCGTGGAGCAAGGTTCTGCTGCTGACCTGCCTGAAACACGGTACCCAGTCGGAACAATGGCAGGCCGCGCTTGCCACCATGGATGACCTGATCTGGAGCGTTGCGCCCCACGAGGACCTCGAATCGCGCGCACAACTGCTGGAGCTGGTGCCAAGCCTGCTGAAAAACCTTCGCGAAGGCTTGGTCAGCGCAGCGTTCGACCCCTTCTCCACCAGCGACTTCTTTACCCGACTCGAAGCGCTGCATGTGCAGACCCTGCAGCAGCTCAACCAGCCTACCAACCTTGCGCCAACCTGCGAACCGCTCGAGCACAGCGATACCGCAGTCGAACAAAAGCTCGAGCTGCCACCGCGCGAAGATACCGCCAACGAGGTGGCGCAGCAGGCGATGGTCGAGGTCAACGAGGAGATTGTTCTACTCGCTCCTGGCGAAACCCGCGAACACGAGCCGGAAATCAATCTCGACGACAACGACGAAGCACTGGCGCAGGTCGACAATCTGCGAGTCGGCAGCTGGGTCGAGTTCCAGGAAGACG
The DNA here is from genome assembly GCF_000235745.1 of Stutzerimonas stutzeri SDM-LAC. Classification (GTDB taxonomy): domain Bacteria; phylum Pseudomonadota; class Gammaproteobacteria; order Pseudomonadales; family Pseudomonadaceae; genus Stutzerimonas; species Stutzerimonas stutzeri_H. The sequence goes on along the minus strand of NZ_AGSX01000050.1, from coordinate 9,335 downwards.
AAGAGCACAAGCTCCGCTGCAAGCTCGCCGCAGTGATCAAGCCCACAGGCAAATACATTTTCGTCAACCGTACCGGCATGAAGGTCCTCGAAAAAACCCGCATGGGCCTCGCGATAGAATTCCGTCGTGACGCCATTCGCCTGCTCAACGATGCCTTGCTCTTTGATCGGGCGCTGGAATCGGTGATCGGCAATCTCCGTAGCCTGAAAAACAACAACGGGCGCTAGATCAGGAGGGGCATTCGCCTCCTCCCCTAACTAGCTAATCGTCATGGCACACCGCCCCAACTATTGACCGCGCCAAACCTGAGCCAATGCGCAGGTGCCGTCACGCTTGGCTTTTGCCCTCGCGCCGCTAGAATGCCTGCATCCCCTTTTCGAGGTGCGTATGCCCAGCCGCCTGAAACCCGAAGACCAGGAACGCGTTGACCGCTACCTCAGCTCGCCTCAGCACCAAGTCGAGCGCCGGCCTTTTCGGCCCTGGCTGCTCCTTGCGCTGGTTCTGGCGGTGGTCCTTGGCCTGGGACTACTGAGCCGCCTCCTGAGCCGTCTGGTCCTATGACCGCCACGATCGCCGCCTGGCGCCGAACCGAATTCCGTAGAGCCTTATGAGTCCACTCCATGACACATCGCATCGTAATCGTTGGCGGCGGCGCCGGCGGCCTGGAACTTGCCACCCGCCTGGGTAGAACCCTGGGCAAGCGGGGCAAGGCGCGCATCACCCTGATCGATGCCAACCTGACGCACATTTGGAAGCCTTTGCTACACGAAGTGGCCGCCGGCTCGCTGAACTCATCGGCCGACGAGCTCAACTATGTGGCGCAGGCGAAGTGGAACCACTTCGAATTCCAGATGGGCCGTATGAGCGGCCTGGAACGCGAGCGCAACTGCGTCCATCTTGCCGCCTCGCTCGATGAGCACGGGATCGAACTGGTGCCGGCTCGCACGCTGAGCTACGACACGCTGGTGATCGCGGTCGGCAGTACGACCAACGATTTCGGCACCAAGGGCGCCGCCGAGCACTGCATCTTTCTCGACACACGCGAACAAGCAGAGCGCTTCCACCGCTTGCTGCTCAGCCACTATATGCGCGCCCATGCCAGCGAAGGCCACCAGAGCACCATTAACATGGCCATCGTCGGCGCCGGCGCCACGGGCGTCGAGCTTGCCGCCGAGCTTCACCACGCCGCACGCGAGCTCGCAGCCTACGGGCTGAACGGCATCAGGCCAGAAAACGTCCACATCACACTGATCGAAGCAGGCCCACGCGTACTGCCTGCGCTGCCGGAGCGAATCAGCCAGCCTGTCCACCAGACCCTCAGAGACCTGGGCGTTACCGTACTCACGAACGCCGCAGTGAGTGAGGTGACCGACGACGGCTTGCATACCAAAGATGGAAACTTTATTCCGGCCGCATTGAAAGTCTGGGCTGCCGGCATCCGAGCACCAAGCTTCCTGAAAGACATAGACGGACTGGAAAGCAATCGAATCAACCAGCTGCAGGTGCTTTCCACCCTGCAGACCACACGGGACGAGAACATATTCGCCTTCGGCGATTGCGCGGCATGCCCGCAACAGGACAGCGATCGCAACGTCCCCCCGCGAGCGCAGGCGGCGCATCAGCAAGCATCGCTGCTCGCCAAATCGATCGCTCGGCGGCTTGAGGGCAAGGACCTGCCCACTTACCGCTATCGCGATTATGGTTCCCTGATATCGTTGTCGACTTTCTCTGCGGTAGGCAACCTGATGGGCAATCTCACCGGCAACGTGATGCTGGAAGGATGGCTGGCACGGATGTTTTACGTTTCCCTGTATCGGATGCATCAGATCGCGCTGTACGGCGTCGCGCGTACGGGCCTGATGATGATCGGGGACAAACTCAGCACCAGCACGGTACCGCGCCTCAAGCTGCATTAACTGAGGCAAACAGCGCCAGCGCAGCTCACCATGAGAGGCGCTGGACTAACGACCCGTTTTTTAGCGACACGAGATGGGTAAACGCGCGGAGAAAATTTAGGCAAAAAAAAACCGGGAGACCCTTGCGGATCTCCCGGCTTCTCACGTCTCTTGCGAGACGATTTTGGTGGGTCGTGTGGGATTCGAACCTACGACCAATTGGTTAAAAGCCAACTGCTCTACCAACTGAGCTAACGACCCAAAAATGGTCGGGGTAGGGGGATTCGAACTCCCGACATCCTGCTCCCAAAGCAGGCGCGCTACCGGACTGCGCTATACCCCGATTGGATTTTGGCTCCGCGACCAGGACTCGAACCTGGGACCCAATGATTAACAGTCATTTGCTCTACCGACTGAGCTATCGCGGAACTTCATTTCCAGCTCCTCGGGTGGTCTGCGTTACCGCTTGCTTTCCCCCCTCAGAGGCGCGCCATTTTACGGTTCTCGGCGCGGCTGTCAACAGAAAAAATGCGATTTACTACAATGATTTGCACGACGCAGCAGTGCCACCCGCTCCGCTAGCGTCGGCGCCGCCGGCGGCGCTCCAAAAGAACGCGCCGACGCCGCGTAAATCAGGCGAAGACGATCTCGTCACCCTGCACGCTCCCCGAGATACTCGAACCGGGCTCGAACGCCCCAGAAAGGATCTGCTGCGCCAGCGGATTCTCGATCCAGCGCTGAATGGCTCGTTTCAACGGACGCGCGCCGTAGACCGGGTCGTAACCCACTGCAACCAGTTTATCCATGGCCTCGTCACTCAGCTCAAGACTCAGCTCACGCTCGGCCAGTCGCTGCCGCAGGCGGCTCAGCTGAATGCCGGCAATACCCGCGATCTGATCGCGAGCCAGCGGATCGAAGACCACCACCTCGTCGATACGATTAATGAACTCCGGCCGGAAGTGATGACTCACCGCATCCATGACTGCTGCACGCTGCGCATCAGGATCGCCTACCAGCTCCTGGATCTGCGCCGACCCCAGGTTCGACGTCATGACGATCACCGTATTGCGGAAATCCACGGTCCGCCCATGGCTGTCGGTCAGACGCCCATCCTCAAGCACCTGCAGCAGGATATTGAATACATCAGGGTGCGCCTTCTCCACCTCGTCGAGCAGAACCACCGAATAGGGTTTGCGGCGCACGGCCTCGGTCAGGTAGCCGCCTTCCTCGTAGCCCACATAACCCGGTGGCGCCCCAATCAGACGCGCAACCGAATGCTTCTCCATGAACTCCGACATATCGATACGGATCATCGCCTCCTCGGTGTCGAAGAGGAACTCGGCCAAGGCCTTGCACAACTCGGTCTTGCCAACCCCGGTCGGACCGAGGAATAGAAAGGAACCGCTGGGGCGATTTGGATCAGCCAGCCCGGCCCGCGATCGGCGAACCGCATTGGCCACCGAGACGACCGCCTCGTGCTGCCCTATCACGCGCTGGTGCAGCAGGCCTTCCATCTTCAGCAGCTTCTCGCGCTCGCCTTCGAGCATTTTCGACACCGGAATACCCGTCCACTTCGAGACGACTTCGGCGATCTCCTCATCAGTTACCTTGTTACGCAGCAGCTGATTTTCGGTCTTGCCGTGTTGATCGACCATCTGCAGGCTGCGCTCAAGGTCTGGGATGATGCCGTATTGCAGCTCGGCCATACGCGCCAGGTCGCCCTTACGCCGCGCAGCTTCCAGATCGGCCTTGGCCTGTTCGATCTTCTGCTGCATCTGGGCGGAGCCTTGCACTTCGGCCTTCTCCGACTTCCAGATCTCTTCAAGGTCGGCATATTCACGTTCCAGCTTGACGATTTCCTCGTCGAGCTTGGCCAGGCGCTTGCGGGTGGCCTCGTCGTCCTCGTTCTTCAGTGCTTCGCGCTCGATCTTCAGCTGGATCAGGCGCCGATCCAGACGATCCAGCTCCTCGGGCTTGGAGTCGATCTCCATGCGAATGCGGCTGGCCGCCTCATCGATCAGGTCGATGGCCTTGTCGGGCAACTGGCGGTCGGTGATATAGCGGTGCGATAACTTCGCCGCGGCAATGATCGCGCCGTCGGTGATGGAGACACCGTGGTGCACTTCATAGCGCTCTTTCAGGCCGCGCAGAATGGCGATGGTGTCTTCTTCACTTGGCTCATCGACCTGCACACGCTGAAAGCGACGCTCCAAAGCAGCGTCCTTTTCAATGTACTGGCGGTACTCATCAAGCGTGGTCGCCCCGACGCAGTGCAATTCGCCGCGCGCCAGGGCAGGCTTGAGCATGTTGCCCGCGTCCATAGCACCCTCGGCCTTGCCGGCCCCGACCATGGTATGCAGCTCGTCGATGAACAGGATGACGCGCCCTTCCTGCTTGCTTAGCTCGTTGAGCACGGCCTTCAAGCGTTCCTCGAACTCACCGCGGAACTTGGCCCCAGCGATCAGCGATCCCATGTCCAGCGCTAGCAGGCGCTTGTCCTTAAGTCCGTCCGGCACCTCACCGTTGACGATGCGCTGCGCCAAGCCCTCGACTATGGCGGTCTTGCCTACGCCAGGTTCGCCAATCAGCACCGGGTTGTTCTTGGTACGCCGCTGCAGCACTTGAATGGTCCGGCGGATCTCGTCATCGCGACCGATCACCGGATCGAGCTTGCCGTCCTCGGCACGCTTGGTCATGTCCACGGTGTATTTATCCAGCGCTTGACGCGACTCCTCGGCATTGGGGTCGTTGACGGCCTCGCCACCGCGCAGATTGCTGATGGCGTTTTCCAGCGCTTTTTTGCTCACGCCCTGATCCAGCAGCAACTTGCCCAGGCGACTGCTGCTGTCCAAAGCCGCGAGCAACACCAGCTCACTGGAAATGTATTGGTCACCCTTTTGCTGCGCGAGACGATCAGCCTGATTGAGCAGCCGCGCCAGATCCTGCGACATGTTCATGTCACCGGTCGGGTTCTGCAGTTTCGGCAATTGATCGAGTTCTTTGCTCAGCGCCTGGCGCAAACCATTGATATCGAAGCCCACCTGCATCAGTAGCGGTTTGATCGAACCGCCCTGCTGCTCGAGCAGTGCCTGCATCAGATGCAAAGGCTCAATGGACGAGTGGTCGAAGCCAACAGCAATGGATTGGGCATCGGAGAGCGCAAGTTGAAGCTTGCTGGTCAAACGATCGATACGCATGGAATCACCTTTCTAGGTAAAGCAGGCCGTGCAATGAAACGCACTCCGAACGAAAGCCTGCGAGATGAACCTTAGATAAGGCTGATTGTTGGAGATTCAAGCCGCACGACCTTGACGCAGGTCAGCCCGGTGGCGTAAAGCGAGTCAGGGGTGAAGTGCCAGGAACAGGTGAACAGCCGCTCAGTCCAGCCAGATCAGGCTGGCGAAGCGTCCGGTGCAGGCGGCACGGCGATAGGAGTAGAAACGGGGATCGCTGACGGTACAGAAGCCGCCACCGAACACAGCCGTAATGCCGCAGGCAGCCAGACGGATTCGCGCGAGCTGGTAGATGTCAGCCATGAAGCGACCCGCATTGTGACTGGGGATAAAGGCGTCGGAACAAGCCGGGTGGCGTGAGGTGAAGGCATCACGCACCTCGCCGCCGACCTCGAATACCGCGGGCCCTATCGCCGGGCCGAGCCAGGCGATCAATTGCGCGCCAGGCACCGCCATCGCCGCCACTGTGGCCTCCAGCACGCCAGCAGCCAGCCCGCGCCATCCTGCATGCGCAGCCGCAACACGCGTGCCGTCGAGGTTGCAGAACAATACCGGCAGGCAGTCGGCAGTCAGTACTGCACAGGCAATACCCGCCTGGTCCGTCCAGCTGGCGTCGGCTGTAGGGCAACTATGCGGATCGGCTTCAACGGCGATACACGAGTGGACTTGGCTCATCCAGGCAATTTTGCAACCAAGCAGACACTGCAGATCCTGCCGATTTGCCGACACCCGCTCGGGCACATCGCCTACGTGATCGCCCAGGTTGAAGCCATCGAAAGGCGCTTGACTCACACCACCGCTGCGCGTGGTGACGCACGCTCTCACACGCCGAGGCGCGGGCCAGTCGGGACGGATCCAGCCTTCTGGCCAGCCGCTCACCCGCTAAACGCCTCGCGATCCTGCTGCAGCAATGTCAGCAGCCAGACGAAATCATCCGGCAACGGCGATTCCCATTTCAGTCGCTCCCCGCTGACGGGATGGTTCAACCCCAGAAAGCGCGCATGCAATGCCTGGCGCGGAAAATCACGCAGCGTTTGCACCATGGTCGGGTTCGCAGCCGGTGGGATACGAAAACGCCCGCTATAAAGTGGGTCACCCACCAGCGGATAGCCGATATGCGTCATATGCACCCGGATCTGGTGCGTACGCCCGGTTTCAAGCTTGACCCGCACATGCGTGTGCGACCGGAAGCGCTCAAGCACCCGATAGTGACTCACAGCGGGTTTGCCGCCCTCCACCACAGCCATGCGCTGACGCTGCTGGCCATGCCGACCGATGGCTGCATTTACGGTACCCCCGGTGATGATCACACCGATGACGATGGCCTCGTAGATGCGGCTGACACTGCGCGCCTGCAGCTGCTCGACCAGACGCGTCTGCGCCTGCAGGGTCTTGGCCACCACCATCAGGCCGGTGGTGTCCTTGTCCAAGCGATGGACGATGCCGGCGCGCGGCACGTTAATCAGATCCGGGACATGGTGCAGCAAGGCATTGAGCAGGGTGCCATCGGCATGTCCGGCGGCTGGATGCACCACCAGCCCGGACGGTTTGTTCAGCACCAGGATGTGCTCATCTTCGAAAACGATATCCAGCGGAATGTCCTGCGCCACCCACTCACCCTGCGCCTGCTGCTCGGCAGAAAGCTCCAGAACAGCACCCGCATGCACGGTATCGCGAGGCCGCAGCGCCATACCGTCGACGGTCAGCTGACCCTCTTTGATCCAGGCAGCGAGACGCGAACGGGAATGCTCAGAGAACAGCTGTGCGGCGACTTGATCGAGGCGCTGCCCGCCGAGGTCAAATGGCACCTCGGCGCGGAGATGAATGGCCTGGGTGGTGATCGTGGACATAATTAAGGGCGCTTCAATAGTTGGAGAGGCAATCGTGCGATTCGACCGATTGCGACAGGCGATGAGCCGCTGCATGAGGAAGGAGGCGGTGCCCCTGATCGACTGGCAGGACGCCTATGGGCAGATCCTGCGTCTAAGCAGCGCTCGACAACGGCACGGGTGCAGCCTTTGGTTTCAGCAACACGCTTGTGTTTAAATACCGCGTCTTTGTCCCGGCCAGCCGGGGCGCCCATCATAACAGGACGGCTCAGCGCAAGACAGCCAGCCGTCACAGGGACGCAAGCCGCCATGCAAGTGAAACACCTGCTGCTGATCGCCATTTTCTCCCTTACCGCTGCCTGTTCGTCCAACGACACCATCAGCGAAAACCTCGGCGAAGCGGAACTGTACCGGCAGGCACAGGCCGACCTGGACAATAAAAGCTTCACCAGTGCAATCAACAAGTTGAAGGCCTTGGAGTCCCGCTACCCTTTCGGCCGCTTCGCCGAACAGGCACAACTTGAGCTGATCTACGCGTATTACCGCAACACCGAGCCGGAAGCCGCTCGCTCCTCGGCCGAGCGTTTCATCCGTCTGCATCCGCAGCATCCAAGCGTGGACTATGCCTACTATCTAAAGGGCCTCGCGTCCTTCGACCAGGATCGCGGCCTGCTGGCGCGCTTCCTGCCGTTGGATATGACCAAGCGTGACCCCGGCGCTGCACGAGACTCCTTCAACGAGTTCGCCCAGCTGACCACCCGCTTTCCAAACAGCCGCTATTCCCCCGATGCCAAGGCACGGATGGTCTACCTGCGCAACCTGCTGGCGGCCAACGAAATCCATGTCGCAGACTATTATTTGCGTCGCCAGGCCTACGTTGCCGCAGCCAACCGCGGGCGCTATGTGGTGGAAAACTTCCAGGGCACACCCGCAGTCGGTGACGGTCTGGCCGTCATGACCGAAGCCTATCAGCGCCTTGGACTCGACGATCTCGCTGGCACCAGCCTGGAAACACTCAAGCTGAACTACCCGCAACACCCCAGCCTGGAAGACGGCGAGTTCGTGCCACGCCAGGAGGAGGTCGATAACCGCAGCTGGCTATCCCGCGCCACACTTGGCCTGATCAATACCGAGAACAAAGCGCCGGACCGCTCGCAATCCAACCGCGATGTGGTGCGTCAGTATGAGAACGCCGCACAGGATCTCCCGGATGAACTGCGCCCTGTGTTGAGGGAAGCGGAAGCCGAGGCTGCCAACGAAGAGCAACGCGAAGACCGCTCCTGGTGGAGCTACCTAACCTTCGGCCTGTTCGACTGAGTATCCAACCGCAGCCTGCCAGAACGGCAGGCCCGCACGGCTTAGCCAGGAAGTAGAGATATGGGCCTGTTTCGACTGTTGTTCTGGATCGTCCTGATTGCGGCGGCGTTCTGGCTCTGGCGCCGCGTGACCAGCAGCAAGTCCGCTGCCGCTAATAAACCTCAACAGACCACTGTCATGACCGTTCGCTGTGTTCAATGCGGCGTACACCTGCCACGTGAGCAAGCACTGCAGAGCAGTGACCGTTGGTATTGCAGCCAGGCGCATCTGGAACAGGACAACAAGTCGGGTGGGAACTGAACGGCTGACGTTTTTCGGTTACACAGGCCGACGGATCCTTCGGCTCTATCATCTTTATCGTGTCGTAATCGGCCTGGTGCTGGTTCTGCTGATCAGCAGCGATCTGCACAGCGACCTGATGCGCATGATCAACCCCTCGGCGTTCTACTACGGCGCCTGGCTCTACCTGATCTTCAACATCTTCGCTGCCGTATTGCTGCAGAACCCCAAGCGGGAACTGCCGGTGGTGGCGCTCGCGTTACTGGACGTCACCCTGCTAGCCGCCCTGTTCTACTTCGCGGGCGGTACGCCAAGCGGTATCGGCAACCTGCTGATCGTCGCGGTTGCGATTGCGAACATCCTGCTGCACGGCCGTGTCGGCTTTTTCATCGCCGCAGTCGCTGCAACCGGCCTCATCTATCTGACGTTCTACCTCAGCCTAAGCGACAGCGCGGCGAGCAGTCAGTATGTCCAGGCCGCCGCACTTGGCACGCTGTGTTTCGCCGCCGCGCTCCTGGTGCAGGGCCTGACCAGACGGCTGCAGGTCAGCGAAACCCTTGCCCGCCAGCGCGCCGAAGAGGTCGCCAATCTCGAAGCCTTGAACGCCCAGATTCTGCAACGCATGCGCACCGGCATCCTTGTCCTCGACTCTCAGGAACGCGTGCTGCTTGCTAATCAGGGAGCCCTCGAACTGCTCGGACAAACATCGCTGACCGGCGAACGGCTGGCGCCTCGCTGTCCGGAAGTTATCAAGGGCCTGCAGCGCTGGCGTGAGAACCCCA
>NZ_AGSX01000051.1 GCF_000235745.1 Stutzerimonas stutzeri SDM-LAC | reverse complement strand
CGCTGCAGCAGATCCCGTCGGGCGAGACCCGCCGCTACGGCGAGTTGGCCACCGAGCTCGGCAGCCACGCGCGCGCTGTAGCCCGGGCATGTGCCAGCAACCCCGTCGGGCTCTTGGTGCCCTGCCATCGCGTGGTCGGCGCTAACCAGGCGCTGACCGGCTATCGCTGGGGCGTCGAACGTAAGGCCGCGCTGCTCGAATCGGAGCGTGATGAGTCGGGAGCCTGACGAGCTTTCAGTGGTCGCATGCA
>NZ_AGSX01000052.1 GCF_000235745.1 Stutzerimonas stutzeri SDM-LAC | reverse complement strand
TCCCCGTCCCGCTGGGGGCGAACCTGTTCGTCCCCAGCGGTCCTAAGCCGCCCGACTTTCCGCCTGGGCGGCAGGTCGTTCTATTCCGGCTGGTAGCTGCCCGGCACCGGTGCGAAGGACACGCCAAAGCGGTTCCAGGCGTTGATGGTCGCTATCGCCAGCGTGAGGTTGGTCAGCTGCGCCTCGGAAAACTGCTGGCGCACCTCGTCGAACAGGGCTTGCTCAATACCGTTTGGCAGCAGCGTATTGGCCTCGGCCCAGGCCAACGCGGCGCGTTCTCGCTCAGTGAAAAACGGCGTTTCGCGCCAGGCGCTCAAGGCATAGATGCGCTGCTCGGTTTCGCCGATGGCACGGGCATCCTTGGTGTGCATGTCGATGCAGAACGCGCAGTGATTGATCTGCGAGACGCGAATCTTCACAAGCTCCATCAACGGCTTGTCGATGCCGTCTTCACTGCGGCTCTGGCGCGCCAGGTAGGTTTCCAGGCCCAACATGGCCTTGATGGCATCTGGAGCAGCGGCTTGGTAGTTCATGCGCATGGGGTGTCTCCTCGGTTTGGATGGGTCTAGCCTACATAGCCGCTGAGACGCACTATTGTAGAAATTCGACATCTTGAGCACGGCCACCATGCCTTCACTGCACGCGCGCCAGCCGCGTATTTCAGGCTTCTCCGCCCGGCCACCCTGCCCGGCGCTGGCCGCTTACGTGCAGCGCTTCTGGTGGCTGGACGGCGATTCTGCCGCCGCACATAACGCCCAGCTGCTGCATCCAGATGGTGGCTGCGGCCTGATCTTCAATTTTGCCGAGCCGTTGCAACTCGATGGCGTCGCTCACAGCGCTGCGGCACTGATCGCTGGCCCGCAACTGACCAGCAGCCGCTTGCAACTCGCCGCTCGGGTAAAGCTGATGGGGGTGCGTTTTCGTCCCGGCATGGGCTCAGCCTTTTTCGGCGTGGGGCTGGATGAGCTGTCAGGCATCCATTTCGACGATTGGCCTGGCCTGGGGCTGGCGGGCTTGAGCGACGCACTGGCAGAGCTGGACCGGGATGCGCAGCAGAGGTTGGTAGAGCGCGAGTTGCTGGCACGGCTGAACGATACGCAAACAAGGCGATCCCCTGCGCAGCAGTTGCTGAGCCAGATCGCCGCCCACCAGGGGCGCGCGCGGCTGGCCGATCTGATGCGGGCAGTCCCGCTAGGCCAGCGGCAGCTGGAGCGTGTCTTTCGCCATCAGGTAGGGCTGACACCCAAGCAGTTCAGCCGGATTCAGCGCGTGGCGCTGGTACGCGATGAGCTACGGATCGGAGGGTCGCTACCGGACACGGCACTGACCTGCAGTTACGCCGATCAGGCTCACTTCATCCACGATTTCAAAGCGGTAGTCGGGATGACGCCGGGCCAGTATCGACTTCGCGCGGTGGAAACTACAAAACCCGGTTGATGCGCCACCGAACCACCGCGGCTTGGTGATCGATCGCCGTGAACGCAGCCCCATTGGCGATGCGTGGCGAAAGGACCAAGTCTGCATGCCAGTAGCCAGATCATCCATCGACACAAGCTCGACACCTTCTCGTCCGCCTTCATTGCCGGGCCGCTGGTGAACAAGCTACGCCGTCTGATCGCCTGCCGTGTGGTTGGTTATTGTTCACCAGCACCATGCTGCACTGCTCGGCATCGGTCGCCGGACGCCCATTAACTTGGCTCATGACTTTCAAGCCTCGCATCTGCTTCACGGATTTTCGGGCAAGCGCCAGCTCATCTATCGCAGGTTGTTTGGTTGCACTCGCTGATCGCATTGGTATCGAGTTATTGTTATGTTATAACTATTGCATAACCACTTGCCGCTTCCGCCACCATGACCAAAGCCGAACTCCTTGCCCTACCCGTCGACGCCTATATGAACGAAGCCCAGCAAGCGTTCTTCCGGGGCTTGCTGCTGCATCAGCGCGCTGAATTGCAGGCGCGTATCGCTGACGAGCTCCAACAGTTGCGCGAGCAAGCGCCAAGCAGCGACCCATCCGATGTCGGCACCGCTGAAGAACAACGCCAGTGGCAGCTCAGGCTGCTGGAGCGAGAAAAGAAGTTGCTCGACAAGATTGACGCCTCGCTCGATGCGCTCGCTCGCGGCGAATACGGCTGGTGCGCCGAAACCGGCGACCCCATCGGGCTGGAACGTCTGCTGCTACGCCCCACCACGGCGCTGTGCATCGAAGCCAAAGAGCGCCAAGAACAGCGCGAAAAACATCAACGAACCGCCTGAGAGACCGCCATGAACCGCCTTCCCGTAACCGTGCTGTCCGGCTTTCTTGGCGCCGGCAAGAGCACGCTGCTCAACAACATTCTGAAAAATCGCGACGGCTTGCGCGTGGCGGTCATCGTTAACGACATGAGCGAAATCAACATCGATGGCGGCGAGGTCCAGCGCGACGTCAGCCTCAATCGCGCCGAAGAAAAGCTGGTCGAGATGAGCAACGGCTGCATCTGTTGCACCTTGCGCGAGGACCTGCTCGAAGAGGTCGGCAAGCTGGCGCGAGAGGGCCGTTTCGATTATCTGCTGATCGAGTCCACCGGTATTTCCGAACCGCTGCCGGTGGCGGAGACCTTCACCTTTCGCGATGAGCAAGGTCAGAGCCTCGCCGATCTGGCGAGGCTGGATACCATGGTCACGGTGGTCGACGGGGTCAATTTCCTGCGCGACTTCCATGAGGCGGAAGGTCTGGCGAGCCGCGGCGAAACCCTGGGTGATGACGACGAGCGCTCGATTACAGAGCTGCTGATCGAGCAAGTGGAGTTCGCTGACGTCATCCTGATCAGCAAGATCGACCTGATATCCAGCGCTGAGCGTGAGGAACTGAGCGCGATCCTGGGCCGCTTGAACACCCATGCTGAAGTTCTGCCCATGAGCATGGGCAACGTAGCGCTGACGAAGATCCTCGATACCGGGCGCTTCGATTTCGAGCGCGCAGCCCAAGCACCAGGCTGGCTCAAGGAGATGCGCGGCGAGCACGTGCCCGAGACGGAGGAATACGGCATTGCATCCACCGGCTATCTCGCCCGCCGTCCCTTCCATCCGCAACGGTTTCACGACTTCCTCAGCCGCGAATGGACCAACGGCCGTCTGCTGCGCTCAAAGGGCTACTTCTGGCTGGCGAGCCGCCCACAGGAGGCCGGTAGCTGGTCTCAAGCTGGCGGGTTGATGCGCTATGACTACGCCGGGCGTTGGTGGCGCTTTACGCCCGATTCGCAATGGCCAGACAACGAAGAATCGCGCAACGCGATCCGCCAGAAATGGGACGAGGATTGTGGCGACTGCCGACAGGAGCTGGTTTTCATCGGACAGAACATCGATTTCGCCCAGCTGCGTGCCGAGCTGGATGCCTGCCTGCTCAGCGACTCGGAATGGAATCTCGGCCCGGAGCACTGGTTGCGGATGCCGGACCCGTTCGGTCCCTGGTATCAGGAAGTCGCGTGATGCTGGCGCTTTCTGCGATCACTGCCAGCCCACGACAAGCATTCGGCGACACACCAGTGGTGCTGAGCGACGCGCTACAGGACGGCATACGCTTTCACGTGGCAACGAGGGCGCCGGCATCATTCATCGCTCACCGCAGGTAGCGCCTGGCGTCCACAGACTGAACCTAAGGCTTGATTGGCGGGCCTGAAAAAAAAAGGGCCGGCAGCTGTGGCTCAACCCTTTGGACCGAACGGCAGGCGTCAGGCTGCCATTTTTCCGCATTCTTCAGCACATTTTCGACAGGCTTCGGCGCAGGCCTGGCAGTGGTCCATCTGATGCTTGGCGCATTCGTCACCGCACTCGCGACAGATCTGAGCACAGATACGGCACATCTCTTTGGCGAACTTGCTATCGCGTGTCATCAGCGTGGCGGCCAGTGCACAAATGTCGGCGCAGTCGCGGTCCAGCTCGATACAGCGCGCCATCATCTTTACGTCATCTTCACGCAAGCAGGATGCGGCGCAGGTTTCACACACGATGGCGCAGTTGGAGCAGGCCTGGATGCAAGCCTCGTACTTGGAATTGAGCATTTGGGATTCCTCCAAGGTCGATGTTGGCTAATCAATGAGGGCACTCGCCCTCTCATACAGTTCGTGCCAGTCACGCCGTTCTAAGTTCAGTTCGATTGACCCAACGGCGCTCTCGCCCCACGAGCAGCCCACCATCACCGCACAGGCGGATCTGATCCCACTCAGCGACAGCCACCGTTACAATCCATCATTCCTTTGCCAGTACGCGATGCACATGACTTCCACCCTCGCCACGCCTTGCGAATATCAGGAAACCATCCGCAAGAGCCGCTTCCTCGCCAAGGCTGCGCCGGTGTCCAGTCCCAAAGAAGCTCAGGCGTTCATCCAGGCAGTCAGCGACGCCAGCGCCACGCACAATTGCTGGGCGTGGAAGCTGGGCAGTCAATACCGCTTCAGCGATGACGGCGAGCCCGGCGGAACGGCCGGCCGTCCCATGTTGACCGCCATCGAAGGGCAGGACTGCGACCAGGTGGTCGTGGTGGTGATTCGCTGGTTCGGCGGCATCCAGTTGGGTACCGGCGGGCTGGCCCGTGCCTATGGCGGTTCCACCGCGAAATGCCTGCAGGCAGGTGAACGCGTGGAACTGGTCGCCCGGGTTCGCTGCAGCTGTCATTGCCGCTTTGCCGAACTGGCGCTGCTCAAGTCGCGCCTGAGCGACTATGACGCGCTGATCGACAGCGAAACCTTCGACGCTGACGGTGCCGAGTTGCAGCTGGCCTTCCCCGCGGCGCAACAACCGCAGGTGCAGAAACTGCTGTCCGATATCAGCCGCGGCCGCTCAAAACTGCACCCGCTTGACCCTTGAGCATCGCTCACCGTTGAACTGCGCGATACCAGAGAAGTCCCTATAACAGCGGCACTTGCCGTTGGGTCGGGCGCATTCGTGTGCATGTACCCCAACACAATCGAGTGGAAGTGCCCAGACACGCATTCCGCTGCGAAACAGGAGTCTGACGAATGAAAAGCAAATACAAGTGGCTGATCCCCGGTGCCGTGCTGCTGACCACCTTGGGCATGGCCGGTTGCGATGTCGAAAAAACCGAAGAAGGTTCGCTCCCTGACGTGGAAGTCGAAGGGGGCAACATGCCGGAGTACGACGTCGATGCGCCAGAAGTGGATGTTGGCACCAAGGAAAAGGTCATCACTGTTCCTGATGTCGATGTGACCATGCCTGACGATGATGAGCCTGATGTCGGTGAGCCGGTAGAGCCAAGCGCACCCGCACCAGCGCCGCAGAACTGATAAGTAGTCGAGGCGTGCCCTGACGGCGCGCCTCCTTCAAAGGCCGCGCTTGCGACAGCAAAGCGCGGCCTTTTTGTGCCGCCAGGTTTTCCACCGTTTATGTGCATTAAATTGTGGATAACAATGTGAGCAAGCCGGGAACCCCAATCCTGGCGTGGCCTCGGCGAAGTCGCTCATTTTTTAACCAAAGCCATATGACGGCGATCATTGACTACTAAAGCTACTGATTTTTCGAGCTTTTTTGTCATTCCAAGTACGCTAGAGCGGCGATTTCAGATCGCCATCACTGTTCCATCTGGTTATCCGCAATCGCCGTGGACAAGTTTGTGGATAACCGTTGGGCTGACGGCTGTCGGGCCCGTCTGGCCTCGCTTGAGGCAAGTTGCTCGTTTTTCGCACAAGCCGAGCAGCTGGCAGCAAGCCGCACAGCGCAACGGGCGATCTGCTGGCTGCTCGTAGTTGACGTTGGGGTCAATTCGCCCAACATGATTAAATGCAACTTTTCCAGACGGGGGTTCCCCATGTACGACTGGCTCAACGCCTTGCCCAAAGCCGAGCTTCATCTGCATCTCGAAGGCTCGCTCGAACCCGAGCTTCTGTTCCGCCTGGCCGAACGCAACAAGATCGCCCTCCGCTGGGACAACGTCGACGCACTGCGCAGCGCTTACAACTTCGGCAACCTGCAGGAATTTCTCGATCTTTATTACGCCGGGGCGGACGTGCTGCGCACCGAGCAGGATTTCTACGACCTGACATGGGCCTACTTGCAGAAGTGCGAAGAGCAGAACGTCGTTCACACCGAGCCCTTCTACGATCCCCAGACCCACACTGATCGCGGTATCCCGTTCGAGGTCGCCATGCGCGGCATCAGCGACGCCTTGGCTGATGGCCGCGAGCTGCTCGGTATCAGCAGCGGACTGATCCTGAGCTTTTTGCGCCACCTGCCAGAAGAAGCAGCATTCAAGACGCTGGAACAGGCGATGCCGTTCCGCGACGCTTTCTTTGCAGTCGGTCTGGACAGTTCCGAAATGGGCCATCCACCAAGCAAGTTCGAACGCGTCTTTGCCAAGGCCCGTGCCGAAGGTTTCCTCGCCGTGGCTCATGCCGGAGAGGAAGGTCCGCCGGAATACATCTGGGAAGCGCTGGACCTGCTCAAGGTCAGCCGCATCGACCACGGCGTGCGTGCTGCCGAAGACCCGAAACTGATCCAGCGCCTGATCGACGAGCAGACCCCACTCACCGTCTGCCCGCTGTCCAACACCAAGCTTCGCGTGTTCGATGACATGAGCCAGCACAACATCCTGCAGATGCTGGAGCAAGGCGTGAAGGTGACGGTGAACTCGGACGACCCGGCCTATTTCGGCGGCTACGTCACCGAAAACTTCATGGCCCTTCACGAAAGCCTGGGCTTGACCGAAGATCAGGCGCGCCGCCTGGCACAGAACAGCCTCGACGCACGTCTGGCCAAGTGATGTAACGAGCCGAGCCGCCTACGGCGGTCCGGCTCAGCGCACCAGGAAAGGCGCCTGCTCGAGCAATACGTGGCACCGTTCGCTCAGGTGTTCACGCAGCAACCGCAGGGTTTCACCCAGATGCGCCCGGTGCGCGCAGATCAGGTTCAGCGGCGCCGCTTCGCCCAGCAGTTCCGGCAACAACACCGCCAGTCGCTTCGCCTGCACGTCGTGCGCGACATCCAGCCGGTAAATACGAATATCTGGAGGTCGTCGGTGCGCAGCATTTTCAATAATCCGTTGAAAGAGCCTCTGCGCAATATGCTGTTTTTCTTCGTGACGCGAAAGCCGAATATGGCCGCAACCGCCTCATCCCTTAGGAGAAGTTCATGAAAGCCATCGGCTACCAACAGTCCCTGCCTGCTGACGATCCACATTCATTACTCGACATCGAACTGCCCGATCCTACGCCCGGCCCGCGCGACTTGCTGGTCGAGGTCCGCGCCATCTCGGTGAACCCGGTCGACACCAAGATTCGCATGCGGGTACAGCCGGAGGCCGGCGGGCATCAGGTGCTCGGCTGGGATGTCGCCGGTGTGGTGCGCTCGGTGGGCAGTGGCGTCAGCCTGTTCAAACCCGGCGATGAGGTGTTCTACGCCGGTGCGCTGGATCGCCCGGGTGCCAACAGCGAACTGCATCTGGTTGATGAGCGCATCGTCGGGCGCAAGCCGGCCACCCTTGGTTATGCAGATGCAGCAGCCTTGCCGCTGACCTCGATCACTGCCTGGGAATTGCTATTCGAACGCTTGCAGATAGACGAAGGAAAGCAAGACCGCGATCAGCGCCTGCTTGTCATTGGCGCAGCAGGTGGGGTCGGCTCGATCCTCACGCAACTGGCGCGTCAGCTGACCGGACTCCAGGTCATCGGTACAGCTTCGCGCAGCGACACCCAAGCCTGGGTGCGAGAACTGGGCGCGCATGAGGTGATCGATCACAGCCAGCCGCTGGCCGCCGAGCTGCAGCGTCTGGACATCACTGACGTCACCCACGTCGCCAGCCTGACTCACACCGATGTGCACCTGCCGCAGATCGTCGAAGCGCTGCGACCACAAGGACGTCTGGCGCTGATCGACGACCCGGCGAGCCTCGACATCGGCCTGCTCAAGCGCAAGAGCCTTTCGCTGCACTGGGAGTTCATGTACACGCGTTCGCTGTATCAGACGCCGGACATGATTGCGCAACATCAACTGCTCAATCGGGTCGCGGAGTTGATCGATAGCGGCGTGCTCAGGACCACTCTGGGCGAGCATTACGGCACGATCAACGCCGAAAACCTGCGTCGCGCCCATGCCTTTATCGAGAGCGGCAAGGCCAAAGGCAAGATCGTTCTCGAAGGATTCTAAAGCGCATGCGCAGCCGCCTCAGGACGAGGCGGCGCCGTCGCTACGCTCGGCAACGACGCGCTGACCGGTATACCAGGCCAGACACGCCGCCAGGCCCGCACACACGGTGATCGCCGAGGCCATCGGCACGGCTGTGCCGTTGTGCATCCAACCTACCGCCGCCGAGGCCAGGGCGGCGACACAGAACTGCATGCTACCCATCAACGCAGATGCCAACCCCGCCTGCTTGCCCTGCTTCGCCATGGCACAGGCGGTCGCGTTGGGCAGGATGCTGCCAAGGCTCGCCAGGCCGGCAAACAGCGGAATCAACAGTGGCCATAGGGCATCCGGCCTGCTCAGTGCAATCACCAGCAACGCTGCACCGCAAGCGAAGTAGAGCCAGACCAAGCGCCGCAACCAGAAACCCGGGCCGCGCAGACGCAACAGCCGGGCGTTGATCTGCGAGACGAGGATGAATCCTGCCGCATTGCTGCCGAACAGCCAGCCGTAGTGTTCGGCCGGAACGCCGTAGAGCTCGATGAAGACGAAAGGCGATCCGGCGATATAGGCGAACATACCGGCCATCGCCACGCCACCAGCGAGCGCAAAGGCGATGAACTCACCGTCACGAAACAATGCGAGGTAGCGACCGAAGGTCCCGCTCAAGGCGTGCTTGGGTGCATCGGCCGGCAAGGTTTCCGGCAGCCGCAGCGCGACCGCAACGCCGCACAGCGCGCTGAAGGCCGTCAGCGAGACGAAGATCGACTGCCAGCCGAACGCGTTCATCAGCAGCCCGCCTGCCAGCGGCGCAAGGATCGGCGCCAACCCCATCACCAGCATCAACTGGGAAAAAACTTTCGCGCCCTGCACCGGATCGCACCAGTCACGCACCACCGCGCGGGTCACCACGATGCCTGCGCAGCCACCCAGCGCCTGGATAAAACGCGCCGCGATCAACCAGTCCAGCGATGGCGCGAACGCGCACGCCAGCGACGCCAGAGTAAACAGCGTCACGCCCGCAAGCAGCGGCCAGCGCCGTCCATACCGATCCGCCAGCGGCCCGTAGATCAACTGACCGAGAGCCAAGCCGATGAAGTAGGCCGCCAGCGACAGCTGTACATGCTCCACATCCGTGCCAAAAGCACGTGCCATTGCTGGAAATGCGGGCAGATAGAAATCGATGGCCAGCGGGCCGAAGGCACTAAGCGCGCCCAGGATGAGCAGAATCGGAAGGGGCATGAACAAAAACTCGCGAAGCGGAAAAAGCCGAAACGTCGACGCGCAGCGAAGCGGCGGCCAAGATCGAACGTTTACAGAGAAGCTGAGATGCTGTTACATACACAGACGATTGTAAACATCAGAAGTTGCAGAAGTTGAAGGACGAACTCCGCATCGCCCGCCGCCAAGGCCTTTATTCATGCAGCGTCAGGCTGCCGTAGCCCTCACATGCGAAGAACCAAAGAAGACGCCGAAAAGACCCGTGTAGCTCTGCTCGCTTCCGCCGAGCGCCTGTTCCTGGATAAAGGCGTGGCCCATACCAGCCTCGACCAGATCGCGCGGGATGCCGGCGTGACGCGCGGCGCCGTCTACTGGCACTTCCAGAACAAGGCACACCTGTTTCACGAAATGCTCAACCAGGTCCGCCTCCCCCCGGAGCAGATGACCGAGCGCTTGTGCAGCTGCACCCAGCAGCAACCGCTGCGGGTGTTGCGTGAGCTCTGCGTTGAGGGAATCAGCGCATTGGGCCGGGACGAACAGAAACGTCGGGTCATGACGATCCTCCTGCATCGCTGCGAATTCACCGATGAACTCCGCGAAGCCGAAGAACGCCACCATGCGTTCATCAATCTGTTTATCGACCTGTGCGAGAAGCTGCTGGAAAGCGCCGCCGCGAACCTGTATCCGGGCGTAACGCCCCGTCTGGCCGCGCGAACGCTGCACGCATTGATCTTGGGACTGTTCAGTGACTGGACACGCGACCCGACCCTGTTCGATCCGGAGAAGGATTGCGCCGCGCTAATCGACCCGGTGTTCCGGGGTCTGGTGAGGGACTGGGGAAACCCTGCCTCTGAGTGAAGCGAAGGCGCGGCAGCAAGCGCTGCCGCGGGTCAGCTACAGAACCTCGTAGCCTTCCTCCTTGATTGCTGCGCTGATCGTTGCCTCGTCGAGACGGCTGTCGACCCGCACCACACCGGCATCCAGGTCCACGTCTACCTGGGCAGCGCCATCTCGCGACTGGATAGCTTGAGTCACAGCGCGCTGGCAATGGGCGCAGGTCATGCCTTTCACATTGAATGTCTGCATCTGAATCTCCGGTCCGTTTGAAATCACGATGGTCATGCTCAACCTTGCCACACCGGGAAGGTCAATAACTTGGCTGCAACACTCTGTAGCTCGACTTGACCTTGCCATCAGGTGAAGGTTGAGTATCGACACATCAGCCAATCCGGAGCAACCGATGACTCGTGCAACCTACACCCTGCCAATCGCCGGCATGACCTGCGCCAGCTGCGCCGGACGGGTCGAGCGCGCCCTGCTCAAAATGCCCGGTATCGCCAGCGCGGCTGTCAACCTGGCCGCTGAGCAGGTGCGGGTGGAAGCCGACGACGCCGATCTCGCCAGGCTGGTGCAGACCATAGAACAAGCCGGTTACGGCGTGCCGGTACAAACCCTGGAGCTGGCTATCGAAGGCATGACCTGCGCCAGCTGCGTCGGCCGCGTCGAACGAGCGCTGTTAAAAGTGCCAGGCGTGCGCAGCGCCTCGGTGAATCTGGCCAACGAACGCGCCCGTATCGAGGTGCTCGGTGCGGTTGATTCAGCGGCACTGGTCGCCGCAGTGGAAGCCGCTGGCTACCAGGCCCAGACCAGCAGTGAGAGTGAGCCGGCCACTGACCGGAGCGAAAGCCGACTACGCCGTGAACGCTGGGCCGTGATCGCGGCGCTACTGTTGGCCGCGCCGCTGGTCATCCCGATGTTTGGCGACCTGCTGGGGCTGCACTGGATGTTGCCGCCCTGGGTGCAGTTCGTGCTCGCTACGCCGGTGCAGTTCATCCTGGGTGCGCGTTTCTATGCGGCCGGTTGGAAGGCCGTACGTGCCGGCACTGGCAACATGGATCTGCTGGTCGCGATCGGCACCAGCGCAGGCTATGGCCTAAGCCTCTACCAGTGGTGGGCCGTAGAGGCTGGGCAGATGCCGCATCTGTATTTCGAAGCGTCCGCTGTGGTGATCGCGCTCGTTCTGCTGGGCAAGTACCTCGAAAGCCGCGCCAAACGCCAGACCAGTGCCGCTATCCGGGCACTGGAAGCGCTCAGGCCGGAGCGCGCGGTACGCGTTGTCGACGGCCGTGAAGAGGATGTTGCGATCGCTGCGCTGCGGTTGGACGATCTGGTACTGGTCAAGCCCGGCGAGCGCTTCCCGGTAGACGGCGAAGTGGTCGAAGGCGAAAGCCAGGCCGACGAAGCCCTGATCAGCGGTGAAAGCCTGCCGGTAGCGAAGGCGCCGGGTGACAGCATCACCGGCGGCGCGATCAACGGTGAAGGCCGATTGCTGGTACGCACAACGGCGCTGGGCGGCGAAACGGTGCTGGCACGCATCATCCGCCTGGTCGAAGACGCCCAGGCAGCCAAGGCACCTATCCAGAAGCTGGTGGACAAGGTCAGCCAGGTCTTCGTCCCGGCGGTGCTGGTCATCGCGCTGCTGACCCTGGCGGGATGGCTGTTTGTCGGCGCGCCGGCTGAAGTCGCGCTGATCAACGCGGTTGCCGTGCTGGTCATCGCCTGTCCCTGTGCGCTCGGGCTTGCGACGCCCGCAGCGATCATGGCCGGCACCGGCGTCGCCGCACGCCACGGCATTCTGATCAAGGACGCCGAGGCGCTGGAAGTCGCTCATGCGGTGACTGCCGTCGCCTTCGACAAGACCGGAACTTTGACGTCGGGCAAGCCGCGCATCGTTCATCTGCATGCCGTCGATGGCGACGAATCCGGCCTGTTGCAACAGGCCGGTGCACTGCAACGCGGCAGCGAACACCCGCTGGCGCAGGCGGTACTGGACCGCTGTGCCGAGCAAGGCCTGACAGTAGCCGACGTGGACCGGAGCCAGTCGCTCACCGGGCGCGGCATCGCCGGCAATCTCGATGGCCGCTCGCTGGCGCTGGGCAATCGTCGGCTGCTGGATGACAGCAGCCTGCAGCCAGGCGAGCTGGCGAGCAAAGCCGAAGCCTGGGAAAGCGAAGGCCGCACCCTCTCCTGGCTGATCGAAACGGCACCTCAACCGCGTGTGCTTGGCCTGTTTGCCTTTGGTGACAGCCTCAAGGACGGCGCTGCAGACGCCATCGCCGCCCTCAATGCGCGACATATTCGCAGCCATCTGATCACCGGTGACAACCGTGGTAGCGCTCGCGTGGTGGCCGAGGCGCTGCAGATCGACAGCGTGCACGCCGAAGTGCTGCCGGCGGACAAGGCCGCCACGGTTGCCGAGCTGAAGAAAGGCGGCGCGGTGGTGGCCATGGTCGGCGACGGCATCAACGACGCCCCGGCCTTGGCCGCCGCCGATGTCGGCATCGCCATGGGCGGCGGTACCGACGTGGCGATGCACGCCGCCGGTATCACCCTGATGCGCGGCGATCCCAGGCTGGTTCCGGCCGCGCTGGAGATCAGCCGCCGCACCTATCGCAAGATTCAGCAGAACCTGTTCTGGGCGTTCATCTACAACCTGGTGGGCATTCCCCTGGCAGCCTTCGGTTTTCTCAGCCCGGTAGTGGCAGGCGCGGCGATGGCGTTGTCGAGTGTCAGCGTGGTCAGCAACGCGCTGCTGCTCAAGCGCTGGAAGCCGGAGGAATGATAGGGGCTGCGCTCAGCCCGTCCTGCGGTTGAGCGCAGCGGTTCCATGGCCTTTTCGAACGATAACTGCAACCCGACACCTCTGGACCTCAGCATGAACATTGGCCAAGCAGCAAAGAAAAGCGGGCTTTCAGCAAAGATGATTCGCTACTACGAGTCCATCGACCTGATCTCCCCGGCGGGGCGCAGCGCCAACGGTTACCGCCACTACGGCGATGAAGACCTGCACCGCCTCGCCTTTATCAAACGTTCGCGGGACATGGGCTTCTCCCTGGAAGAAGTGAGCAGGTTGCTCACGCTCTGGCAGGACCGCCAACGCGCCAGCGCCGATGTTAAAGCCGTCGCTGGTGCGCATATCGAAGCGCTCAATCAGAAGATTGCCGAACTGGTGGGGTTGCGTGACACCCTGCAGGAACTGGTCGACACCTGCCACGGTGACGACCGGCCGGACTGTCCCATCCTCAAGGATCTCGAGTCCGGCGGATGTTGCTCGACTCGCCGCGCCGAGTGAGCGGCGATGAAGGGAAAACCAATCTTGCCGCGCCGCTAAAACTCATGAGGCCAGGCATCGCGCCTGGCCTCATGAACAATCAGCTGGCCTGCGATTGCAGGTAGTTTTGCAGCCCGATGCGGTCGATCATTCCGAGCTGCTGCTCCAGCCAATAGGCGTGATCTTCTTCAGTGTCCAGCAGCTGCAGTTCAAGAATTTCACGCGTCTGGTAATCGTCGTGCTGCTCGGCCAGCGTGATGCCCTTGGCCAGGGCTGCACGAACCTTGTATTCGAGCGCCAGATCGGCGCGCAACATCTCGGGGACGGTCTGGCCTGGATGAATTGCTTCAGGCGTCATGTCCGGGGTGCCTTCGAGGAACAGGATGCGTTTGAGCAGCGCATCGGCGTGCTCGGTTTCCTCTTGCATCTCATGGTTGATCCGCTCGTAGAGCTTGGTGAATCCCCAGTCGGCATACATCCGCGAGTGCAGGAAATACTGATCACGCGCCGCCAGCTCCCCACGCAGCAGTTCTTTCAGATATTCGATGACCTGTGGCTGACCTTGCATTGCGACTCTCTCCTGCACTGACTTTTGAACGCCGGGCCATGATACGCCCAATCCGCGGCTGATTGACCGCGGCCGCCTTGCCGCAGTAACACCGGCTGACCCATGAGTTGTTTCAGCATAGGCCGAATGCCAGGGCCAGAGCGTAGTTCTGTTGAACCTGTCGCAGCGCCCCGCGATATCGCGACGTCTTGCTCGCCCCCACCCACCGAGTGCCAGGCGATGCTTTGGTCGCGAGCACGCTGGCTCCTGCGATACGCCTCTTCGTAACGACGCCTAGGCTGCCGGCGAAAGGATCAATTACGCATCCATGGCGGCGTCGGCGGTTCGTCGCTGGGCTCATCCGTCGCATTGCGTAGCGCTTCCTTTCGCGCCTGGTCGGCAAGAGTCGCTTTGATCTCACGCATGACTGCGTCGAGATCGGCGGCATCTTCCGGCTCGGCAAATTCCCCAGTCAGCTCGGAATCCGGCGTCAGCTTGCCGTCCTCGTACAGCGCCCACATTTCCTTGGCGTAGCGGGTGAATTTTAGCTCCGGCGCGAACTGCCCGAAGTAAGCCGCCATGTTGCCGACGTCCCGTTCGAGCATTTCAAACGCATGGTTATTGCCAGCCGCATCCACCGCCTGTGGTAGGTCGATGATGACCGGGCCGTGCTCGTCGAGCAGCACGTTGAACTCGGACAAGTCGCCATGCACCAGGCCGGCGCAAAGCATCTTCACCACTTCGCCGATCATGAAGGCATGGAATTCTCGCGCATCGTCAGGGTGCAGATCGACGTCATTCAGGCGCGGCGCAGCATCGCCGTCCTCGCCCGAGATCATCTCCATCAACAGCACGCCATCGAGGAAGTCGTACGGCTTGGGCACGCGCACGCCAGCGTCTGCCAGCCTGAACAAGGCGGCTACTTCGGCGTTCTGCCAGTTTTCCTCTTTTTCCTTGCGCCCGTGCTTGGAACCCTTGGCCATGGCGCGGGCATCGCGGCTGCTGCGAACCTTGCGGCCTTCCTGATATTTGACGGCCTGCCTGAAGCTGCGGTTATTGGCTTCCTTGTACACCTTGGCGCAACGCAGTTCCTCACCACAGCGCACGACATAGACTGCTGCCTCCTTGCCGCTCATGAGCGGGCGCAACACTTCGTCGATCAGCCCATCCTCGACCAACGGCTCGAGTCGTTTTGGCGTTTTCATCAGCGGCTTACAGACCCTTTTTGGCTATGCAGATCTGCAGGTTACGGCAATCGCCAGCAGGCTTCCATGCTCACTCGCAAGTTTGAAAGCGCACTGTGGATTGGCAATGGAACCGGCCACGGCGGACAATCCGAACCATTCACCCAGGGAGCGCTGTGATGCTCGATTTTGATCACTGCTGGCAAGCGCTCAGCGACCGCGACGCAAGCTTCGATGGCCGCTTCGTGTTTGCCGTGCACTCGACACGCATATTCTGCCGACCGAGCTGTCCGGCGCGTCGTCCGCGGCGCGACGGCGTGAGTTTCTTCCAGCATGTCAGCGAGGCGGAAGCCGCCGGCTTTCGTGCTTGTCGTCGCTGTTCGCCGCAGGGCCAGAGCCTGGCCGAGCAGCTCGATGCTCTGGTCATCGCCGCCTGTCGTCTGCTCGATGAAAGCGACGAGCCGATGACGCTGGATCAACTGGCCGGACGCATCGGCCTGTCTCCCTCGCACCTAGCGCGGGCCTTCAAGACTCGCACCGGTATGACGCCGCGCGCCTGGGCAGCCGCACGTCGGCGCGCGCGGCTCGAAATGCAGCTACCCGCTGCCGAATCGGTGCTTGGCGCAGCCCTTGATGCGGGATACGGCAGCACGCGCGGCGCCTATCAAAACACCGCGGCACTCAGCCCAGCCCAGCGCAGGCGAAGGGCTGCGGGCGAAACCTTGCGCTATGCGATCAGCTCATGTCCGCTCGGGTTGCTGCTGATCGCCGCGAGCGACAAAGGCGTTTGCGCGCTGCTGTTTGGCGACGATGAGCAGGCCCTGCTTGACGAGCTTCATTCGCGCTTCTCGGCGGCCGAGCTGACAGCTGATCAGGCTGGACTGGGCGAGTGGCTGGAACGGATCGTGGCTCAGTTGAAAGAA
>NZ_AGSX01000053.1 GCF_000235745.1 Stutzerimonas stutzeri SDM-LAC | reverse complement strand
CGTTCGGCTTACGCGAAACCAGTCCCCTCTCCCCTTTGGGGAGAGGGCTAGGGTGAGGGGGCGGAGTTCCGGCGGACGACCTCGCCGAGGCCATCACACCGAAAGCAGCCATCTCTACTCCCCTTCCTCATCCAGCGTAAAGGCCACCACCGAATCCCCAATCTCGGTGCCGAACGAACCATGCCCGCCCGCCATCTGTACGACGTACTGCTTGCCGGTTTTCTCCGACACGTAGGTCATCGGCGTCGCCTGGCCGCCGGCGGGCAAGCGGCCCTTCCACAGCTGTTCACCCGTCTGCAGGTCATAAGCGCGCAGGTAGTAGTCCAGCGTGCCGCTCATGAATGCCACCCCGCCTGCGGTAACGATCGGGCCACCCAGCGCAGGGGTGCCGACCGGCAGTGCGATGGGCACGGGCGTGCTGTCGCGGCTGGTGCCGTTCTTGTGCAGCCAGATCTTCTTCATGGTGCGCAGATCGAAGCCGGTCACATACCCCCACGGCGGGCTCTGGCAGGGCAAGCCCAGTACCGACATGAAAGGCTTGAGGATGACCATGTACGGCGCGCCCAGATTGGGTTGCAGGCCGGTCTCGCCGCCGCCGGTGCGAAGGTCCGGGTCCACTTCGCTGCGCTTGACCATGGTGGAGACGAACGCCAGGTAATTGGGCGCGCCGAACAGGATCTGCCGACTCGGGTCCACCGCCACGGATGGCCAGTTGAAAGTGCCGACGTTGCCCGGGTAGATCAACGAACCCCCTTCGGACGGCGGCGTGAAGTCACCCTCGTAGCGCAGCTTGCGGAACTGGATGCGGCATATCATCTGATCCAGCGGCGTGCCGCCCCACATGTCGCGCTCCTGCAGCGGCTCATCCGGCGCATAGCTGACCGACGAGACGGGCTGGGTAGGTGCAGTGAACTCGCCGTAATCGGTGCCCTGGGGCACGGAAATCTCGCCTACGGGCACGATGGGCTCACCGGTGCGACGGTCGAGGATGTAGAGATCACCGCGTTTGGTCGGCTGGATGATCGCAGGCACCTTGCCCTCGGGCCGTTCAATATCGACGAGCGTCGGTTGCGACGGCAGATCGCGATCCCAGAGGTCATGGTGCACGGTCTGGAATTCCCAGCGCACCTTGCCGGTCGCCAGGTCCAGCGCCACCAGCGCATCGGTAAAGCGCTCCGCTTCCGGCGTGCGTGGTTTCGCCCATTGGTCCGGGGTCTGGTTGCCGGAGGGGATGTAGACCAGCCCCAGCGACTCGTCCGCGACCGAAGTGGTCCACCAGTTCGGCGTGCTGCGGGTGTAGGTCTCGCCGGGGGCCAACGGCTCGGAGGCGTCCGGGTTGCCCGGGTCGAAATACCAGACCAGCTCGCCGCTGTGCACGTCGTAGGCGCGCACTACACCGCCCGGGGAATCCACCGCGCCGTTGTCAGTGATCGCGCCGCCGATGATGACCAGCTTTTCCGTCACCACGGGCGGCGAGGTCGGCAGGTAGACGCCCAGCGCGCCTTCACCCAGGCCTTCTTTCAAATCGACCACGCCGGCATTGCCGAAGTCTTCGCACGGCTTGCCGTCTTCGACATCCAGGGCGACCAGGGTGGCGTCGTTGGTTGGCAGGAACAGACGGCGCTCGCAGCGTGCGGCGGGCTGATCCGGCTGGTCGCTCGTCGAACCGGCGGAGGCATAGCGCACACCATCGTGGAAGGCCAGGCCGCGGCAGGTCATGTGCTGGTAGTACTCGGCCTTGCGATTGATGTTCGGATCGTAGCGCCAGCGCTCTTCACCGGTATCGGCGTCGATGGAGATGGCAATGCTGTGTGGCGTGCAGATAAACAGGCTGTTGCCTACCTTGAGCGGCGTGACCTCGTAGGTGAACTCGCCAGGATCGTTCGGGCCTGGCAGGTCGCCGGTGTGGTAGACCCAGGCCTTTTCCAGATCGCCAACGTTCTGCGGGGTGATCACCGCCGCGGTCGAGTAACGGTCACCCCGCTCGGATCCGCCATAGGCCGGCCAATCGTATTCGGCACGCCCGGCTTGGCCTTGTGGGTCGACGCCCTGCATCTGCGCGTCGCTGAACTGCCCCTCTATCGAATGGTAATCCTGGGTGAGCGAGTAGCCAGCCATCAGCGCCCCGGCCACCAAGCTGAGGCCGAGCAGCCCGCTGGCGCCGTCACGCCAGATCAACCGGGTGCCTGCGTAACGGTTGATGAAGGGCAGCATCAGCCAGAGGCCGAGGATGCACCAGAGGTCGATGCGCGGGGCCAGTTGCCACCAGTCGAAGCCAACCTCGTACAGCGTCCACGCCAGCGTTGCGAGCAGCAACAGCGCATAAATCCATATGGCCGCTCGCCGACGGGTGAATAGCAGAACAGCCACTATCAGCAGCCCGAAGCCGGCGGTCAGGTAGTACCAGGAGCCACCCAACGCAGCGAGATAGCCGCCGCCGACCGTCATCACCAGGCCCAGCAGCAGAATCGCCAGCGCGGTCAGGGTGATCCGCAAGGGGCGCGGTCCGTATTCGTTGCTCATCTAAACGCTCCAGCCATGACAAACGCTAAAAAAGCGGATCGAAACCTTTTGTCACAGGTTGGACCCGACTTCTGTGGATGCACGGCGGAGCCCTTTAGTTCAGCCCTTGGAGCCCGTCCGTCAGGCTGCCGCGCCAACGTTGAGTGGTTGAGCCTCGGGTCGTTTGATCACCGCATAGATCACCCCGGTGACCACGCTGCCGGCGAGGATGGCCGCCAGGTAGAGCAGCGCATGGTTGATCGCGTTGGGGATCAGCAGCACGAACAGCCCGCCATGGGGCGCCAGCAGCTTGGCGCCGACCGCCATGGACAGCGCGCCAGTCAGCGCACCGCCGGCGATACTGGCCGGGATCACCCGCAGCGGGTCCTTCGCGGCGAAGGGGATCGCGCCTTCGGAAATGAAGCAGCAACCGAGCACCAGCGCGGCCTTGCCGGCTTCACGCTCGGTCTGGGCGAACTTGCGACGGGCGATCAGCGTGGCGATGCCCATGCCGATCGGCGGCACCATGCCGGCGGCCATGGTGGCGGCCATCGGCGCGTAGCTTTGCGAGGCGAGCAGCCCGACCGAGAACGCGTATGCCGCCTTGTTGACCGGCCCGCCGAGGTCGACGCACATCATGGTGCCTAGCAGCAGCCCGAGCAGAATGGCATTGGACGTGCCCATGGTGTCGAGGAACTCGGTGAGTCCGGCCAGCATCTTCGCCACCGGTGTACCGACGATGTAGATCATCACCAGCCCGGTAAACAGGCTGGCCAACAGCGGGATGATCAGGATCGGCTTGAGCGATTCGACACTGGCCGGCAAGGGAATCCAGCGGCTCACGGCCTTGGCCGCGTAGCCCGCGACGAAGCCTGCGATGATGCCGCCGATGAAGCCCGCGCCGAGGGTGCCGGCCAGCAAACCGCCGATCATGCCGGGCGCAAGGCCGGGCCGGTCGGCGATGGAATAGGCGATGTAGCCGGCCAACAGCGGCACCATCAGCTTGAAGGCCGTCTCGCCGCCGATCTGCATCAACGCCGCAGCCAGGGTGCCCTCTTCCTTGAACGCCTCGATGCCAAAGACGAACGACAGCGCGATCATCAGGCCGCCAGCAACGACCATCGGCAACATGTAGGACACGCCGGTCAGCAGGTGCTTGTAGACGCCGGTCTTCTCGCCCTTCTGCTCCGCAGCGCCAGCGTTGGCCGCCGCGCCGCCACTGAGCACCGCACCTTCTGCCAGCGCGCGATCCAGCGTCGCCTCGGGCTGCTTGAGCGCCACGCCGGTGCCACAACGAAACACCCGCTTGCCGGCGAAGCGCGCCACGTCCACCTCGATGTCGGCGGCGAGCAGCACCACATCGGCCTCCTCGATAGCCTGGGGGTCGAGCACGTTGCGCGCGCCCACCGAGCCGCGGGTTTCCACTTGCAGCTCATAGCCTTTGCGCACCGCCGCCTGCTGCAGCGCTTCGGCCGCCATGAAGGTGTGCGCGACACCGGTCGGGCAAGCGGTGATCGCCACCAGCTTGGGCTTGCCGCCGGCCGGCGCAGCGTCCGCGTCATCGGTCTGTGGCAGTTCGGTGGCCGTCTCGGCGGCGCTGCGCAGAAAGCCCTCTGGATCAAGCAAGGCTTCGGATGGCGTCGATTGCACCACGCGCTTGCCGACGAAACGCTGCAGCGACAGCGGCCCGGTCTTGACCACCACGACCAGGTCGGCGTTGGCGATCTGGGCCGGCGTGAGCGGCGAGCCGATGGCCTTGGGATCGTGGACTTCCACGGCAGTCGACCAGCCCAGGCGCTGGGCCGCCGCTTCGAGCAAGCGTGACGTCAGCACGCTGGTGACCATTCCGTTGGGGCAGGCCGTGACGATGAGCAGATTCATTCCTTCACCTCTTGTTCGATTTATTGGCCCAGCGGCTGGAACTGAACCGCAGCTTCCAGTTCGGCCAGTTGCGCCCGGTCGGTAATCCCGAAGCCCACCTGCCCCACTGCCTGCGCGGCGATCGCGGTGGCATGCGCGAGGGTGCGTTCGGCGGGCCAGCCTTCCAGCAGGCCGTGGAGCATGCCGGCCAGCAACGAGTCGCCGGCGCCAACGGTGCTGACCACCTGGACCTTCGGCGGACGCGCGTGCAAAGCCCCGCTCGGCGAGAACCAGCTAACCCCCTCGGCGCCCTGGGAAATCACCACATGCTCGATGCCTTCGCGCCGCAATGCCCCGGCCTCGACGGCCAGTGCGTTTGAACCCGCGAGCTCGACCCCGCGTGCCTCGCCCAGCTCTTCTTCGTTGGGCTTGATCAACCAGGGTGACGCGGCAAGGCCTTCGCGCAACGCCACACCGCTGGTGTCCAGCGCGACGCGCGCGCCGAGCGCCTTGAGCCGTTGCAACAGCTCGACGAACCACTGCACCTCGATGCCGCGCGGCAGGCTGCCGGCAACGACGACAAGGTCATGGCCGGGCACCAGCCGCTCGAGCCGCGCCAGCAATTCGCTGCGCTGTGCGGCGGCGACATCGAGTCCCGGACCGTTGATGTCCGTGACCTGCCCGCCGGCTTCGGCCAGTTTGATGTTGCTGCGGGTATCGCCTGCCACGCGGACGAACGCGTCGGCAAAGCCTCGCGCGGCGAACAGCTGCTCGAACGCCTGCGGATTGCCCTCACCGAGAAAGCCGGTAACGGTCAGTTGGTGGCCGAGATCAGCCAACACCTGAGCGACGTTGAGACCTTTACCGGCGGCATGCACCTGCAGGCTGTCGCTGCGATTCACCTCGCCCAGGCGCAGCGACGGCAGCCGCACGGTCAGGTCGAGGGCCGGGTTGAGGGTGACGGTCAGGACGCGGGCCATCAGCAATGCTCCCCGACAAAGGCGCGCACCTCATGGGCACCGGGCAGCCTCAGCGCCTGTTGCGCCAACTGCTGACAGGCGGCGAAATCCAGCTCACGCACCCGCGCCTTGACCAGTGCGATGCTGCGCGCCGAGACGCTCAACTCGTCGACCCCCAGCCCCACCAGCATCGGCACGGCCAGCGCATCGGCCGCCAGTTCGCCGCAGACACCGACCCACTTGCCATGGACATGGGCCGCCTCGACCGTCATGCCGATCAACCGCAGCACCGCCGGGTGAAGGCCATCGGCCTGGCCGGACAGGCTCGGGTGGCCGCGGTCGATGGCCAGGGTGTACTGCGTCAAATCGTTGGTGCCAATACTGAAGAAGTCGACTTCCTGGGCCAGCACCGGCGCGATCAGCGCGGCAGACGGCACCTCAATCATGATGCCCACCTGCAGGTCGGCGACCGGCAACTCCGCGCGCAGGCGGTCGACCATGGCTTTGGCGGTGCGCCACTCCTCGACGAAGCCGACCATGGGAAACATGATCCTCAGCGGACGGCCATCGGCCGAGGCGAGCAAGGCGCGCAGCTGGGTTTCCAGAATCTCCGGACGTTGCAGGCTCAGGCGGATACCGCGCACGCCGAGGAAGGGATTCTCCTCGGCCGGCATCGGCCAGTACGGCAGCGGCTTGTCACCGCCGACGTCCAGCGTGCGCACCACCAGCGGCCGACCGTCGAGGGCGTCCAGCACGCGGCGGTATTCGGCTTCCTGGGTCGCCTGATCCGGCGCCTGGGAATGGTCCATGAACACCAGCTCGGTGCGCAGCAGGCCGATGCCTTCTGCGCCCATCGCCACGGCATCTGGCGTTTCGCCGGCGGCACCGATGTTGGCGGCGATCTCCACCGCATGACCGTCGCGGGTAACCGCCGGCTCCAGCCGTCGCTCATTTGCCAGACGCTTGCGCTCCTCGCGGGTGGCGCGTTCAGTACGGGCCTGATCGAGCTGCGCGTCGGTCGGCGAAACCAGCAGCTCGCCGCGCTCGCCGTCGAGCAACAACAGGGTGTTGGGCGCCAGCCCGAGCACGCCCGGCCCGGCGCCGACGATGGCTGGAATACCCAGCGCCCGCGCGATGATCGCGCTGTGGGAGGTCGCACCGCCGCCCGCGGTCAGAATGCCGGCGACCCGCTGGGCGTTGAGCGTGGCGACGTCTGACGGCGCCACTTCATCCATCACCAGAATGTACGGCTCATCCGGCGCCTGCTCGGCCTCGACGCCGGTCAGGCAGGCCAGCACGCGGCGGCCCACATCACGCAGATCAGCCGCGCGCTCGGCCAGCAGCTTGTCATGCAGCGCCTCCTGTTGCTGCGCCGCGCTTTCGATTTCCTCCATCCAGGCCGCTTCGGCGCTCAGGCCTTTCTGCAGGCGTACCTGGACTTCCTCGCGCAGCGCCGGGTCCTTGAGCATCGCCTGGTGGGTGGTAAAGATGTCGCGGATGCTGGCGACCTGGCTTTCCCGAATCAGCAAGCCGATTTCGCCGTGTACCTTGTCCAGCGCGCGATCGAGCCGCTGCAGCTCGACTGCCAACGACTCGCCGCGTTGGGGGTAATCGATCACCTGCGGTTTGCGCACCAGCACCGGGCCGATGGCGATGCCGGGCGACGCGGCGATGCCGTTCACCTGCTCACCGGCGCGCAACGCGGCCTGCTCGATGACCGACTCTGCCGGCCCCTGCGCCATGACAGGCGGCTCGCTCGCCTCGCCAGGTGCCGGCAATGGCTCAACCTCCTCGCCCAAGCCGTCTTCGACCGCTCGCACCAGCGCCGGCAGCGCATCGCCGGCAATGCCGGGCTCGGCCATAAATTCCAGAATTTGACCGCGCTGCGCGCCCAACGCCAGCAGCTTGCTCAGGCTCTTGGCCGACACACCGGCGCTCTCGCTGCCGGCCAGGCGCACGCGGATCTCGCCCTCGAAGGCCTGGGCAGTTTCGGTCAGGGTTTTCGCCGGGCGCGCGTGCAAGCCATGGGCGTTGGCCAGCGGCACCTGGGCGCTCGGCCAGTCGGCGGGCACCTCACCGCCGAGAGCTTCTAATACGGTACGGCTGGATGTCGCCTCGCTCAGTTCCTGCCCGCGCCCTTCGATAAGCAGGTTGCACAGCCGTTCGAGCATGGCCCGGTGCGCTTCGCCGAGGCTGGCCAGGACGAACAGGCCTTTGAGCGGTTGATCATGATGGTGGAGGTCGGACGCCGGCGTGACGAAGGCCAGCCCGGGGCGCTGCACCGACTGCTCGCTGCTCAGCCACCACAAGCCGTCGCCCAGCGGCAGCGCCTGGTTCAGCGGCAGGCTGGCATTGAAACCAGGCTCCACGCACTGCGCACGTTTGAGCAGCTTGACGCCCTGCCAGGCCAGCTCATCGAAGTCGTCGGCGGCAACGCCCAGCCCGACCAGTTCGCCATCCAGTGCCAGCGCCTGCGGTGCGCCCTGCAGCAGGTCGATAATCGCCTCGGGGCTCTCGGCCTTCTGCAGCGCCTCACTGAGGTCGCCTTCGCCCAAGGCTCGGGTCAACAGCTGCAACAGCCGCAAGTGCTCGTCCGAGCGCGCGGCGATGCCGATGGCGAGGTACACCTGTTGGCCGTTGCCCCAGTCCACGCCGGCGGGAAAATGCATCAGCCGAACGCCGGTGGTGAACACCTGATCACGTGTCTCCGGCGTGCCATGCGGGATGGCGATGCCCTGCCCCAGGAATGTCGAGCCCTGCGCTTCCCGCGCGCGCAACCCGTCGAGGTAACCGGGCGCCACCAGCCCATCCGCCACCAGCACCTCGCTCAGCAGCGCCAAAGCGGCCGGCTTGTCCGGTGCGGTCTGGTGCATGTGGATGTGCTGTGCATTCAACTCAAGCATGGAGTACTCCTTGCGGGCTCGCGTTTGTCATTGTCGTGGGCGCTACGCCGGTAGGGCCCTTACCCTGGGCCGGCGCTTATGACCGGGCGCTTGCTGAAACGTTTCACCAAAGGCTGGCACATTACTCAACATTGGGTAATTCTAGAAGCCCAAGTTCACACCACCCGTCTCAGGACCATCCGTTGAAACTGACCGACATCGCCCGCCTCGCCAACGTCTCGGTGACCACCGCCAGCTATGTGCTCAATGGCAAGGCCGCGCAGCGGCGCATCAGCCAGGCGACCGTGGAGCGGGTGATGGCGGTGGCCGAACAGCAAGCTTTCCAGCTTGACCAGCAAGCCGCCGGGCTGCGCCGCGGGCAGTCGCGTACCCTCGGCTTCATCGTTCCGGATCTGGAAAACCCCAGCTACGCACGTCTGGCCAAACTGCTTGAGCAGCGCGCGCGGCAGCGCGGCTACCAGTTGCTGATTGCCGGCACCGACGATGAGCCGGACACCGAGCGTCAGGTCGTCCAGCTGCTGCGCTCACGCCGCTGCGATGCGCTGATCGTCGCCAGCTGTCTACCAGTCGACGACCAGAGCTATCGCAAGGTGCAGGCGGCTGGCACGCCGGTGATCGCCCTCGACCGTGCGCTGGACGCCGAGCATTTCTGCTCGGTGGTCAGCGATGATTGCGAAGCGGCCGCCCTGCTCACCCGCTCGCTGGCAGTTCCGGCCGCCGCCCATATCGCCCTGATCAGCGCACGCCCGGCATTGCCCATCAGCCAGCAGCGCGAGGAAGGTTTTCGCCAGGCACTGACGCAGCACAGCGGTCAGGTCAGCATCCTGCAGGCCGAACAGTTCAGCCGTGCGTGCGGCCGTGAACAGATGCTCGCCCTGCTGGACCGTGGCCCGCTGCCCGATGCGCTGATCACCACCGCCTACGTCTTGCTCGAAGGCGTCTTCGATGCGCTGCGCGAGCGGAACCTGCTGTGGCCAGAGCAGCTGCGGCTCGCGACCTTTGGTGACGCGCAGTTGCTGGATTTCCTGCCGATCCGGGTCAATGCGATTTCCCAGCAGCACGAGCAGATCGCCGAGCAAACCCTGGAACAGGCAATCCGCGCCATAGAGCAGGGCGATTACCGTCCCGGCGTGACCGCCATCGAACGTGAGCTGAAAGTGCGCCGCGGCTGACGCCCCTTGCGGGCGCTGCCGCACTGGCGGAAGCTAGTCGTCTTTTCGAACACACCCGCCTTCCTGATGAACATCGACCAGATCACCCAACGCCTGCACGCCATCCGCGATCAGAACGACTGGCGGCGCTTTCACAGCCCGAAAAACCTCGCCATGGCCGCCAGCGTGGAAATGGCCGAGCTGGTAGAAATATTCCAGTGGCAGACCGAGGACGAGTCGCGCCAGCTTTCGGCCGACAAACTTGAGCATGCCGGGCAGGAAGTCGGCGACATCCTCATGTACCTGCTCTTGATGTGCAGCGAACTGGGCATCGACATGGAGCAGGCGCTGCTGGCCAAGCTGGCCGATAACGAGCGGCGGTTCACTCGATGAGCGATCGGCATTTCGACGAGCTGGCGACGCGCTTCGCCGAGAAAATCTACGGCGGCGCCAAGGGTGCGATCCGCCTTGCGGTGCTGCAGGCGGATCTCGCCGAAGTTCTACCGGAACGCCCATTGCGCGTCCTGGACATCGGCGCGGGCCTTGGCCACATGAGCCTGTGGCTGGCGCAGCAGGGCCATCAGGTGACGCTGGCCGAACCCGCCGAACCCATGCTCGAAGGCGCGCGCCAGCAGTTCGCCGAAGCCGGCCAGCAGGCGACGTTCATTCAGGCGCCCTGGCAGGAGGTTGAAGACCATGTCGAAGGCCGTTTCGACTTGGTCATCTGCCATGCGGTGCTGGAGTGGCTGGCCGAGCCGCAAGCGATCCTGCCGGTGCTGCATCGCCTGGTTGCGGATGACGGCTGGCTGTCGCTGGCCTTCTACAATCGCGATGCGCTGATCTACCGCAACCTGCTCAAGGGCCATTTCAAGAAGCTGCGCACCCAGACCTACGCGGGCGAGCGCCAGAGCCTGACACCGCAACAGCCGCTCGACCCGCGCGAGCTGGCCGCGCAACTCGCGCCGCACTGGCAGGTCGAATCAACCAGTGGCGTGCGCGTATTCCATGACTACATGCCCGCCGATTTCCAGGCCCGTACCGAGCCTGCCGACCTCATCGAGATGGAACTGGCCTACCGCCGCCATCCGACATTCGCCGGCCTCGGGCGTTACCTGCATTGGTTATGTCGGCCGCGCTGACAGCCGGCCCGGAGGTTTTCATGGTTCGTGTCCTGCCACCGCTGCTGTGTGCGCTGCTTGGCCTGGGCCTCGCAGCCTGTCAAAGCGACAACCCCTACACGTCCGAGTCGGCGCCGATTCCGCCGGCGCCACCGGTCGAGCAGATCCAGTCGCCGACCTATCCGGCCGCACCACGGGATTTCTCCAGCTATCAGAGTTGGAGCTGGCGCAACCCGCCGGCTGCCAC
Source organism: Stutzerimonas stutzeri SDM-LAC (assembly GCF_000235745.1). GTDB lineage: Bacteria > Pseudomonadota > Gammaproteobacteria > Pseudomonadales > Pseudomonadaceae > Stutzerimonas > Stutzerimonas stutzeri_H. Next base: position 22,472 of record NZ_AGSX01000053.1, on the reverse strand, counting down.
GGCTACGCTCGCTGCCGAGGAGCTGCAGGAAATGGTGTCCGGCGCGCTCGATCAGCGCGGCTTGCGTCCGGCGCCACCGAGCGCCAAGGGCGATGTGCAGATCAGCGCAAGCGCGCAGATGGAGACCCGTGTGCGGCAGGTATACGATGATTACGGCACCCGAGTCGGCGTCGGTGCCGGTCGCTATGGCGGCTACGGTCCGGGGTACAACAGCGGTTATGGCATTGGCGGCAGCGTCCCGGTGGTGCGTCACTACGAAGAAGAAGTGGTCACCGTGCGCATCGAGATGATCGACAGCGCCTCCGGCCAGACCGTGTGGAGCAATCGCGCCGAAGCCCTGAGCGGTGATAGCCAGGCCGAACGCAAAGACGCAGCACGCGATGCAGTGAACCGTGCGCTCGCCGATTATCCGCCGCGCTGAGATTGCGTACTTACCGCAAGGAGAACCGAGATGTCCCGCTCACTGCTGATGCTATCCCTGCTACTGATGCTCGCTGCCTGTCAGAGCACCCAGGTACAACGCGACTTCGACCCGCAGCGCGATTTTTCCGCCTACCGGACCTGGAGCTGGAAAGAGCCGGCCCTGCAGTACCGCCCGGACGATCCGCGCATCAAGAGCGACCTGACCGAGCAACGCATCCGCAGCGCCGTCAGCGAACAGCTCGACCAGCGCGGCCTGCGTCAGGCCCAAGCTGGCGCACAACCGGATCTGCTGGTGCAGGCCTGGTTTCTCGTCGATGAGCGCAGCCAGCAATACACCACCTCGTCAATCGGCGCATGGGGCGGCCCGTGGCACGGATTCTGGGGTGGACCGGCGATCACGGACACCCGCACCATCCACTATCAGGTCGGCACCTTGCAGCTGGACCTCTACGACGCTGACGACGGCAAGCTGGTCTGGCGCGGCAGCGCCGAACAGGTCCTGCGCGACGACCCCGGCAGCCCTCAGGAGCGGGCCGGGATGTTTCGCGAAACCGTCAACAAGGTTCTCTCACAATACCCGCCGCGCTAGCATTGTCGGCTCGCATCCCTTTCAGCCCGCCGCTCTGGCGGGCTTTTAGTTACGTTCTGGAGACATTTGCATGCCCGTCATAGCCTGGTGGCTGCTCGTTCTGCCGTTGATTGCCGGAGCATTCCTGCCCCTACAGGCCGGCATCAATGGGCAAGTGGCCAAGCACTTCGGCAGTGTCATGAGCGCGGCGTTGCTGTCCTTCGCGGTGGGCACCGTGGCGCTGATCTGCGTCGTCCTGTTCCAGCGAGACATGCCGGGAATCCAGGCGCTGCGCGGCCTGAGCGGGTATCACTGGTGCGCTGGCCTGCTGGGGATGTTCTTTATCGCCACGGCGGCCTTCGCCGGCCCGCGTATCGGCGCACTGCTGTTCATGGCGCTGGTATTGGCCGGGCAGCTGGGCATGGCGCTGCTGCTCGATCACTTCGGCTGGGCGGGTTTTCGTCAGTCGTCGATCAGCCTTGGGAAGATTGCCGGGCTGCTGCTGATCTTTGGCGGCGTGTGGATGATCCGCCGCGGCTGATGGCGACGGGCCGCGAGCGGCTACTCGCGCTCAAAGGCGTAGAACAGGTTGGGCTCGCTGACCAGATAAAGGTCGCCGCGCTCGTCGAAGGTCATGCCTTCGGCCTGAGGCATGCTTTTATCGAGGCCGGCGAAGCCGCTCCATAGCGACCGAAAGCTGACCATCTCACCCCGGCTGTCGAGTTCTAGCATCATCTTCGCTTCGTCACTGAGCAGCACCAGATGGCCGGTGCGCTCGTCGAAATGCACCGAAGCCAGGTCGCTGGCCATGTCCTTGTCTTCGATCCAGGCTTCGCGGTCGATGACCTTGAGGTTCAGCTGCCCGTTGAGGCTGGCCTTGATGCCCTGAATCTCATAGAGCTTGCGCGGCGAATGTTCTTTCACCACAAACAGCCGGTCGCCGGCGCGATCGTAGCCCAGCCCCTCGAAGCCCGCGTTATCCGACGCCCCCATCGACAGCGATACCGTTGCGTAATCCTCCCGTACCAGCTCACCAGGGCTTGTGGGGACCGGCAGGATCACAATCGACTGGCTGCGTTCCTCGGCGACTGCCAACAGGTTGTCGCCCAGGTAAGTGACCGCCTCGACATCGATGAAACCCTTGAGCGGATAACGGGCGATGAATTCGCCATTGAGGTCCAGGGCGACGAGCTCCTCCGGGTTGTTCACCACGGCCCAAAGCTGGTTGCGCCACTCATCGAAGGTCAAGCCGGACAGATTGTTGGCGACGGTCGCCACCGGTTTCGCCTCGATCCGCACCTGATACTCCGGCAACCACAGGCTGCGGGTCTGGAGGCTGCTCTCTTGCCAGGCCGATTGCAGCGAATAGAACACCCGTTCATCGAGGTGAAAAGTCGCGGCGGCATACAGCGCACCGGCAGCCAGCATTCCGAACCCCCAGACCTGCGGGCGGACCTGAGGCAACCAACGCAGGCGGGTACTGGTAGCAGTCGGCATCGTCTTTTTCTCGTTGGGGAGGCTAGCTAGCCTGACCGGGAAGGATTGCAATTGCATGACGGTGCGCGCGGTGGCGACGATCAGCCTGCTACTGACCTGGCCTCGCGACCGCGGTTCAATCGCAAGGCTGGGAACTGCCGGGCGGATTGGCAGCCCAATGGACCAGGGAACGGCTGCGCTTGCGGCCGCGGATCGTTTGGCAGGAGCGCAGCATGCAGGTGGAAAGCTTTTTCGAATGGTTGGGCCAGGCGCTCGGCACGGTGATCCGTTACATCGTCGATGCGTTGAGCGGCTTCTTCGGATTGTTTGCCGATGCCGGTGCCAACTTTCTCGAGGGCCTGTCGCGCACCTTGGGTATGGACCGCTCGCTGATCAGCCTGATTGCCTTGGCGATCGGCCTGATGCTGCTGGTCGGTGCCTTCCGCGCGTTCTTCCGTCGCTCGTTCATCGCCGGGGTGATCTATCTGTTTCTGGGGCTCTGGTTGCTGAGCTGGCTGATTCACTAGGCGCTGAATTCTGGAAATATAAGCCTGACACTGGGCAAGCGGCGGGCGTCGAATGCTTCCAGCACCGGTGTTAAGTATTTGCGGCCCCACCTCTGCCGCCTCGAGCACCGCTTCCTCCTGGGTCCCTCGCTGATCGCTTGCGTTACGACGTATCATGTCCGGCTGCTCTGGAGCCCTCATGTCTCGCCTGATGACCGCCTGGCGGCACGCCCCCACCCATAAACGGGTTTGGGCGCTCGCTGCGCCAATGATCCTGTCCAATCTGTCCGTGCCGCTGGTGGCCCTGGTCGACAGCGCGGTGATCGGTCATCTGCCGCATGCCCATCAACTGGCCTCGGTCGCAGTGGGCGGCAGCCTTTACACCCTGTTGGTCTGGGTCATGGGCTTTCTGCGCATGGGCACCACCGGTTTCGCGGCGCAAGCGGCCGGACGCGAAGATGGCGGTGCGCTGCGCCAGGTGCTGCTACAAGGGCTGCTGTTGGCGCTCGCCTTCGCCCTGTTGCTGAGCCTCGTCGCATTGCCGCTCAAGGGCTACGCATTGCAGCTGATGCAACCCTCGGCGGAACTCGATGCGCTTACCGAAAGCTACTTCCATACGCGTCTGTTCGGCCTGCCCGCCGCCCTGGCGAATCTAGCCTTGATTGGCTGGTTTCTAGGGACGCAGAACGCTCGTGCGCCATTGGCGATCCTGCTGACGACGAATCTGATCAACGTCGCGCTGGACCTGTGGTTCGTCATCGGTCTGGAGTGGGGTTTGGGCGGCGCCGCGCGCGCCTCGGTGATTGCCGAATGGAGTGGCGTCCTGGTCGGCCTGGCGCTGACACGCGGCGCGCTGTTGCGTTACGCCGGCCGTCTGGACCACCGCGCGCTGCGCCTGTGGGCGAGCTGGCGTCCGCTGATGTCGGTCAACCGGGATATTTTCCTGCGCTCGCTGGCGCTGCAACTGGTGTTCTTTCTGGTCACGGTGCAAGGCACGCGACTGGGTGATGCCACGGTCGCTGCCAACGCGCTGCTGCTCAATGGACTGATGCTCACCGCCCACGCACTGGATGGACTGGCTCATGCGGTGGAAGCCTTGAGCGGTCATGCCATCGGTGCGCGGAACCGCACCGAGCTGCGCCGTATCCTGACGGTCGCCGGCGGCTGGTCACTGCTCGCCAGCCTTGCCTTCGGCCTGTTCTTCCTGCTCGGCGGAGAGCTGTTCATCGGTCTTCAAACCGACATCCCGGCGGTACGCGAAACGGCTATCACCTATCTGCCTTATCTGGCGGCGCTGCCGCTGGTGGCCGTCTGGAGCTATCTGCTCGATGGCCTGTTCATCGGTGCCACCCGCGCGCGGGAAATGCGCAACGCGATGCTGCTGGCCGTGCTGATTTCGCTACCATTGGGCTGGCTGTTGCGCGGGATGGGCAATCACGGATTGTGGTTGGCCTTCCTCGCCTTCATGCTCCTGCGCGGCCTGTGCCTGGGAAGTATCGCCAACCGCCTGCAACGCCAAGGGCAATGGTTCACCTCGACCCATGCGGCGCCAGCTGTCATGACCACACCGCAAAAAACCTGACCAAAGGATCTTGAGAAATGGCCTATGCCGTCGCCGCCTACCTGCACTTCGTGGCGATCTTCCTGCTGTTCTCCCTACTGGTGCTCGAGCATCAGCTATTTCGCCTGCCGCTGAACTTCCAGCGCGCCCGCAGCCTGTTTCGCGTGGATCTGGCCTTTGGGATCGCGGCCGGGCTGGTGCTGGTGACCGGCGCTGCGCGGGCGATGCGCTATGGAAAAGGGTTGGACTATTACCTCAACAACAGCTTTTTTCACGCCAAGGTCGGCTTGTTCGTCGCCGTCGCGCTGCTGTCGATCTACCCCACCGTGACCTTTTTAAAGTGGCGCCCGGCATTGAAAGCGGGTCAGGTTCCGTCGATCACACCTTCAGCTGCACGCTGGGTGAAGATAGTGATCCGCATCGAGCTGCTCGCCCTACTGCTGATCCCTCTGCTGGCGACGTTTATGGCGCGCGGGATCGGTGTGATTCCGCGGTAAGCCTGCGGGAGCCAGAGCCGCCTGGGCAATCCCGGCGTGTGGCCTGCTCTGCAAACCCGCCCCCTGGCGGCAGCCTCATTCCTGGAAAACGATTCCAGCCCTTGGCTGTCGACTACAGACAGCGGCGTAGCAGTCTCATAAGTCCGCGCAGCCACCGACGGAGCCGAGCCGATGACCGATCGCCTGACCATAGCGCCCATTCCTTTCGAGCCCGCCTTCGAGCAGGTGCCTGACGACGAGTCCGAGACCATTTCCGGCTTGATCCAGGCGATGCGCGAGATCGCCGAGACGACCTTTGCCGACAGTGGCCATGCCGTTCGCAGCGTGCATGCCAAGAGCCACGGCTTGTTGCAGGGCGAAATCGAGGTGCTGCCAGACCTGCCCGCGGAGCTGGCACAGGGCGCGTTTGCCAAGCCCGGACGGATGCCGGTGGTGATGCGGTTTTCAACCAATCCGGGTGACATTCTCGATGACAAGGTCTCAACCCCGCGCGGGCTGGCGATCAAACTCATCGGCGTCGAAGGCGAACGCCTGCCCAACAGCGACGGCCAGGTCACCCAGGATTTCGTCATGGTCAACGCGCCGGCATTCTTGGCGCCGACACCCAAGGACTTCCTCAAGTCGGTGAAGCTGATTGCCAAGACCACCGACCGTGCGCCGCGCGCCAAGCAGGCGTTGTCTGCCGCCTTACGCGGTGCCGAGAGTCTGCTGGAAAAAGCCAGCGGCGAAAGTGCGACGCTCAAGGGCATGGGCGGCCATCCCACCACGAACTTGCTCGGGGAGACCTATTACAGCGTGGTACCGCTGCTCTACGGCCGCTACTTCGCCAAGCTCTCGCTGGTGCCCGTCTCGCCGGAATTAAAGGCGCTGACCGACCAGAACGTCGACCTGAAGGACAAGCCGAACGGCTTGCGCGAAGCGATCAACCACCACTTCACTCAGCACGGTGGCACCTGGGAGCTGCGCGTTCAGCTGGCCACCGACATCGACAAGATGCCCATCGAGGACGCCAGCGTGGTCTGGCCGGCAGCCCTCAGCCCCTATGTCACCGTTGCGCGGATCGAGGTGCAGCCGCAATCCGCCTGGAGCGAAGCCCGCGCAGCGGTAGTCGATGACCAGATGTCTTTCAGCCCCTGGCATGGCCTCGCCGCGCATCGCCCGCTCGGCGGCATCATGCGTTCGCGCAAGCCGGCCTATGAGATGTCAGCGGAGTTCCGCGCCCGTCACAACGGTTGCCCGATGCATGAGCCGCAGACGCTGGATCGACTACCGAGCTGACCCTTCGAGCCCAAAAGCACGACGCCCCGGCACCATTGCCGGGGCGTTTTAGCATCAGCGCCAGATGTTGTTGTTGATCTTCGCTTTCAGCTCCGGGTAGTCCGCGGCCTTGAACGTAGGCACCTCGCCAGCCTTGAGCTGCCCCATGTAGTCCTTGGTCAGCTTCACCACCGTGCCGGAGAGCAGCGTGATCGCGATCAGGTTGATCGTCGCCATCAACCCCATGGACGCGTCCGCCGCGTTGAATACGGTCGTGACCGCCTCGTAAGCGCCCCAGATCACCATGCCCAGTGCGGCCAGGCGCAGCAGGGTCAGCCCGAGCTTGTTACCGGCGCCAAGGAAGATCAGCGCGTTCTCCGCATAGGCGTAGTTGGCGACAATCGAGGTAAAGGCGAAAAACAAGATGGCGATAGCGATGAAGTAGGTTCCGGCAACGCCGATGTGGCTTTCCATCGCTTGCTGGGTGAGTTGCGTGCCGGTCACACCCGAACCGGGTTCCAGCACGCCCGATAGCAAGATCATCACGGCGGTGGCGGTGCAGATGACGATGGTGTCGATGAATACGCCCATCGCCTGCACCAGCCCTTGAGAGGATGGATGGTGCGGCGCAGGCGTTGCGGTCGCCGCCACGTTGGGCGCCGAGCCCATGCCTGCCTCGTTGGAAAACAAGCCGCGCTTGATGCCATTGAGCATCGCCGCAGTCACCGAGCCGGCGACGCCGCCCGCAGCTTCCTCGAGCCCGAAGGCACTGCGGATGATGGTCATCAGCACGTCCGGCACCTCGGTGATGTTCATCACCAGCACGATGAGCGCCATCAATACGTACAGGCCCGCCATCAACGGCACCACCAGTTCGGCGAAACGCGCGATGGAACGCAGCCCGCCAAAAATCACCAGCCCGGCGAGAATGGCGATAGCGATACCAACCCAGAGTTTCGGGACGCCGAACGCGCCCTCCATGGCATCGGCGATGGAGTTGGCCTGCACCGCGTTGAACACCAGCCCGAACGAGATGATCAGCGCTACGGAGAACACCCCGCCGGCCCACGGCGCCTTCAAGCCATTGGCAATGTAAAAAGCAGGGCCGCCACGGTACTGGCCTTCCCCGTCACGCACCTTGTACAGCTGCGCGAGCGTGCTTTCTGCATAGGCCGTGGCCATGCCAACCAGCGCCACCACCCACATCCAGAAGATCGCCCCGGCTCCGCCCAGGTACAGCGCAACCGCGACCCCGGCCAGGTTGCCGGTACCTACCCGCGACGCGAGGCTGGTACACAACGCCTGGAACGGCGAGATACCCGACGCATCGCTTTGTCGCGCGCCTCTGATCGCCCGAACCATCTCGCCAAAATGCACAAACTGCAGGAAGCCCAGGCGGATGGTGAAGAACACACCGACCGCAAGCAGCCCATAGATCAGGATGTAGCCCCAGAAGATGGTATTGAGAAAGTCGACGATGGGAGTCATGAAGGCGCCTTTTCGTGGGAACGTAAGGGGTACGGCTTACTCTAGTCGCTATGCCGGCAAGCACCAGCCAGAGCGCGTCGAGCGGCCTTGACGCAAAGTCGGAACCGGCTCGGCCGCGAGGGTTCAACCGCAACAGCAAAGCCCATCACCGCAGACGCTACAGCGCCGCCTCGAGCTGGAGGCCCAATGCACGGCTTCCATGGGGGGAAAGCCGTTTATGCACGCAATCTGAAGCAGCAAAAGTAGCGCTCACCCGCTGGATACGAAGCAAGGTTCAAGCAAATCGGAGCGCAGACCGAACCCTCACCCCTCGAACCCTTCTAAGCAGTCATCGACTCGAGGAGGTATCCATGACCAAGGCATTGCTCGCCACCCTAGGCTTAGCCCTCTGCGCACCCGTTGCGCTTGCCCAGACGCCCAAGCCCGACGTGATCACCCACCTGAACGGCCTGGATATCGACGTCAGCGCCATGGGCGTGCCGACCTCGACCACCGAGGCGGGCGGCGAACTGGTGGGGATTCGGGCGGTGAAGGTGATGAACAACACCGGTGACACCGTAACCTGCGAATTTCGCGTGCCCGACGATGCGCGTGCGGACACCTCCGCGCCGCCCGTTTTCACTGTGAATCCCAACACTCAGCGAGTAGAGCGGGTGCCAGGCGAGTACTCGCCGGACGAACCTTTCGCCGAGCTGACCTGCCGTGGCGCCTCACAGAGCATCGGAACGCCAACAGTCGTACCGCCCAGCGAGCCTGAAGCCGAGCCCACGGACGACACCCAACCCCATGACCAATCCTCGACCATGACCGGCACCCAAACGCCAGGCGACTCGACGCGGTCCCGCGAGGGTGCGAACCGGGATCGCTGATCCGTGAATGGCCGTTGCGATGCGCCTGACATGAGTGATGCATGCTCGCGGCAAATCAGCGCCGGGCGGGAAGCTCGATAACACGAAGGCCTCTGGCTGTGATCTCTCAGTAGGCAGCCAAACTCGCCTCATTCGACGCGCAACGTTGCTCGCTGATAACTGGGCTGTTCGTCCTGTCCGCGAGCATGCCGACTGGCCCGCGCTCTGCTAATCAGCCGAGTCGGCCGGGCTCGCTGATCATCCAACCGGCCCCGCATTGTCCGCGTCGACAAGACCTGCTCAGCACCATCGCGACGCTGAGCGGTACCGCAATGGCTATCGATTACGGAAGACCGTCCAATTAGGTATACAGTCCAAACAACACAATTGATAATAGTTATCAACATCTATAGCATCTGCGCCCCTCCGCTCGAAGCCTTCAAAAGGAACTGCCGCAATGCGTCGACTTCTCGTGCCTGTGCTGTCACTACAGGCGCTCGCCGCTACCGCCTACGCTGCCGAACAAACGGGATCTACCGGGAGCCCCATTGCCCTCGAACAAATGGAGATCACCGCCTCGCAAGCCGAACGCGCCGACGGCCCGGTGGACGGCTATCGCGCTACGCGCTCCGCCAGCGCAACGCGTACCGACACACCCATCCATGAAATTCCGCAGTCGATTAGCGTGGTGCCGGGACAGGTCGTGGAAGACATCGGTGCCACCCGTCTCGAGGATGCGCTGGACTACGCCGGCGGCGTCGAGCGCGGCAACAACTTCGGTGGCCAGGGTCTGACCGAGTTCCTGGTACGCGGCTTCAGCTCCCAGGAGTTCTACCGCAACGGGTTCGCCATCAACCGCGGCTACCCCAACATGCCGGACGCCGCGACTATCGAGCGAATCGAGGTCCTGCGCGGCCCGGCTTCGATGTTGTATGGGCGCGGCGACCCGGGCGGCACCTTCAACATCGTCAGCAAGCAACCGCAGGCCAAGCGCCGCACGGTGCTGGGTACTCAGTTCAATACCGAGGGCCTGCACCGTGGCACGCTGGATACCACCGGCGCGCTGGACGAGCAGGCCGAATTCACCTATCGGCTCAACCTGGTGGCTGAAGGCGCTGACAGCTTTCGCGATCATGTCGAAAGCGAACGCTACAACGTTGCCCCTGTGCTGCGCTGGGACCTGAGCGACGCCACCGCGATCATTCTGGAAGGCGACTACATCCACAACCGTCACCCGCTCGACCGCGGCGTGACGCGCTACGCCGACCAGCAAGGCCAGCTGCCACGTGATCGCTTCCTCGGGGAAGAAAGCGCCGGCAAGTTCACGAACAAAAACGCCATGACCCAGCTGCGCATCGAGCACCTGCTGGATGACCAATGGACCCTGCGCGGCGGCGTGCAATACCTCGACGGCAGCCTGGAGGGTGGCGCTGTGGAAAACAACGGCCTGGCCGCTGACGGCCGCACCGTGGGGCGTAATTACAGCGAACGACGACTGGAATGGAACGATACGGCCGTTCAGGCCAACCTCGAAGGCCGCTTCAGCGCTCTGGGCTTCATGCATACCCTGCTGACCGGAATCGAGTACGACGACTTCAACTACAACTCCCGTATCGACCGTTCCGCAGGTGGCGTGGGCGACTTCCCCATCGACATGTACGAGCCGGTCTATGGCCAGCCACTCCCGGCGATTGTCGGCACAAAATATTGGGACGATGAAGACCTGAAATCCTATGCCTTCTATATGCAGGATCAGGTCGAGCTGACCGACCGTTTCACCCTGCAACTCGGTGCGCGCCTGGAACGCTTCGAGCAGAACTACATCAACAAGCTTTCGGCTGCTGGTAGCTGGGAGCAAGCGCATAACGCCGTGTCGCCGCGCATCGGCGCAATCTACGACCTGACCGAAGCGTTGGCCGTTTACGCCAACGCCTCCCGTTCGTTCAAGCCCAACCGCGGCGCCGACCGCAGCAGCCAGGCGTTCGACCCGGAAGAAGGCGTCGCCTACGAGACCGGCATCAAGTACGACCTGCCCGAACACAACCTGAGCGTGACGGCTGCTCTGTTCCACATCACCAAGGAAAACGTGCTGACAGCCGATCCGGCAAACCTTGGCTCCCAGGCCTTCCAGGTTGCCGCAGGCGAGGTCCGCAGCCAAGGCTTCGAGCTCAGCGTCGCCGGCAACATCACCCCGCAATGGCGCGTGATCGGCGGCTATGCCTACGTTGACGCCGAAATCACCGAAAGCAACAGCGCCGCCGTGCCGGTGGGAACCCGCCTCGCGAACGTACCTGAGCACAGCTTCAACCTGCTCGACACCTACGAGTTCGACAACGGTGCGCTGGACGGGCTGGGCCTTGGGGTTGGCGTGAAGTACGTCAGTTCACGCAAGGGCAGCACCTCGAACACTGCCTACGACATGGGTGCCTACACGGTGGTCGATCTGTTGGCCTACTACCCCCTCACCGACCGCATTCGCCTCAACCTCAATCTCGACAACGTGTTCGACGAAGAGTACGACGAGCGTGCCTGGAACATCTGGGCCTACCCGGGCGCCCCGCGAACGCTGCAGGCCGGGGTATCAATCGAGCTTTAATCGGCTATTGCTTTCATGCCCTGGGTTGATGGTTTGGCCATCGCTCAGGGCGCGGCATCACCCACCGTTACAGCTTCTTTTACAAAGATTCCGCAGGTTCGTCCTGGCGTTTTGAGACGGCGCGCCCTTCCGCGACCGCACTTGCGGACTTTTAGCCGGACGGTCGCATCCCTCTCCGCAAACTACAAACGATCCAACGGACTCAACACCGCCAAGCCGCCGCGGTTTAGCACGTCGGTGTAGATCATGGTTGTCTTCACGTCTGCATGACCCAGCAACTCCTGGACGGTGCGAATATCTTGTCCGCTTTCCAGCAGATGAGTTGCGAAGCTATGCCGCAGCGTATGCGGGGTGGCCAACTTGGCGATGCCGGATTGCGCTACTGCACGTTTGAAAGCCCTATGCACCCGCTTTTCATCCAGATGATGACGACGCTCTGAGCCACTGCGCGGATCCACTGACAGGCCTGCCGCAGGGAAGACATACTGCCAAGCCCATGCCCATGGCGCGTTGGGATATTTACGAGCCAAGGCGTCAGGCAGGTAGACATCACCCCGCCCTGCAGCGACCTCGCGCTGGTGAACGGCCCGTACGAGCGCGATGTGTTGTTTGAGCGGCAGCACAAGGCTTGCCGGCATGACGGTGACGCGATCCTTCTGGCCTTTACCGTCACGGATGATGATCTCGTTGCGCGAGAAATCAACGTCCTCGACCCTGAGCCGTACTCCTTCCATCAACCGCAGGCCACCACCATATAGCAGTCGCGCTATCAACCCGACGTCGCCATCCAGTCGGTGGAGAATCCTTTGCACTTCGTCGATAGAAAGCACCACTGGCAGCCGAGCAGGCTTTTTTTTGCACGCACCACCTCGCCAAGCCAGGGTAACTCCTGCTTGAGTACCTGCTTATAAAGAAACAACAACGCAGCCAGGGCCTGATTCTGCGTCGAAGCGGATACATCACGGCGCACAACCAAATCCGAAAGAAACGCCTCAACTTCAGCTGCGCCCATTTCAAGTGGATGTCGATATTTGTGAAACCGGATATAGCGTTTCACCCACTCGCAATAGACACGCTCAGTTCTGATCGAGTAGTGTTTCAGCCGGATCTGGTCCCGGACCTGACACCACGCCCGTCCGGCGCCTTATACACCAAATGGTGTCTAATTATAGTTAGAAGTATTTAACAACATGGATCTAGCCAACCTATCAATACCTGAATTGCTTAAGCTTCACGCTGCAGCAATTGATGAGCTTAAGAATCGCGGCGTACTCAGAACAAAAAATAATCCAGTCGGGGATTACGCCGAATGGTTGGTTTCGTCTGCTTTCAATCTAACTCTCGCAAAAAACTCAGCAGCAGGTCACGACGCAGAATCAAGCGATGGCAAGAAAATTCAAATAAAATCGCGCCGTATAACTGCAGGCAATCGCTCAAGGCAGTTAGGCGTCATACGCAACCTAGACAAAAATGACTTTGACGAGCTCATTGTTGTAATTTTCAATGAAGCATATGAACCCATCGAAGCATACTTAATACCGCACGCAGTAATTTCTGAATACAGTTCTTACAGAACCCATGTCAACGGTCATATCTTACACATGCGCGGGGCAATACTGCTTGATAGTCGCGTCGTGAACATCAGCGCCAAGTTAAATATTTCTAACAGCTGGCTCAAATAACTCGCTTCGCTCGTTGGGACGGGCTAAAGCCCGCCCCTTAACCAAACGTTAGAAATTCTAGAGGCCTCGCCATGGAAATTAGAGGAATACCATTCGGAACTACCGACTGGTCGAATATTGAAGCGACGGAGCATCATGGCGAGACGGGTATCGCTTACTGGAGAACCTGCCAGTTTGGAGTTATCCGTGTTCGCATGGTTGAGTACACGCCTGGTTATCTCGCAGACCATTGGTGTTCCAAAGGTCATATCCTTTTATGCGTAGAAGGTGAACTCCACACGGAACTTCCTGATGGGCGCAGGTTTACCTTAACTCCTGGAATGAGTTACCAAGTGGCTGATGGAGCAGAACCGCACCGCTCGTTCACAACGGTGGGTGCCAAGCTTTTTGTGGTTGATTGAAATTTCTAACCTGCAGTTCAAATCGTTCGCTTCGCTCACTGGGACGGGCTAAAGCCTGCCCCTTAACCAAACGTTAGGCTTTAGAGGTCCACATGCGCGTTGAAACCACTCATCACATTGATTCATCGGAACAAGACGAAAACGGTTTCTATGCGTGGCGCTACGAATATCATCTCTTTCACTTTTTAGATGGCGAAGTCGAACTGATTGCTAGGAGCTATGTTGACGATTCACCTAGCGCACAGTTCCTCCGAATCAAACGGAATGGGATTGCATGCCAGCTAACTGTCGAAGACCTTTGTTTGCCAATTTTTAATGATGCAATCAGACATCTCAACACGTTAGGGAAACAGCAGCTATCTTGGCTTAGCGACACAGGGTATGCCCAGCTATAACGCCTGCCTAACTTTAGGTTCAAGTCGTTCGCTTCGCTCACTGGGCTAAAGCCCGCCCCTTAACCAAACGTTATGTGTCTAAAGGAGCTCAGAGAATATGGCAGAACTAAATAAAGCTGTCCCACAATTACCGACAGGTGATATTAATAAAACGGCTGATTTCTTTGAGTCGAAGCTGGGCTTCAATGTGCTTCAAAAGTACCCAGAGCAAGGGCACCTCATTTTGTGCAGAGGCAATGCTGAGATTCAATTTTGGCAGGCTCCAAGTGAGGAAAAAGCCAAAACAATTGCAATGCAAAGCAGCTGCTATATCCGAGTTACAAATATCACCGAGCTGTACAAAGAGTTTAAAAGTAATGGGGCTCCGTTTGGGTATGAATTAACTGAGCAGTCGTGGGGGATGAAAGAAATGCAGGTAAATGAACCTTATGGCAATGCAATCAGGTTTGGCGAGGAAATTGCTTAGCCAACACATAACAAGCGGTTCAAGCGGTTCAAGCCGTTCGCTTCGCTCACTGGGACGGGCTAAATCCGACCCCTTAGCTTAATCATTAGGCAAACCAGCATGGCCCAAAATCCGTTCTACGTTTATGCACTTAAAGACCCAACAGAAAAGCCATCTAAGCCTTTCTACATTGGTAAAGGAACGGGCAATCGTGCTTGGGAACATCATACAAAAATTGACGACTCTGAAAAAAGTTCGGTAATTCAACATATAAAAGCGTCGGGACATGAGGTAATACACACGATAATTGCTGATAACTTAACGGAGCAGCAAGCTTTAAAAATTGAAGCAGAGTTAATTTCAGCGTTCGGAATTCGCTCTCAGGGCGGACTATTAACAAATAAAGTTCGTCCAAACACAGAAAACATCAGCCAAAAAATAAAAGCAAACATTCCTGACGGGTGTTATGAAAAAGCTCAAATGGCTTTTGAACTTATGAAATCCGCCGTAATGGAGCTAGCCAAGGCAAACCCACACGGCATTTCAAACTCGGACGCAGCAAAATACCTTGGCTTACAGTCAGACTATGGCGGCGGTTCAAAAGACTATTTGAGCTACAGCATTATTGGTTTGCTAATGAAAGAAGGTCGGCTAACACGAACAGCTAACCGTAAGCATATTGCAACAGGTGAATAGTTCGCCTAGCAAATGGTTCAAACCGTTCGCTTCGCTCACTGGGACGGGCTAAAGCCCGCCCTTAACCAAACGTTATGAATGCTCGATTAATGCCAGATTCAAAAGGGATGAAATATGATTGGCGCGATCAGATTGTTTATTGCCGTTGCTCTATTCTGCCTTGGTCTGTATTTGACTGTTGATCTGTTCATTTCCGGTTTCAGCCTATTTGTTTTGATTGCAGCGATAGTTTGTTTTGTGCTTGCACATTACGTTAAGCCTAAGGGTAGAAGCGTTGACGATTTGGCATCTGCTTTTGACTTTATAATCGACATTCCATTTAGGGCTATTGCTGGTTTTCTACGGGTAATCAGCAAACCTTTCAAAGGTGAAATCGATGGCATTGATTTTTAGGTTCAAGGGTGCGGGCGATACGCATCCATAACAAGTCGTTAAGCCGATGGTGCTACGCGCCGCGGCTTAACTCCAGCGTCATACATTACAAGGAGTAATTTGGTGTATCAAAATAGACAAGCGCTAGCATTTGGGTCAGTGATTTTCCTTATCTTCATTACCGTTATATTAATTGCGTTATCACTATGGGCTTGGCCAAAGTACAACTTACATAGAATGGAAATGAAAGGAATGGCCGCTTTAAAGGAAGCCGAGTGGTCTAAACAAATTCTTATCGAAGAAGCACGGGCAAGTGAAACTGCATCATTAATGCAAGCTAAAGCAAGAGTTACGCTGGCAGAAGCCGAAGGCAAAGCCCAAGTAGTTCGCGCTAAAGCGGAAGGCTTAGCTGATATTGAGCGTGCAAAAGCAGCAGCTGAATCAAATAGGATAATCGGCGAGTCTTTAAAAGGTAATGATGAGTATCTCAGATACATTTGGATTAAAGGCCTTCAAGACGGCAAAGGTGAGAGGATTTATATCCCGACTGAGGCTGGGCTACCAATTTTAGAGGCAGGTGAAGCAGGAAGGTAACGTATGACAACTTTCGCCGCATTCGCTGGGACAGGCTAAGGCCTGCCCCTTAACCAAACATTAGGCGTATTAACTGGAGAAGTCGCAATGTCAGTAATCGATAATAAATCCCGATTCGAAGCAAAGCTTCTTCATCCGGCTAAGTCTGGCGACGATACGTCCTGGGCGTTCGTATTACTGCCGAGAGAGGCAAGTGAACGGCTTCCGAGGCGAGGAAGGACGACCGTTGAGGGCACAATCAATGGGCACCATTTCCAGGCAACACTTGAGCCGGATGGTCAACTGAGCCATTGGTTGCGGGTAAGTAGAGAACTACACGAAGCCGCAGGCGCGGCCGTTGGGGATATCGTTGCGCTAGAGCTAGCCCCTGTGAAAAAGGAACCTGAGCCTGACATCCCGCAAGATTTGCAGGAGGCGCTTGCAGCCACTCCTGAAGCTCTTAAAGTTTGGAACAGTACGACGACCATCGCACGAGTAGACTGGATACACTGGATAACTTCAGCCAAGCAACTTAAGACACGAGCAAAACGAATCAGTGATGCTTGCGACATGCTTGCTTCCGGTAAGAAACATGTCTGCTGTTTCGATCAGTCTGGCTACTACAGCAAGGCTTTCCGTGCTCCCGAAGCAGAAGTTTGATAAATGTAGAACTGCGTGAATGCGCCTAACAAGTGGTTCAGACCGCTCGTTTCGTTTTCTGGAATTATCTAAAGCCCGCCCCTGAACCAAGGGTTAGCGACCAATATAGATAATTGAAATCTTGAAGAAACGCGCGCGCACTTTTTTAGAGTACATGGGCGGCATCAGCATGAACTGGCGTGCACGCAATCCGTCTTTGATCGCCAAGCGTATGCCGGTTTCGCTACCAAGATGCCCGCTCAAAGACTGACGCTTATATATGAACATAATTAGAAAGAACGTCCCTGCTAGAAGTTACATCCGGTGACAGAGACGAAGCATGGATAGAATCTAATATTCGCACCCGTGAGGTCGGCGCTCATCCGGGCCACCCACGGTCATCGCCAACAGTTGGCGCAGCAATCTATACAAAGCGCTCGGGTGGCTGTGCTGATGCCACCTCATCCACTCCCCTAGAACAAGCGCCTCGTCGATACAACTGAACTTACCGCCCAACGGCACGATCCCCATTTATGCACAGTCAGAGCGATCCGGGCGGCAAGCGCATCCGCGCGGTGCATCAGGCCTGGATCGCCCAGTGATGAGGATGCCTCCGTGACCGTTATCACCCACAGCACGCACCACACGACACACAGCATCTCGCGACACGTACCCAACCCGATTCACGCAACGTCGCTCGCAGGGACGGTTCCGCTGTTTCTTGGCGGCCTGTTGAGTGACATCGCCTACTTCCAAACCTATGAAATTCAGTGGACCAACTTTGCGTCCTGGCTGGTTGCGGGAGGTCTGGTTTTCTGCGGATTGGCGATCCTGTTCGCACTGGTCAACCTGGTGAAAGCCACCCATAAGAAAGGGCGACCGCTGATTTATCTAGCACTGCTAGTGGCCGCCTGGGTGCTGGGCTTTTTCAACGCCCTCGTCCATGCCAAGGACGCCTGGGCGAGCATGCCATCGGGCCTGATCTTGTCGGTGATCGTGACCATCCTGGCCTGCGCGGCAACCTGGATCGGCTTTACCAATCTACGTTCGGGAGGTGAAGCATGAACTACGCAGGCCCACTGAGCGCCCTGACGGTGGCGCTGCTCTTGAGCGCCTGCGGCGGCGCGGACCAGGACATCGCCTTGGTAAAAGGCGAGAACCCGAAACTCGACGAGCCTCAGCGTGGGCTGCTGCCGAGCATGACGATTGCTGACCCGGTCGGCTGGGGTGACAAGAAGCCAACGGTGCCCGAGGGTTTCACGGTAAGTGCAATCGCCACCGATCTGCAGATTCCACGACAAACACTGGTCCTGCCGAACGGAGACATCCTCGTAGCGGAAGGTCGTGGCGGCAATGCACCCAAGCTCAGGCCGAAGGATGTGATCGCCGGCTATATCAAATCCAAGGGCACCACCTCGGTCAAAAGCGGCAATCGGCTGACCTTGCTGCGTGATGCCGATGGTGACGGCGTGTATGAACTGCAGAAGGTTTTCGCGGACGGGCTCAACGCGCCGTATGGCCTGGCGCTGACCAATGGCAACCTGTACGTTGCCAATCAGGACGCGTTGGTGCGCTTCGAGTATCAGGAAGGCCAGACGGAGGCCAGTGGCGAGCCGGTGAAGGTCACCGACCTGCCCTACCGGATCAACCATCACTGGACCAAGGCACTAACGGCGAGCCCGGACGGGCGCTTCCTGTATGTTGGCATTGGTTCGAACAGCAACATCACCGAACGCGGGATGGAGGCCGAGGTTGACCGCGCGATGATCTGGCAGATCGACGCGGAAACCGGCGCCCACAAGCCCTACGCAACCGGGCTGCGTAACCCCACGGCATTGACGATACGACCCGGCACGGATCAGCTCTGGGCGGTGGTGAACGAGCGGGACGAGCTCGGTCCGAATCTGGTTCCGGACTACCTCACCTCGGTACAAGAAGGTGGCTTCTACGGCTGGCCCTATAGCTACTGGGGCCAGCATGTCGACGAGCGCGTGCGACCACAGAACCCTGACCTGGTCGCTGAAGCGATCAAACCTGACTACGCGTTAGGCCCGCACGTGGCGGCGCTGGGCGTGGACTTCTCGTCACCAGTCATGGGTGAAAAATTTGCCGAAGGCGTGTTCGTCGGCGAGCACGGCAGCTGGAATCGCGAAGATCCGTCCGGTTATCAAGTGGTGTTCGTGCCCTTCAGGAACGGAAAACCATCGGGCGAACCGGTGGATTTCGTGACCGGGTTTCGCACCGCCGAAGGAACGCACGGCAGGCCGGTGGGCGTGACGGTCGACCCGCGTGGCGCACTCATCGTCGCTGACGATTTGGCCAACATCGTATGGCGCGTGACCCGAACGCAGTAGGTCCGAACGATCGGCGCACCGGCTGATCGCCCCGCGCGGGGTCCAGCCCAACTTGTATGGCCCCACCGCGGTTGCGTTGGGGCCTGATTTTGGAGAATGGACGGTATGAAACGACTCGCTTTGCACATCGCCAGCGCCATCGCAGCCGGTACGGTTTCGCTCGCCATCGCCGCACCCACAGCCGTCGAACGAAGCCAATGGCCGTTCAGCGTGACGCCGCGAGCAAGCTTCTCCGAACCCTGGGCCATGACCTTTCTGCCGGACGGTACGGCGCTGGTCACGGAAAAGCGCGGTGCGCTCAAGCACGTCGACGTAAAGACCGGAACGGTTCATGAGATCACCGGCGTGCCAGAGGTGGCCTATGGCGGCCAGGGCGGGCTCGGTGACGTCATCCTCCATCCCGATTTCGCTCAGAACAACGTCATCTACCTCAGCTATGCCGAGCATGGCGAGGGAGACAAACAGGGCGCCGCCGTCGCCCGTGCAATCCTCAAGCGAAGCGCCGATGGCGGCGCGCTTTCAGACCAGAAAGTAATCTGGCGACAGTCGCCCAAGGTCTCCGGCAAAGGCCATTACGGGCATCGTCTCGCGTTCGGCCCGGACGGCAAGCTGTGGATCACTTCCGGCGAGCGGCAGAAATTCACGCCGGCGCAGGACATGGACGCCAATCTCGGCAAAGTGATACGCCTGAACGAGGACGGCAGCGTGCCGGCCGACAATCCGTTTGCCGACAAAGGCGGTGTGACGGCGCAGATCTGGTCGCTCGGCCACCGCAATCCGCTGGGCATTGCGTTCGACGCGCAGGGCCGCCTGTGGGAACACGAGATGGGTCCGGAAGGCGGCGACGAGTTCAACCTGATCCGCAGAGGCGGCAACTACGGTTATCCGGTAGTCTCCAACGGCAACCACTACGGCGGCCGTCCGATTCCCGATCACGATACGCGCCCAGAATTCATAGCGCCGAAGGTTTCCTGGACGCCGGTGATCTCCCCTGCTGGCCTGCTCATCTACAGTGGCGAGCGGTTTGCCGATTGGAAAGGCAACGCCCTGCTTGGCGCACTGTCCGGCGAAGCCCTGGTGCGCGTTACCCTGAACGGTGAAGACGCCAGCGAGACCGCACGCTACGACATGAACGCGCGCATCCGCGAAGTCGAACAAGGTCTGGACGGCAGTATCTGGCTGCTGGAGGGCGGGAACGGCGGGCGTTTGCTGGAGCTAATGCCGAAATAGGTTCAATCTGTCGCGACCGCTTCGGGTGGCCTCATCCAGCCGGCCAACCAATCGCCGACAGTAAAAATGCCCAATCCGTTGCTTCTCATGTTGGTAGCACTACTTGCGCTTGATATGCAGCGGCCTGCGCAAACCAATCCTCCGGTAACACCCTCGTAACATTCCCCGCCTAGCGTGCTTCGGCTAAACCCCATCGCCAACCGCCGAGGCTCGTATGAGAACACCGACCCGCCTGACCCGCACCGCACTATCCACTGCGTTGACACTGGCCCTGCTGCCGTTGGCGGTGGAGGCCGCTTCTTCGCGTGCCGCAGACTACTTCGAGCGGATCGCGACGTTTCCGGTGTACCGCAACCTCGGCGCCGATGAAGATGCAACCAAACAGACCGTTGCGGAGATCACCGCAGTCAGCCGGGACGGCCAGACGCTGATCTACACCGACAGCCCCGGCGAGCGGATTGGCCTGGTCGATATTCGCGACCCCAAGTCGCCAACGCCTGCGGGCTTCGTGCAGCTCGAAGGCGAGCCGACCTCGGTCGCCGTGCATCATCACTTTGCGCTCGTTGCCGTGAACACCTCGCTGAGCTTCACCCAGCCGGACGGCGTGTTGGCGGTGTTCGACATCCGCAACCCTGCTCAACCGAAACGCGTCGCCACGCTGCCCATGGGCGGTCAGCCCGACTCCATCGCCATCAGCCCACGGGGCCGTTACGCCGCAGTGGCGATCGAGAACGAGCGAGACGAAGAGCTTAACGACGGGCTGATCCCGCAGCTGCCGGCGGGCTTTCTACGCATCGTCGACCTCAAGGGTCAGCCTTCGCGCTGGAGCACACGGGACGTCAGCCTGACTGGCCTGGCCGAGGTGGCGCCGAACGATCCCGAGCCTGAGTACGTCAGCATCAATGATCAGGATGTTGCCGCCGTGACCTTGCAGGAAAACAACCACATCGCGCTGGTGGATCTGCGTCGCGGTCGCGTGCTGCGCCATTTCAGCGCTGGCCAGGTCGATCTGGAAAATGTCGACACCGATGAAAACGACCGTATCGAGCCGGTTGGCGTACTCAAGGGCAAACGTCGCGAACCGGATTCTATCGCCTGGGTCGGCCCGCTGCTGGCGACCGCCAACGAAGGCGACTACGAAGATGCCAACGGTGAAGAAGGCGGTAGCCGCAGCTTCACCCTGTTCGATTACAACGGCAGCGTCTGGCACGAAGCCGGCGCATTGCTCGAACACGCCTTGATCCGTGCCGGCCATTACCCTGAGAGCCGCTCGGAGAACAAAGGCATCGAGCCAGAAGGCATCGCCTCGGGAAGCTTCCGCCAGCAAGACTTTCTGTTCGTCGGCAGCGAGCGCGGCAATGCCGTCGCCGTATACGACGTCGCGCGTCCGTGGGCGCCGGTGCTGCATCAGATTCTGCCGACCGGCATGGGGCCGGAGGGGCTGCTGCCTATCCCGTCGCGCAATCTGCTGGTGGTCAGCAGTGAAGAAGATTCGGCCGAGGACGGCTATCGCTCGACCATCTCGATCTACCAATTCGGCGCCGAGACAGCGTCTTATCCTGAGATCCGTTCCACGGACAGCCAGCTGATGCCCTGGGGCGCGCTCAGCGGGATGGTCGCAGACCGTGCGCAAAACAACCGCCTCTACGCCGTCCCGGACAGCTACTACAAGGCTTCGCGGATCTTCCACATCGATACGGGCAAAACGCCTGCGGTCATCGACGCGCAGACCGAACTGCGCAAGGACGGCAATACCGTCAACTACGATCTGGAAGGCATCGCCCAGGCCGCCAACGGGGACTTCTGGCTCGCCTCGGAAAGCAACGGCAAGGCCAAACCGAACCTGCTGATCCGCGCCAATGCCAAGGGCGAAGTGCTGGAGGAATATGCACTGCCGACAGACGTCGCGGTACAGGGCACCAGCAACGGTTTCGAGGGCGTTGCGGTGGTCGGCGAAGGCGCTAGCACCCGCGTGTACGTCGCCTTTCAGCGGGAGTGGAAGAGCGACCCGGCCGGCAAGGTCCGCATCGGCGTGTTCAACCCGAGCAGCGGAGAATGGGGCTTCTACCACTACCCGCTGGACCCGGCTGCCGAAGGCGGTTGGGTCGGGCTGTCCGAGCTCACATCTATCGGCGATGGCCGGTTTCTGGTCATCGAACGCGACAACCGGCAGGGTCCGGCAGCCGAGATCAAGCGCCTGTACCGCATCGACCTGAGCGGCATGCAGCCCGCTGCCGAGGGCCAAAGCTTCCCGCTTGTGAGCAAGCAGTTGGCGCGCGACCTGCTGCCCGACCTCAAGCACACCGGCGGCTGGGTGCTGGACAAGGTAGAAGGAGCAGCCGTGGACAAGCAGGGCCGCCTGTTCATCGTCACCGACAACGATGGCGTGGACGACGCCAGCGGCGAGACACGCTTCATGCGGCTTGGAATGATCAAGCGCTGAGGGCGACACCAGCCGCATCACC
>NZ_AGSX01000054.1 GCF_000235745.1 Stutzerimonas stutzeri SDM-LAC | reverse complement strand
GTAGTGCAAGGCGGCCGGTTGATCATCCCCGCCGGCGCGCCCCGGTTCGCGAGCAAAGCTCGCTCCTACGAAAAGCTGCACGGCGCTTACCGAAGGTAGGAGCGAGCTTGCTCGCGAACAGACGCCATGACTGAAGAAGCCCGTCGCCGAGACTGCGTCAGGCCCGGTAGTGAGGCAAACTAACGCCCATGACTTCGATTCTTTATCACCCGACCTGCTGCTCGCCCCTGAGCGATCGCTGGCCGCTGCCGCTCGCCTTGCGAGGCGTGCAGTTGATCAGCACCCGCTTCGACCCCGTTCTGCTCGACCCCGAGGACTTCACCCGTTGCGGCGTGCCGGGCATGAGCGCCGTAAGCAAGCGCCAGACCGAATTCCTCGCCGGTCGTCTCTGTGCCCACGAAGCCTTGCGCCGGGTAACCGGCGCACCCTGCATCCCGACCGTGAACGAGGACCGCTCGCCCTGCTGGCCTGTTGGGGTGGTTGGCTCCATCACCCATGGTGCCGGCTGGGCTGCGACCGTTGTGGCGCGTCGTGAGCAGTGGCGCGGCATCGGGTTGGATGTAGAGAAGCAAATTCCCGTTGCACGCGCGGACCGTCTGGTTGCTGAAATCCTCACGCCGCGCGAGCTGGGAGATTACGCCGCACTCAACGAGGCCCAGCGCCGGCTGCGCGTCACCCTGACCTTCTCCATCAAGGAAAGCCTGTTCAAGGCACTCTATCCGCTGGTGAACAAGCGCTTCTATTTTCAGGACGCCGAGCTGATCCATCACGACAGCAGCGGCTACGCTCGCCTGCGCCTGCTCACCGATCTATCGGAAGAATGGAAGACCGGCGCCGAGTTGGATGGCCAGTTCGTGCAGTTCGAGGATTACCTGCTGAGCCTGGTCGCCATTACGGCCTGATTGCGTTTGAGCTCGATGAATGGGTGCGCCGATGGGTCGATGGGTTTCACCCACCCATATGCAGGGCAATCGCGGCCTTGGCGGCTCGAGAGTTGCTTACATGGATGGGTGCAACCCATCGCTGCAAAGCCCTAGCGCCGATCACTGCGCTGGGAGGCGCGACCCCGTCTGCCTTCGCGGCCAGACCAGACTGAAACGTGCGCCGCCCAGCTCGCTGTGCCCGATCTGCGAACGACCACCGTGCCAATAGGTAATCCGCCGGACGATGGATAGCCCCAGCCCGTGCCCGCCGGACGCACGCGTGCGGCTGTCGTCAAGGCGTAGAAACGGCTCGAAGATTTTCTCCCACGCCTCCTCAGGCACGCCAGGACCATCATCGTCGACCACCAGTTGCGCCCGCTCGGCATCGATGACGAAGCTGACCTGAACCCGCGTTTCTGCATGGCGCATGGCGTTGCTGATCAGGTTGCTCAAGGCGCGACGCAGGTAGTGCGGCTCGGCATCGGCCACACTGCTACCGTCAGGGGCTGAGTTGGAGAGCCCGCGCTCGACCCGCACCGTCGGGCGCAACGGCGCCAGCTCGCCGATGACCTGATCGACCAGCGCGCTCAGATTCACTTGCTGAAACCTCAGCTCCGGCGAACCGCGTTCGAGGCGCGTATAGACCAGCATTTCATCCACCAGACGATCCAGATCGTCGATGTCACCGTCCATGTCGTCCAGATAGCGATTCCGCGCTTCGGGTGTCTGCGCCGAACCGGCCATCTCCAGGCCGAATCGTAACCGGGCGACCGGTGTTCGCAACTCATGGGCCACCGCGCTGACCATTTCCCGCTGCACTGCCAGCAAGCGCTGCAGATGGCTTGCCATGCCATTGAAAGCCTTGGCTAGACGGCCCACCGAATCTGTCCCGGCATCCGGCACGCGCGCGTCCAGCTGGCCGGTCGCGATGCGCGTGGCAGCGCGCTCGACGCCTCGCAGGCGCCGCTCCAGCTGGCGCACCAGCAGATACACCGTCAATCCGATCAGCGACAGGCCCAGCACACCGATGAATATCAGCAGCTCCGGTGGATAGGGATTGAGTTGGCGCAGCGGCCCCAGCGACATGATCCAGGGCGTTCCGGCAATCGCGGCGAACACCCGGATGGCCTCGCCGCCGTTGACCAGCGCCATAACCGTGTCGCCTTCATCCAGCCGGCGGCGCTGATCGTCATCGAGACTGGCGCTGTCGCGGGTCAGCAGTTCCAGTGGATAGCCGAAACCACGCGCCGTCTTCAGTTCGGCCAGGCGCTGGGGTTGTTCGGCTTCGGGATACCGAATCAGCTCGTCGATCAGCAGGTAGATGGTCGCGCGTGCCAGCTGTTCGCTGAGTTGCTCGACCTCGCCGGTCAGCGCCAGACGGTCATCGGCGCTGACCAGGGAATAGATCGTCACGCTGCCGGGACGGACCTGCTCCACCAGAACCTGGCCGCGCAGCAGTCGGGCCTCCAGGCCGCTTTCAAGCCGGATGTCTTCCAGGGTTCGCACGCGCAAGGGGATACCCAGCAGTCGCCCCCAGAGGTTCGCCGCCTGACGCCGCTCGATGGGCGTCATGCTGCTCATGTTGTGCGCCATCAGACGAAAGGTGCCGGCTGCCAGCGCCTCGCGATGATGATCCGCCCGTACCTGATTGAGCAGATGCAGACCACCGGCGCCCAACAGCCCGACCAGCACCAACACGGCGAGCATGCCGCCGTAGATGCGCAGGAAGATCGAATTCACTGCAGCGCTTCAGCCGCTTCGGAGACGAATAGATAGCCTTTGCCACGCACGGTCTTGATCAGGCGCGGGTGATCGGGGTCGTCACCGATCTTTGGACGGATGCGTGAAATGCGCACGTCGATGGAGCGATCCTGGCCGTCGTATTCGATCCCGCGCAGTTCGGTGAAAATATGTTCACGGGACATGATGCGTCCGGGATTGGAGGTCAGCAGCCAGAGCAGGTCGAACTCGGCGCCAGTCAGTTCGATGCCTTCGCCTCGCAGCCAAGCCTCGCGCAGCGCATGATCGACCACCAACGGCCCGTACTGGATACGCTTGCTGGGAGCAGGCGCCGTTTCGCCGCCCTCACGCCGCCGCAGTAGCGCGCGGATACGCGCCAGCAATACCCGCGGCCGCACCGGCTTACAAACGTAATCGTCTGCACCAATCTCCAGGCCGAGCACTTGATCGAGATCGTCCGCGCGGGCGGTGAGCATCAGGATCGGGCCGTCATAACGGTCACGCACCTTGCGGCAGATGGACAGGCCGTCTTCGCCTGGCAGCATCAGATCGAGTACGACCAGATCGGGTCGCTCATTGATGATCCGCTCGGCTGCCTGAGCACCGTCCGCTTCGATCGTCACCTGCAAGCCATTGCTTTCGAGATATTCCCGGGTCAGCTCGGCCAACCGCTGGTCGTCTTCGACAATGAGAATTCGCCAAGCTTCTTGATCCGTCATGCGCCCTCCTTACAGGCCATCGGGCGCATTGTAGCGTCAGGCTGCAGCCACATGGCAGCGGTTGCGACCGCCCCGCTTGGCAGCATACAGGGCGTCATCGGCGCGCCGTATCAGGTCGGCACTGGGCGAGTCGCCAAGGGGACGGGCGACAGCAGCACCGATGCTGGCGGTGACGCAGGATTGATCACCGATAGCGGTATGTGGAATCGCCAGGCCCTCGATCGCGGTGCGCACCCGCTCCGCCACACGCCGCGCGGTCGGCAGATCCGTCTCAGGCAATAGCACGACGAATTCCTCACCACCCAGTCGCGCCACCAGATCCTTCTTTCGCACCTGTTTATCGAGGATCGCGGCGACCCGCTGCAAACAAACGTCACCCATCTGGTGGCCGAACGTATCGTTGTAGGATTTGAAATGGTCGATATCAATCATCAGCAACCCCACCTCATCTCCGGTCGTTCCGGCTTCCCGCCAGATCGTCTCGAAAACCTGCTCGAACCGGCGGCGGTTCGCTAGCTGGGTCAGCGGGTCGGTCTGGGATATATGCGTCAGAGTGAGGTTGTCCTCGCGCATGGCATCGGTGCGTAACTGCTCACGCAAGAGGAACAGATACGCACGTCGATCGGTCACCTCGAATCTGAGATTCGCGATCAGCGTGAAAACCACCGTCGCCGTCGCAAGCACCAGCGAAAACAGCTGCGCATCAACGCCCAATGTAGAGGAAGACAGTACGTACCCCGCCATCACCAGCAGGCCGGCCACCGAGGCGGCGAGCGCGTACTTGAAGCGCAGCGCGATGACAATGTTCCCGGCCAGCAGAATCAGATCGAAGGAGAACGGGTCGAACATGTCGACTGGCGAGGTGGTGATACGGAAAATCTGCCCCGAAACCGCCATTGCCATCACCACTAGGCAGGCCATCAGCCCCTCCCTCCACCGCGCCGTCACGCCCCGATGAATCAACAGCAAGGAGAAGAGGCCGACGGGCGTCATCAGGCCCAGACGCAACAGCAAAATTTCAGCGAAATTTGCCTGTCGCATCGCGTAGTCGCCGATGAGAAACGCATTGAAGATGCACAGGGACACCAACCCAGTAAGCACAAACATCCGCGCCCGTCCTGCGCCGGTATCGGATTCGAATCGTTGCTCCAGGTCCGGGCTAAAGCGTAAGCGCGTTCTACACAGATTGGACTCGATCTGTCGTAACAGATCGTCGGTGGTCGGCGGAGTCGTTCGGGGCGCGTTCATGATGTGGCTCGCTGAGCTCGACTGATATCAGGTGGCCATTATTCGCGATCTTGTAGGGATGCTACGTTGCCTGTCGTCGGAAAACTGCTGAAAGCCATAATTTAGGCGGAAAAACAAACACTACATGTAGTGTCGTCACGAAATTAATTCAACCTGCATTTTTGTGCTCAGAGGGCGACGAAGCACCAACGCCTTGAGCCGTCTGGACCTCAGCTTTTAACCCACAATCCGCCCACATGTTATCCACAGGTTGTTCATTTAGAGCACCTTGCGTTGCTCGTGAAGCGCAACTATCGTGTCGATCCTGGCGGGCAAAACCCCTATATGTGGGGCCTATACGATCACGCAGACACAACTGCAGAAAAAAGCAAGCAGAATAGTTTTTCCCGTTTCTTGCAGCGCTGAGAACCCCTGCTCGGCCAATGCGGCACCCCTGCGAAGCCCGGCGTACCGAGCTCATCGTTGATTTCGGTCAAGCCTATACCTAGCACGCCCGCCAAGCGCATCACACTACATGTTGTGTTTTGAGGTTGTGATCCGCACAGCGGCTGACTATGCTTCGGCACATGCGATTCGGTACCTCCTGGTGCCGAATCGTTTCCCGTTTTGGTAACCCATGCCCAGTTCGTTGGGGATGGTTGATGCAATAGCGATACAGCGATACGCAACACCCGATCAGCGCCGTCCACGAAGATGGCCCGACACCTTACGTGCTACCGAGACAGAGAGAATCCGGAGACCCCATGCAGAACGAGTCCATTCGCGAGAACCCGCAGGCAGCCGACAGCACGCTGGACCTGGCCGCCACGGCGCCGGGCCAGCTGCGCGTGATCAAGCGCAACGGTACAGTCGTCCCCTACACCGATGACAAGATCACCGTCGCCATCACCAAAGCGTTTCTCGCAGTGGAAGGCAACAATGCCTCCGCCTCCTCGCGCATCCATGACACCGTGGCCCGCCTGACCGAACAGGTCACCGCCACCTTCAAGCGCCGCATGCCCTCCGGCGGCACCATCCATATCGAAGAAATCCAGGACCAGGTCGAACTGGCCCTGATGCGTTCCGGCGAGCAGAAAGTTGCCCGCGACTACGTGATCTACCGTGAATCGCGCAGCCAGGAGCGCAAGCGCGGCGCCGTCGAAGCCCGGGTCGATGCCCATCCGAGCATTCGTATCAAGCGTGCCGACGGTAGCCTGTCGCCGCTGGACCTGGGCCGTCTGAACACCATCATCACCGAAGCCTGCGAAGGCCTCGAAGAAGTCGATGGCGCGCTGATCCAGAAAGAAACCCTGAAAAACCTCTACGACGGCGTTGAACAGACCGACGTCAACACCGCCCTGGTGATGACCGCCCGTACTCTGGTCGAGCGTGAGCCGAACTACTCCTACGTCACTGCCCGCCTGCTGATGGACACCCTGCGCGCCGAAGCCCTGAGCTTCCTGGAAGTCGCCGAGTCGGCCACGCACCACGAAATGGCCGACCTCTACGCCAAGGCGCTTCCCGCTTATGTGGCCAAAGGTGTGGAGTTCGAACTGCTCGACCCGCGCCTGAAGGAATTCGACCTGGCCAAGCTGGGCGCCGCGATCAACCATGAGCAGGACCAGCAGTTCACCTACCTCGGCCTGCAGACCCTCTATGACCGCTACTTCATCCACAAGGATGGCGTGCGTTTCGAGCTGCCGCAGATCTTCTTCATGCGCGTCGCCATGGGCCTGGCCATCGAGGAAGAACAGCGCGAAGCCCGCGCCATCGAGTTCTACAACCTGCTGTCGTCCTTCGACTACATGGCCTCCACGCCGACCCTGTTCAACGCCGGCACCCTGCGTCCGCAGCTGTCCTCCTGCTACCTGACCACCGTGCCGGACGACCTGGGCGGCATCTACGACGCCATCCGCGATAACGCCCTGCTCTCCAAGTTCGCCGGCGGCCTGGGCAACGACTGGACCCCGGTCCGTGCACTCGGCGCCTATATCAAAGGCACCAACGGCAAATCCCAGGGCGTCGTGCCCTTCCTGAAAGTGGTCAACGACACCGCGGTGGCGGTCAACCAGGGCGGCAAGCGCAAGGGCGCGGTCTGCGCCTATTTAGAAACCTGGCACCTGGACATCGAGGAGTTCCTCGAGCTGCGCAAGAACACCGGTGACGACCGTCGCCGTACCCACGACATGAACACCGCCAACTGGATTCCGGACCTGTTCATGAAGCGCGTCTTCGACGACGGCAAGTGGACCCTGTTCTCGCCGAGCGAAGTACCCGACCTGCACGACCTCACCGGCAAGGCCTTCGAGGAGCGCTACGAGTACTACGAGGCCCTGATCGAATACGGCAAGATCAAGAACTACAAGACCCTGCAGGCCAAAGACCTGTGGCGCAAGATGCTGTCCATGCTGTTCGAAACCGGCCACCCATGGCTGACCTTCAAGGACCCGTGCAACCTGCGCAGCCCGCAACAGCACGTCGGCGTGGTGCACAGCTCCAACCTCTGCACCGAGATCACGCTGAACACCAACAAGGACGAGATCGCCGTCTGCAACCTGGGCTCGATCAACCTGCCGCGCCACATCGTCGACGGCAAGCTCGACACCGCCAAGCTGGAGCGCACCGTGCGCACCGCCGTGCGGATGCTCGATAACGTCATCGACATCAACTACTACTCCGTGCCGCAGGCGAAGAACTCCAACTTCAAGCACCGCCCGGTGGGCCTGGGCATCATGGGCTTCCAGGACGCGCTGTACCTGCAGCACATCCCCTACGGTTCCGATGCCGCCATCGACTTCGCCGACAAGTCCATGGAAGCGGTCAGCTACTTCGCCATCCAGGCCTCCTGCGACCTGGCCGACGAGCGTGGCGCCTACGAAACCTTCCAGGGTTCGCTGTGGAGCCAGGGCATCCTGCCGCTGGACTCGCAGCAGATCCTTATCGAAGCGCGTGGCCAGAAGTACATCGACGTCGACCTGACCGAGTCCCTGGACTGGGCCCCGGTCCGTGCCCGCGTCAAGAACGGCATCCGTAACTCCAACATCATGGCCATCGCGCCGACCGCAACCATCGCCAACATCACCGGCGTGTCGCAGTCCATCGAGCCGACCTACCAGAACCTGTACGTAAAATCGAACCTCTCGGGCGAATTCACCGTGATTAACCCCTACCTGGTTCGCGACCTCAAGGCGCGCGGCCTGTGGGACGCGGTCATGATCAACGACCTCAAGTACTACGACGGTTCGGTACAGCAGATCGAGCGCATCCCGCAGGAGTTGAAAGACCTCTACGCGACCGCCTTCGAAGTGGAAACCAAGTGGATCGTCGACGCCGCCAGCCGCCGCCAGAAGTGGATCGACCAGGCCCAGTCGCTGAACCTCTACATTGCCGGCGCCTCGGGCAAGAAGCTGGACGTGACCTACCGCATGGCCTGGTACCGTGGCCTGAAAACCACCTACTACCTCCGTGCCCTGGCCGCGACCAGCACCGAGAAGTCCACCGTCAATACCGGCAAGCTCAACGCCGTGTCCAGCGGTGGCAACAGCGGCGCCAGCGCTGCTCCGGCCAAAGCGGCGCCAGCACCAGAAATGGCAGCCGGCCCAGCACCGGTGCCAAAGGCGTGCGCGATTGATGAACCAGATTGCGAAGCCTGCCAATAAGTAAGTAGTTGAAAGTCGCGGTCCCCAGAGCGGACCGCGCGTTGTTGCCGGGCAGGCCGGCCCCCATCACGTACATGCGTACGCTCAGGGGCTCCGACCCGCCCGGCGCCTAGCGCTGCCTCGCTCTGGAAACCGCTTGCACCGAGTGGCTGCTGATCAAGCAAAGCGACGACAAGCGTCCGACTCACTAAATGATTAGTTAGATGTAGTAGCGACGAGCGCTTGCTTGCAAGTAGGCCTAGCCGGCACAGCTGGCAATTTGAGCAACGGACCGGATGCCACCTCAAATCCAGTCCCCTCGCCCCTATGGGGAGAGGGTTAGGGTGAGGGGGCGACCTACCAGACAACACATAGGCCGGGCCCAAACCCCCGACCACCCCTCGCCCCACCCGGGAGAGGGCCAAGGTGAGGGGCAACCCCACCAGACAACATCAAGGCCGGGCCCAAACCCCGACCTAATACAGAACACCCGGGACCAGGGCACCACCACCCTCCCCCAACCAAACACCCGCTTTTGCGTGCACACACAAAAGCCCAGAACATTCCCGACCGGCCACAACCGGTCCCCAATCAGGAGAAACCACCATGCTGAGCTGGGACGAATTCAACGAAGAAGAGACCACCACTGCCGCGCCGGCCGCCGCTACCGCACAGCCCACGCAACAGAACACCGCCAAGCTGGATAACGAAGCCGCCGGCTCCGTCGAAGAAGCCCGCGCCGTAGCCTCTGACGACTCCGCGGCCGTCGCCCGCGCCAAGAAGGCCCTGGACGACCTCGACATCCAGGAAGGCCTGGACGAACTCGAAGGCGAATCCGCCCGCGTTCACGTCGGCGACAAGCAGATGATCAACGCCCGCGCCGACCTCAACCAGCTCGTCCCCTTCAAGTACGACTGGGCCTGGCAGAAGTATCTGGATGGTTGCGCCAACCACTGGATGCCGCAGGAAGTGAACATGAACGCCGACATCGCCCTGTGGAAGACGCCGGACGGCCTCTCCGAGGACGAGCGTCGCATCGTCAAGCGCAACCTCGGCTTCTTCTCCACCGCCGACAGCCTGGTCGCCAACAACCTCGTGCTGGCCGTGTACCGCCTGATCACCAACCCCGAGTGCCGCCAGTACATCCTGCGCCAGGCCTTCGAAGAGGCGATCCACACCCACGCCTACCAGTACTGCATCGAATCGCTGGGCATGGACGAAGGCGAGATCTTCAACATGTACCACGAGATCCCGAGCGTCGCGAAGAAGGCCTCCTGGGGCCTCAAGTACACCCGCTCGATCTCCAACCCCGAGTTCAACACCGGCACCGTCGAGACCGACAAAGAGTTCCTGCGCAACCTCATCGCCTACTACTGCGTACTCGAAGGCATCTTCTTCTACTGCGGCTTCACCCAGATCCTCTCCATGGGGCGTCGCAACAAGATGACCGGCACCGCCGAGCAGTTCCAATACATCCTGCGCGACGAATCCATGCACCTGAACTTCGGCATCGACGTGATCAACCAGATCAAGATCGAAAACCCACACCTGTGGGATGCCGCCATGAAGGACGAAGCGACCCAGATGATCCTCCAGGGCACCCAACTGGAAATCGAATACGCCCGCGACACCATGCCCCGCGGCGTCCTCGGCATGAACGCCTCGATGATGGAGGACTACCTCAAGTTCATCGCCAACCGTCGTCTGACGCAGATTGGTCTGAAGGAAGAGTACCCGGGCACCACCAACCCGTTCCCGTGGATGAGCGAGATCATGGACCTCAAGAAAGAGAAGAATTTCTTTGAGACGCGGGTGATTGAGTATCAGACGGGTGGGGCTTTGAGTTGGGATTAAGTAACGAAGACGGGCCAATTGACCGAGAGCCTTGTACCTAGCATTTACTGAGGGAATAGCAAGTGAGTAGTAACGAAGCCAGGTTTCATCTTTCTATCCGTGACGGAATCTTTGAGATTACTGGTTCCGAAGGGTTCGTCTCGGAGCAAATTAATAGCTTCAAAGAAGCGATCTTGGACACTTTGACGAGAAGAACGGTTGACGCCCCCATCGTTGGGCATCAACCGTCGCCCGCGCTCCCCCAAATTCTGCTAGAGGCGCCAGCAGAGGAAGAGCCTGCATCCGCGAATTCATCAGATACGTACAATCGGGTTCTTCATATGGAGGGCGATCAGGTCAGGGTGCTTAAACGGATCCCCGGCGGCACTCTTGCGAAAAAAACAGTTAATGCTGCACTGGTCTACCTTTGGGGAAAACGGTCTCTAGGCATTAACGAAGTACCCATGCAAGAAATCAGACAGCTTTGCCAAGAACAAAGCTGTCTTGACGCTTCAAACTTTGCCGGAATCCTTAAAAACGCAAAGGAATTTATTCTTCTGGATGGAAAAAAAGGTTCCGCATCCAAAACATGCAAGCTGACTATTCCAGGGGTAGAAGAGGCTGGAAAACTGCTAGCACAGCTGAATGGAAAGTCCAACGAATAGGAACCTAGCCCTTGAAGCTAGAAGTTTTCGCCAATATCGCAAAATTGAACGACAGAACCGAGCTTGAGAAAGCTGAATATCTCGCTTTCTACTTCTCGGAAAACAAGGATCAATCTGAGATCGAAGCAAAAGATCTTAGCGCAGTATTGACTGCGCTAGGCTTTGCTCGACCAAACTCAAGCCGTCTACTATCGAAGATCAGAAAATCACGGTCCTTTGTTAAAGGAACTCAAGAAAACTCTTTTCGCCTAGCCCCTAAAAGACGAAGCGAAATAAAGCTTGAGATTCCAGACATCACAGACATTGAAGAAATTATTTCTGACGACTCGATCCTTCCAGAAATACTTTTCACCAACACCAAAAGACCCTACTTGATAAAGATTGCTCAACAAATAAACTCATGCTACGAAAACAATTTATTTGACGCATGCTCCCTCATGATGAGGCGCCTGTTAGAAATACTACTAATTCATTGCTTCGAAGAAACCGGGCTAGGCGAACAAGCCAAAGACCAAGAAGGCAATTACAACAACCTGAAAACACTAATCAACAAAGCAACATCAAGAAAAGAAATTGGCCTATCTCCAGAATCAAAGAAAGAAATTGACTCCTACCGGGAACTCGGCAACCTATCAGCGCATCGCATAAAATATAACTGCCGAAAAAGCGATATCAAGAACGTTCGCATAATCTATCGAGCGCTAATTGAAGAGCTTTTATACATAGCAAAATTAACTCAACACCCGCTGTAGCGAGGTAGCCTGGAAGTAACGCGTGGAAAAGGCTTCGCCGTTTTCCACCCTACCTACGGCAACGTCGATGCGTCGGCGGTGCGGGCGGGTGAGATGACGTAGGGTGGATAACGCTTTGCTTATCCACCGATACGGACTTTCCGCCCACACAAACGCTCAAGGATGAGCCGCCATGTCCCGCTACCGCCGCGCCCAAGTACCGGGCGCCACGTATTTCTTCACGGTCAATCTGCTGAACCGCCGAAGCGACCTGCTGGTCCGCCATGTCGACCTGCTGCGCGAGACGGTGCGAGCCACACGCTCACGCCACCCCTTCCACATCGATGCCTGGGTCGTTCTGCCTGATCACATGCACTGCGTCTGGACGCTACCCGACGGCGACGCTGATTTCGCGCTGCGCTGGAAAGTCATCAAGTTCGCTTTCGCCCGGCGGCTGCTAAAGACTGAAGTACTGACGGCAACCCAGCGCTCCCGTGGCGAGCGTGGTATCTGGCAACGGCGCTACTGGGAGCACCTGATTCGAGATGAACGGGATTACCGACATCACGTCGACTACGTGCATCGCAATCCGTTAAAGCACGGTTTGGTGGAGCGTGTCGTGGATTGGGCTTATTCAAGTTTTCATCGGGCGATCGGAGCTGGGGTCTACCCAGCGAGGTAGCCTGAAAAATGAAGCGTGGAAAAGGCTTCGCCGTTTTCCACCTCTACTTGCTCACATTTTCCTCGCCCCGACTGGCAGGTTTCCGCGAGACCGTACGAGCCACCCGAGAAAAGGGACAAATTTGTTTTCTTGTCCCCCGCCTGCTTGCATTCGCCACCGGCCTTGGTCGGCCTCAGGTCTCGTCTTGCACGGCGAGCCGCCAACCTCAGCGGACCGCCTCATAAGCGAACTTCTCTTAAACCGATAATTTCCGAATTGAACTTGAATAAAATTTTGATGTACGTTAAAAATTAACGTACATCACTCTGACTAACTAAGACATTTAAGATAACGCACGAAATGAACAAATCAGCAACCATAGCGACGGTTAGCATTTCCGTTTTCGCACTTGCAGTCTCGGCATGGCAAGGTTATGCGTCACGGGAGCATAATCGTCTCTCCGTAAAACCATACGTTCAAAGCACGCCTTACCTCGAAGGGCCTAACAAGCGAAATGGGATATATATTTCAAACTACGGCCTTGGGCCTGCAATACTAAATAAAGCAACAATAAACATAGACGGAACGTCCCACCTATTATCCAAGGATATATGGGAACAGGTATTTAAACCTATAGGAATCGATGACTTGTGCTTTTCCAAGTCATGGGTTCCGCGAGGCTCAGTCATACCCATAAACAAAGAGATTCATCTAATAAAACTAACATCAGCCGAATCATCACGCTGCCTATTAGAAGTAGCCAAATTTCTGAGCGAGCACGATCTGTCTCTTACGCTGGAATACGCTTCAATGTACAACGAGAAGATTACTACAAAGAACAGCTTCAATATGAAAAGCTTTGGAAGAGATCTTTCTCGAGCGACACGTAGCACCGGACATAATTAAAATTGTCCAGATTTATTTTCTAGTCCTTCGCTGGGCCGCCTCCACACACTTTCGTCAGCATTGACGACAGGCTTCGCCTTGCACGGTGTGCGAAGTGGCCAGGAAGAAACGACAGTGATACCGGCCAGTAGTGACTCCGAACGGAAAACCACTGGCCGCACCAGACGCAACTTTCGTGAACAGGAGCTGGTTAGCAAAGGACTTCAAACAGATAGACTGCCCCCGATTCAACAGCACAAGGAAGATTTTTCATGGGGACGGATACCCTCAAAGACGCGGCCTACCCGTTCGATCAGGGATGGGATCTGGACACTGGCTGGAAGCCTGACAGCACCGGCAGCCGCGATTCAAGTTGGTTACCTGATCATGGCTGGGGCCACCAGACCGAGTTGCCGAAGCCCAAGCCAGGTAACGGCGGCGCCTCCTTTGCCGCCTGGGAGCAGAAGGTCGAAACCACTCCAGAGCTTTCGGACTGGCCCCCACCCGATATGCTCAAGCTTCCCGAGGCCCTTCCGCCCGGGTTCTACCGAGTGCCGCGCAGCATGTCCGGCGAGCAGGTGCTTGCCAGGCTATTCGCCGACGCGCCGC
The DNA here is from genome assembly GCF_000235745.1 of Stutzerimonas stutzeri SDM-LAC. GTDB lineage: Bacteria > Pseudomonadota > Gammaproteobacteria > Pseudomonadales > Pseudomonadaceae > Stutzerimonas > Stutzerimonas stutzeri_H. The sequence continues at coordinate 30,249 of NZ_AGSX01000054.1, read as the reverse complement.
ACAAACATCTAGTGAATCGCATCAAGGCGCTAAATCCGACCTTTGCGAAGGGCTTCAAAGCCGGGGAAATGTTTGTTCTCGGCAACCTGATCAATCCAGCCGCTTGCTCACGTGAAGAAGCTGACCTGATGGCAGCAGCAGCGAAGGTGCGTACAGCTCTTGAACCCTTGAGCGAGAGCGAAGCCAATTTCATGGCCGATCATCAAGCCGAAATCGCTTTGATGGTCGGCGGCGCAAGCGGGTCGCTTGGGCTCGGCACCGACGTGCTCGGGAATGGTTTAAAGCAAATCGAGAGCACACTGCGCGATATCGAATACCTTCATCAGCGCGAGTTCGCAGCGCATGGTCATCTGCGCAGCCAGCAGTTCTTCACGTCCCGCCAACAGCTGTACCGCCAGCTCGACAACCAGTTGAAGGCGACCTTCCTCGGCAAGCAACTGGGGCTGGGCAACTACCCAACCCTGCGCCAGGATCTCGGTATCTCCACCCGTAGTTTGGTGCACCATTGGAGCAAGGGCGGCGCGCCTGGCCAGATACCTGGCTACGCCACCCATATGGATAAAATTGCCAAGGCGGCGAAGTACTTGAAGTATGGAAGCTATATCGGCATTGCACTGGGCGGTACCGCCTCTACATTGAAAGTCCAAGAGGTTTGTCAGGCAGGCGAAACCCGGGCGTGTCAGAAGATTAGATTTACCGAGACGGGTAACTTTGCTGGCGCGCTGGGTGGTGGGGCGCTAGCTGGGGCGATTGCTAGTCCTGCAGCGGGTTCGATTTGTGTCGCTCTCGGAGTAGCAACAGGCGGGCTAGGCAGTGTTGCCTGCGGTCTGATAGTGGTAGGCGGGGCTTCGGTTGCTGGCGGGGCCGGTGGTGCCGCAGGTGGTGAGTGGATGGGAGAATTCTTGTACAGGCAGACTAACCCATGACTGAGTTCTGGAATTCTTGGTGGGCTTTCGCTTTTATGCTGGCCCCTTTCGCAATTGGGTTCTCCGGCCTGCTCATGATTATTGTCATGGCTTACCGAGATCTCGACACGATTCTCCACACGTTTCCAAACAGCGAATATGTAATTAGGCAGAAAATGCTTTGGGGTGATAGCGGCCTCTACTCCCGTTTTATTCTAACCAGTAGTTTGGCAGCCGTAGGCTTGTTCCCAAAAGGTCACATAAACCGCGGAGAGCTTTTGGAGAGTGAAGTTCGCAATTTACCCCGCCGTCTTAAACGCCGCATGGTCATGGCCTGGTGGCTATGCTTTGCCGGCATGGCCTGGCTGCTTTTGGCAGTAGGCCTGCTAAAACTCACGGCAGCTTGAATACGAGATCAGCATCAACACCCTCATGCCGATGGCCCAGCATTGCCTTACATAGCCGACTCTTCACTTACTAATCGAAAAATGCGTCAGTGCTGGCGATTAGTCAAAGGAATGGTGCGGTGGGCAGACGTAGCGATCTCGAATGTAGTTGGATAATCCAGCCAGGAAAAGGCTTGGCCGTCCACAGACTATCCGCTGGGTGCGGTCAACCGTATAACCTCCGAGCAGCCTATCCAGAACCGTATGCATCATGGCGAGAAACAGACCGCAGGTTTATCCACCCGTCGCCTGGTCGGTTCAAGACTCGGCGCTGTGTAACCGCTGCGCTATTGGCAATACGGTTTTGCATGCCGGTAGCGGCTTGGCGCTTCGATCGCCATCAAGGCTGACTTGAGCGAGTGATGCAAAGTTGGCGGCACCGATCTGTGAATATCTCCGGGATCTTTGGTGCCGCTATAGAAAATCCATCCAGCCTAGAGGCGTCAATAAGTTAGGAATTAACCTGACTTTATAAACGCATCAGAACGAATCACGGTAATGAATTGCGTAACTCTCAATTCCATCGTTTGGATTCTTAATACCTGCGTTCGAATAGTGAATCGCCCGCAAGCCTATCTCATGGCCACCAGCGAAACGAAGGCCGGCGCCGATGCGGTCTTCGAACTGGAAAGAAGATCCTAGGCCATTGTTTTCGATTTCTGTATTTTCGAATACCGCGATACCAACCGCCGCTTCGAGATAGGGCTTGGCTGACGCACCGTTGAATTCGTACACGAATACCGGTGCCAGTGAGATGCTGTGGTTGTTGGAGATCCGGTCTCCCTCCCAGTACGTAAACCCTGCATCCCAGTATCCCTTTAACCTACCGACTTCTGTCTGAAACCAGCTGCGCTCGAACTCCTTTTGAATACCGAATCGGTAAGTTGTCGTTGACTCACCGGTGCGCCCAACAGCAGCGGTAAAATCTAAAGCGTATGTAGCAACCGGCATAAGCACAGCCGTCGCAACCGCGGCGAAATAGGCCCATCTTTTCATTTTGGCTTCCTGGAAATACGGATTATCTCGGCGCCAGGTAACGAGAACCCAGCGCCGTTAAACGGAGTGGAATAACAAGCTGGAATGGATAAAAACACTACAGACATGGTCGTACAGAGAAAGCCAAAAAGATGGCTAAGGCACATGTACTAAACAGTTCTTAAAAAATGGAAAACCTAGGGCGCTTGGATTGGCCCGAGGATCGTCCTAGTGCCCTCTGCTGCAAGCGTCTGAAAGAGCCTTGTATTTAACCGTTTGGATTTTTCCAGACGAATCTGTGTACTTCATTATGTGATCTATTGGCTTGCAGGTACGACCTTCTTCAATTGAAGATATGGACAGGACGTTCTGAATATCCAGACTGGCGTCATAGGTATAGATTGTCGGAGCATTTTCAGCGAGCGCATCTAGAGATAAGAGCAAGCCAAGGCTGGCGAAAATAAGGTTTGCTGGTTTACTAACTTTCTTGCTGGTCATATTTCTATTCCTAGTTACTAAATAATTGCTAGACATCTTCAGGCGCGGCCTCAGCAAACTATAAAATTAGCAAGCGACATGGCGATATTCGCACTCCTGAAGCACTATTAAAGCTAGAAGTAGTCAGCCGAATAAATTTCGATCAATAAATAACCTCGGTCACCCCCTTTTGTAGACTTGCAGATAAATTTTTGGAACACGCGACCATTCGGTCTACTAAGCGGCCTTGGTCACGAAGAGCGGCTCTTTGATACACTGCGTACCTGGTGTCGTCTTGCAAGATATAAAATTCAACAAGTCTTGATGGGCCTGCATCGCCAGGCGAATCGGCATAAATGTTGGACTCGTCGTCTCTTCTTATTACAAAGAACTCGAACCCTTTATTAACATCGAATTTTATACAGTCGTAGAATTCCGCCTCCTGTTTCTGGGTTATTTCGAGGTGTCCATCGCGCCACTGCCTCATTTCCGGGTTTTGCGCGCAGCCGGTTAGCAGCGAGACCGAAACAAGCAAAGCCCACACAATTAACAATGAAGAGAAACATTTACCGAGCGCACGATTTTTAATAGTTCTCACAATCGCTTCCCCTGACGATAATCATTGCAAACAGCCGCAGAAAGGCGCGCCCAACACTTTTCACAACCGAGCGAGAGATTTCGCTATTAATGGCCAGCAAAGATCAGAGGGCTTACGGGTCTAAACAACAGAAAACGAAGTTGTCCTTACACTATTTGTAAGCGTTAACCACTTTACCCTTTCAAGCTAAAGTTTTATCGATAACCGGCTATTATGCGATTACAGGAATTAGTGGATCTTCTCCTGCCCATGCTGCATGTCGATTATTCGTGTATAGACGACCATAATCGTCGCACTCGCCTGGAATGTATTCGGCCAATGATCCCGCGTACGCTGACAGTCCAGACTACGGTAGCCGCAGCTATATGTTCGCCATTTGCCAGGATCACACCCGCTTATCTGCAGAAGGCGACAAGGTTGTTCAGGCGCCACTCCAAACCCTGCTCTTCACTTAGGGAAACAATCGACGCCCGCGATCAAGGTCACGTCGACAGCGGCTAAGAACTCGTCCGGCGGCGCCATGACCAGAACTTCGACGTCATCGCGGTCGTGTTCTTCCAACATACGAGCGGCGCCAAGCGCACTCCTCATGCCGCTGAACCATGCACCAACGATGAGAATGCGCTGCTTCATCTGAACCTTTCCTGAATTACAAAGCGGGTGCTCACCAGACCTGTAGGCCGACAGCGGCTATTAAGCGCTGAAATGAGCGAGCCGCCTCAATAACTACGACAATACTAGTCGGAGATTTGCAGTGCAAGCTTTTGTTGATCTGCAAGGGCCACCGCTTGCCACGTTCAAGCGGCTGCGACCATGCAGCGCTTGGTTTACGTGCGATTCAGGCATAATCTAAGACGGATGGGAGCCTTCTTGCAGGCAGGTCAACGGCAGACTCCCCTTGAAATAGCCCAAAATGTTCCAACCGAAGTGCGGTCACTATAGGCGGAGTTTCTGACATGGCGTTGTACAGTGCAGGAGTGGAGTACGGGGTTCACTGCCTACTCTTCTTAACTGACGAGAAAGGCAATGCACGCGAGGCCAGTGTGCGAACGCTGGCAGAGCTCCAAGGTGTTCCCGCGGAATTATTGGCGAAGGTATTCACTCGCCTGGCCAAGGCTAATTTGGTTGTCGCGACCGAAGGGGTGCGTGGCGGTTTCCGTTTAGCGCGCCCTGCAGACGAAATCAGCGTGCTGGATATCGTTCGAGCAATTGATGGAGAGAAGGAAATCTTCAAGTGCCGCAATGTGCGTCAACGTTGCGCAGTGTTTGAAAGCCACTGTCCAGAGCCGGATTGGGAAAGCTTTGGGCTCTGTAGCATCCATGCCGTCATGATTCAGGCTCAGCAGCGGATGGAGGAAGCCCTTGCTCAGCAGACCATCCTGGATATTGTCCGCCGGATTGCACGTAAAACACCGCCAGAGTATGGAGAGCAGGTACTGAAGTGGATCAGTTGACTGCTCTGGAAGCAGCGAACGGGCCGCCTTTGTAATTCCTTGGCAGCCTTTCTTCACGTCTGCCGACAATCCGAAAATTCGGCCGTACTTCCATGGCCAGCGGCGCTAGATATCTAAGCGAGCCAAGCGAGACAGCCGGATGGCCGAGCACGGACTAACCAGCGAGTAGCCTGGAAGTGATACCTGGAAAAGACTTCGCCGTTTCCACGCTACGAACGCGGAGCACAGCTGGTATCAGCCCACCAACTCACACAACCCACCCGGTACCGCCATTACCCACTCCCTCACCGCCAGCACCGTCGGATCATCCCGGCGGCTCTCCGGATACACGAGGTGAAACGGCTTGCCCTCCAGCTCCGGCCCGAACGGCTGCATCAGCCGCCCTGAACGCACCTCGCTGTCGATCAACTGTCGGCTCATCAAAGCCACGCCCTGCCCGTCAATGGCGGCAGAAATGGCGTGAGTTTCATCGGAGAAAACCAAGCCGGCGCTGACGTCCAGCCCCGGCACCTTGGCCAGTTTCTGCCACGCCGCCCAATGAATCGGGGCGGAAACTGCGCCCTGGGCGCGAAAGTGGATGAGCGAGTGCTTGGGCAGATCGGCCGGATCATGCAAGCCAAGGTGAGGGCTGCAGGTCGGTACGAAGGTGTTGTCGAACATCTTCTCCGCCACCAGCCCTGGCCAGCGGCCATCGCCGTAGCGAATGGCGACATCTGCCGTGACGCCATCCAGCGCGACCGGCTCATGGGAGGTGTGAAAGCGCAGATCGATGTTCGGATGGGAATCGCGCAGCAGGCACACCCAGGGCACCAGCCAGCGCACCGCGATGGCCGGCGTGGTGCTGAGCGTGATCGCCTGGCGACAGGGCCCGGCGCTGAGGCGACTCACCGTTGTGGCAATGGTGTCGAACGCGGTCTGCAGCACCTGTTGCAGTTCGCGCCCGGGGTCAGTCAGCTCCAGCTTGCGGGGTTTGCGCAGAAACAGCGCCACGCCGAGGGATTCTTCCAGCAATCGAATCTGGTGGCTGATGGCGGTGGCGGTGACGGACAGCTCTTCGGCAGCCTGCTTGGCGCTCTCATGACGGGCGGCCGCTTCGAAGGCGCGCAGTGCAGAAAGAGAGGGTAATCGGCGGTGCGCCATGGCTGAGTTTTCCTCACCTGTATCTGGAAATAATCATCGTTTGTGGCTCACAGAGCCTAGACCTAGCCTGGGTCTACCGCGAATGACAGATGAATTCATTCACAGAGGAGACGCACCATGACGCACCTATTGCACCTCGACGCCAGCGCCCGCCCCGGTATTGCCGGCAAAGACGCACACGGCTCCCACAGCCGCCATCTCAGTCAGCGTTTCGTCAGCCAATGGCGGGCCCGCCGCTCGCAGGACAGCGTGACCTACCGGGATATCGGCCAGAACCCACCGTCGTTCGTCGACCATGACTGGATCGCCTCGGCCTTCACGCCGCAAGAGCGTCAGGAACCGTGGATGGCGGATGCACTGGCCGAAAGCGACCAACTGATCGATGAGCTGATCGCCGCCGATGTGCTGGTCATCGGCACGCCGCTCTACAACTTCGGCATGCCGGCGGCGCTCAAGGCCTGGATCGATCAGGTGGTGCGCCTCGGCCGCACGGTTGGCATCGACGAGTCCCGACTTTCCGACGACCCGTATCTGCCCATGCTGGAAGATCGGCCACGGCACGCGGTCATCCTCACCGCCCGGGGCGGCGTTGGCTTTGGCCCTGGCGGCGAAATGGCGCACATGAACCATCTGGAGCCGAACCTGGTGACGGCGCTCAACTTCATAGGGATCACGCGCATTCACCAGATTGCCATTGAGGGCCAGGAGACGGGCGGCGAGGTGTTGGCGGCCTCGGTGAAGCAGGCGTTGCGGCAGGTGGATGTGTTGGTGGATGACATTCAGGGCGCGCTTGGATCAAATCTTCAGCCCGTCTTCACTCAACACGCCTCTGCTGCAGCCTCGGCACCGGCTTCGTGAATAGCGCTACTGGGCTGTCTTTAATCGGCATGGGCTGACTTCTTCTGGTGGTTGGCCTACTGCACTCAAGGGAAGCTGAAGCGCCCAGCGTTAGCGCCTCTGCGGGGGGATACAGACAGCCTTTGACAGACCCGCCAATAGACTGCCAACAACCCTAGGTCGCACCGCAACCAGGCTTCCACGTTAAACGTGGGAGCCTTCATACGCCGATCACCCGCACTGGCGCTCGCGGGTGCGCAACGCCCGGTACAATGGCGCCTTGCCGCACCGCCCGGAGCCTTTGCCAATGTTTACCCTCACTCACCTGAACACCCCACCGCCCGAATCGATGAAAAACCAGGTGTTGCAGATGGTGGTGGATTACCTCAGCGACATCAGCGCGGTATCGCTCCCGCCGAGCAACCCGCTGTATCAGCTGTATCAGTACGTGGTGGGCTTGGAGGTGCATCGTTATCTGGACAGCATGGACGGTGCGCAGGCAGGCAAGCCCGAGCTGATCATGGCGTTGGATGCTGACGATCCGGCTAGCCTGCTCGGCTTTGCGCTGTACCTGCCCTATGTGGATGATCCCGACGCCTGCTCGCTGCTGTATCTGGCAGTACAGGACAGCCATCGCCGACAAGGCATCGGGCGGGCTATGGTCGAAGAAATGCTGGCGCGCTATCCGCATGGAGAGGTGGCGTGTGTAGCCGGTAAAGTGCCGTATTTCCAATCGCTGGGCTTTCAGCCATTGGCGGCTCGCGGCCCTCAGGTACTCATGAATACGCGAAGCCAGGCGTCCAGCGGACTGGTGGCGGTGCAGGACTTGGAGCCGATCTTCAAGTCGGAGGAAGTTCGCCAGATTCATAGCTACCTGGTCAAACAACACGGCGCGCAAGCCATGAGCGACGCGGAGAAAAACCGCGATCAATTACTCGATGAGTTGGCCCAGCAGGCGACTCATCTGACGCAGACGTCCTCGACCGCCAATCGCTTGCATTGATTGCCAACGCCTGACACCTCCGAACAGCTCATCGCTTCACACAAGCGAAGATCGCATTGCCGGACGTCCCGTTCCATGGAAGGATTTTTTCGTAATCGTGCTCAAGCACATGCACCTCGAAGTACGGCTTCAACAGCTCGCTCAGTTCGGCGAAACTCACCGCCACCATGGGATGCTCGTCGTGCCATGTCTGACTGCGCGCCAGCATTTTCCTTTCAATCCGCAGCCTCAACAGTTGCCGCTCTCCCGTGCCTGGGTAGTGCCAACCCGAACTGAAGGTGAATAGGCCGTCGGGATGGTCTGCGTCGTGCGATACGAACGAATCATTGTCGATGGTGTACTTGTCGACGGCATTGAAGCAGAACAGCCCACCGGCCGCTAACGCGCCGTGAGCACTGGCGATACAGGCCTTCAGCCGCTCGACGCTGGCGCTGTAGTGGATGGAATACAGGAAGCAGGTAATCAAATCGACTGGCTGATCCAGGGTGAAACCACACATGTCCTGGCGGGAGAAATGCGCTTCCGGGCAGCGTATGGCCGCTCTGTCCAGCATGGGCTGATTGATGTCGAGCCCGCTGCTTTCGAAGCCCGCGTCGATGAAATGCCGTACATGCGGCCCAGTCCCACAGGCGAGATCCAGGTGCGTCTTCCCGTTGTTGCCGAACAGCTGTTGAAGCCGATGAATACAGCGGCTTTGCGCGCTGTAGTCGATGTCGGCACACATGAGGTCGTAGTAACCCGACAAGTCGGTATAGAGCGCATTGCCGGGCATGATGGCCTGCTGGTCGAGCGGGAGCGTTGAGGGGCGCATCATAATCTCAACCCCGGCACGGTGGAATGGCCCTGTGGCGGCCGAGCTCAGCCCAGAATCATGAATACAGTGAGCCTGATCAGGCGCTGGCCGGCCCGCAGCCGCAACCTTATTTCGCGCCCTATCAGATCAAGAAGCGCAACGCTGACTGGGGGGCCGGCCGAGGTGACCCGCCGCTTCAACGAGGCGCAACTGGCCTTTATCGCCCGGGTAAGCGATGCGCAGCAGCCCTGGATGCAAGTCAGCGAACACGCCGGTCTCGAAGCCGCACAAACACTGGCCGAAGCCCTGATAAAAGGCGACATCAACCCGCTTGAGGGGCACGCTGTAGTTCTCGACTGAGCCACCTGTCGCTGCTGTGATGCTCATGGCAGCCAAACGCAGCAAAGGGCCGGCTGGCGACGAGCCTGTCCCGTATACTCGCGCGTTTTCCGCGCGAGTCTTCCCTTGTGAGCAACAAACGATACGCCTGCATCGGCCTGAGCAACCCGAAATCGCCCTCTAACGTCGGGTCGATCATGCGGGCCGCGGGCTGCTACGGCGCGGCCTCGGTGTTCTACACCGGCACTCGCTACGACCGAGCCAAGGATTTCATCACCGACACCAAGAAAGTCCACCAGGACATTCCGCTGATCAACATCGACGACCTGCGCAAGATCCTGCCGCTCGGCTGCGTGCCGGTCGCCGTGGAATTGGTCGACGGCGCGCGAGCCCTTCCTGAATACACCCATCCGGATCGCGCGCTGTACATCTTCGGCGCAGAAGATGGGTCCCTGAGCAAAGAGATCCGCGACTGGTGCGAGGACGTGATCTACATCCCCACCAACGGCTGCATGAACCTCGCGGCGACAGTCAATGTGGTGCTCTATGACCGACTGGCCAAGGGCAACAACACCCGTTCCGGTCCTGGATTCGGGCGCCACCCCCAACAAACCAGCTAGTCGAATGCCAGGGGTACGGTTGGGCGAGCCCTAGACGCAGCTAACAGTGGGTGACCGGCAGGCCTGTGGGATAAGCCGAGCCGGGTCACGCCGACTTCATCATCACCAGAACGAAGCCGACGACGATACCGGCCACGGCGATTACCCAGCCGATCCGATGGGCGCGGTTCTTTTCTGCTTGGCGAACAGGGTCTACTGGCTTCTTCTTTCTCACGATCTACCTGCCTTTGAAAATACACACCGCTGCCGACTAGCACCTTTGCGCTACCGAGCACGACGCGCGTCCTTTTAAGCTGGGCGGATCGAATTGTCCAGCATGGCGCCTGGCGAAAGGTCCCTGCCGGCATGGGAGCTGGTGCTAGCGGTTAGCCGAGCGGACTTTCTCCGGCGTTCGGCTCGTCTTTGGGATCAAGCTGTTCATCGTGCTCGTTTTCACCCGACTCAGGCACGTCGCCATATTCGTCGTAGTCCGGTGGCGTCAGGCCATCCTTGAGCGGATCTTTAGGGTCGGTCATGTCGTTGGTTCCTAGTCTGCTGGCTGAAAGATTGGGCGGCTCCCTGGTTCGAACGCACTGCCCCATCAAATGTTCGCTGGCGACCGAGCAGGATCAGAAAACAAACGTCCGCCATCGTTGACCGATAGAGGTTTCGGCCCAGCGGGCCTCATTGCGCACCGAAGAATCCGACCCAGTAGATGCCAGCATCACTCTGCGGGTCCACGGCATAAGCCGCGCCCAGTTCGGTGAACTGCGGGTTCATCAGATTGGCGCAGTGCCCTGGGCTCGCCAGCCAGCCTTCGACGATCCGCCGCGGCCGATCCAGCGCAGCGGCGATGTTCTGGCCGACCGGTGCGCCGGGATAACCGGCCAGCTCCGCCCGGTCGCCTGGCGTTCGGCCATCGCGATCCAGATGACTGAAGAAATTGCCGTTGGCCATGGCTCGGCTGTGAGCCTCGGCGAGGCCGGCAAGCGTTGAGTTCCAGTTCAGCGCAGCGGCTGCGGCGAAGGGTTTGCCAGCACATTGGCGCGCGCTGGCTCGCACCCGGTTGATCTCATCGAGCAGCGCCTGGCCTTCAGCCTGAGAGTCTTTCAGGTGCCCGCCGAGCATCGGTCGTGCCAGCACGATGCGCCAATCGCGGCCTTCACGGCTCACGCCAATGTCGGCGTGCTGCGGATCGACCACCACGCGACAAAAGCTTTCGCGAAGCGCCTGCATCGCGGCTTGCGCATCACGGGGTCCGGACAGGCTGATGGCTTGCACGTTAGCCATCGGATACCCGTTGCGACCCAGCGCGCCCTGCAGGTCACCGGCGCCGGTTGCCGGTAACACCAGGCGCGAATCCGGCAAAAGTGCCGTCAGCTCCTCGCTTGGCCGCTCTTCGCAGCGCTGCACTTCGCTGCGATAGGCGTTGATCGACTCGATCAATTGCGCCTCCTCGCCCGTGCGGGCAGCCATCGCAACGGGGCTCCCGCTGAGCAGCATCAGCGTTATGAGAAGCAGTGAAAAGCAAGGCAGGCGCATGGATACCTCCAGATGGCGCGGATCGCAAACGCCGAAGATGCACCGGGCACCCTTGCAAGTCGAGCCCATGTGGCTAACCAACCCTTGAACCAGTAACCACGCTTGCCGTTCCGCCCCAGCAGCAATCTATAATCGTTCTTATTTGCACCGGAACTCTGCATGTCCTCCTGCGTAGCTCGTCAGATACTGGCGATCGAAGACGACCCGATCCTCGGCCCTCACCTGAAAACCTCTCTGGAACATCGTGGCTTTCACGTCACCCTTGCCGACGACGGCCCGACCGGCCTCGCATTGGCCAGCGAAGCGACGTACGACCTGATCCTGCTGGATGTGATGCTGCCGGAACTCAGCGGCATGGAGCTGTTGACCCGGTTGCGGGAGCAACGCTGCACACCTGTGCTGATGATGTCGGCGTTGGGCAACGAGGCGCACCGCATACAGGGCTTTGATAGCGGCGCCGACGACTACCTGCCCAAGCCGTTCAGTATCGAGGAGTTGCAGGTGCGCATCGCCGCCATCCTGCGGCGCGTGGCGTACGAGCGCAGCGTAACGCCAGCGGCGAACCAGGATGCGGTGCGCTTCGATGACCAACGCAGCGACCTGCAGTACGAGGGGCGCTGGGTCGGTCTGACGGCAACCGAATATCGCCTGATGAAGGTTCTGCACGACGCCGCTGGCGAAGTACTGAGCAAACCGTTCCTCTACCAGCAAGCGCTGCGCCGCGGCTATTCACAGCATGATCGCAGCCTGGACATGCATATCAGCAATATCCGTCGCAAGCTGACGCGCGAACAGGTGGCAACCCTGCGCCTGGAGTCCGTGTGGGGTAAAGGCTACGTGCTGGAACTGCAGGCCTGCTGATGCCCAACCGTCATTCGCTGTTCTGGCGACTGGTGGTGCTGGTCGCCGGGTTCTGTCTGTCGATGATCTGGGCCAGCGGCTACGTGAGCCGTTATATCGACCGGACCAGTTCATTTCTGTCTGAACAGGCGCGCGTCACCCTCACCGGTTATGCAAGCGAAGCTCAAGCCGCCCTGCAAGCGGGCCCAGAGACGTTGAAGCAATGGCGGACGGTAATGAAAGACCGTGAGCCGACCTGGCTGGTGGTGGTGAACGAACAGCTGCAACCGCTGGGCGGCCAGACACTGAGCGATGAGGAGCGGCAGAAACTCACCTTCGTGCGGCACTACGACTGGCCCATGAGCCGGCGCCATGACGGCCTGCCGCTGGTTTCCGTGCCGCTGGAGGACAGCGGCGCCCAGCTGATCATCCAGCTGCCGGAACGCTTCCGGCCCTGGCGCAACCATGCGTTGCTCAAGGCCGGCGGCGTCTATCTGCCGCTGGTGCTGCTGTCCGTGCTGTTCTGCTGGATGCTTTACCGCCTGCTGGTCTCGCCGCTGGACAGCTTGCGTCGGCAGGCCAATGCGCTGCGCGGGAACCGCCTCGACTCGCTGCTGCCGCCGTCGATTGCCGGGCGTAACGATGAGCTCGGCGAGCTGGGACGTTCTCTGGAGTACCTCACCCAGCGCCTGCGCGACTCCATTGCGCAGCAGCAGCAATTGTTGCGCGATCTTTCCCACGAGCTGCGCACGCCGCTCAGTCGTCTGCGCGTCGCTTGTGAGAGTGAGCTGAGCGCAGAGGAGATGCGTAGCCGCACCGACCGCGAAATCACCAGCATGCAGCAGTTAGTCGACAGCACGCTGGAGTTCGCCTGGCTGGACAGCGAGCAGCCCCGCTTCGAGTGCGAGCCGGTGGAAGTGGCAGCGCTCTGGGATGTGCTCAGCGAGAACGCCTGCTTCGAATCCGGTTGGCCACGCGAGCGCATCCAGGCGCGGGTGCCAGAGGACTGCCTGGTACTTGGCAACCTCAACGCGCTAGCGCAAGCCATGGAAAACATTCTGCGCAACGCCATTCGCTACTCTCCGGCCGCGGGCACGGTCTGCCTGTCGGCGGAACCCGACGGCGATCACTGGCAGCTGCGCATCGAAGACCAGGGACCTGGCGTGCCAGCGGACCAATTGCCAATAATCTTCCGGCCCTTCGCCCGGCTCAGCGCGGCTCGGCCTGGTGGCGACGGTTTCGGGCTGGGCTTGGCAATCGCTCGCAGCATGGTGTTGATGCAGGGCGGCGACATCTGGGCCGAGAACGGCAACTCCGGGCTACGCATGACCATCCGGCTGCGAAGTGTATAGATTGTAAATGCGCTTTACTCTCAAATGAGAATACTTAGCATTGCGAGCGGCGTGATCACCGACACGGGCGACGCGCCTGATTCGCAGCCTCGATCGGCCGCGGACAATGAATGCTAAGGCTCAGGGAGAACGCGGGAATGGTCATTTTCAATCGACACCGGCTGGCTGGCGCCATCGCCATGGCAACCTGGATCAGCGCACCGGCCCATGCCGAAGAACCGCTCGAGCTCCAGCCGACCACAGTGGTGACCGCCGCCGGTTACGAACAGAACATTGCCAAGGCCCCGGCCAGTATTTCCGTGATTACCCGGGAGCAGCTGGAAAAGCAGTCCTACACCAACATTGTCGACGCGATGAAGAATATTCCCGGCGTTTACGTCACCGGCGGCGGCAATATGCAGGACATCAGTGTCCGCGGCATGACCTCGGCCTACACGCTCTATCTGGTCGATGGGCGCCCCGTTTCCGCCGGTCGCTCGGTCAATACCAACGGTAGCGATGGCGGCAAACAGATCGGCCTGCCACCGCTGGCAATGATCGAACGCATCGAAGTGATCCGCGGCCCGATGTCGTCGCTGTACGGCTCCGAGGCCATGGGCGGCGTGATCAACATCATCACTCGCAAAGGCGGTGACGCCTGGGCTGGCACCATTTCCACCGATTACAGCCATTCGCTGAACGACATCAACGAAGACGAAGCGACGACCAACTTCTATCTCGGCGGCGCGCTGATTCCGGGCCTGCTCGGGGCCAAGCTGAACGGCAGCTATACCCGTGCCGACGAAAGCGATCACATTGGCGCAGACGACGGTGCAGCCAGCACGCCGGACAGCCAGCGCAAGCAGGGCGGCATCGAACTCTACCTGACGCCCGACGAGCAGAATCGCTTCTCCGTCAGCTACCAGGCCGCACGCTTGAACGAAACTCATCATCCGGGCCAGAGCGTCGACATCACTGCGACGAAGAACACCACCGACTACGAGAAGGACATTTACGTACTGGCCCATGACGGCCAGTACGCCGACTGGCAAATCAGCAGTTATCTGCAACATGACGAGTCGGAGCGTGTTCAGGACCTCACCAAGCGCGAAGAGATCACCACGCTGAACACCCAGGCCAGCTACTTCTGGGGCTCGCATGTGTTCACCTTCGGCGGTCAGTACAAGTACGAAGATTTCGTCGACGAATCCAATGGGCTGCTGGCATCGAACGTGCCGGGTGCCGTAGCGAGCGTCGACCGCTGGCTGGCGGCGATCTTCGCCGAGGCCGAGTGGGGCGTGACCGAGGACCTGGCGATCACCACCGGTCTACGTTACAACGACGACGAGCTGTTCGGCGGCTACCTGTCTCCGCGCCTGTATGGGGTTTACCAGTCCACGCCGAACCTGACTCTCAAAGGCGGCGTCTCTACCGGTTATAAGCAGCCTGGCCTCGCCGACGCCACCGAAGGCTTCGGCCGTGGTACGGGCGGCGGTGGATCACCGGCGCCACATCCGCGCGCGCTGATCATCGGCAATCCGGAGCTGGACCCCGAAACCAGCACCAACTTCGAGCTGGGCTTCAATTACGACAATCCCGAACTGGGCTTTGCCACCAGCCTCATGGCCTTCCATACCCAGTACAAGGACAAGATCACCGAGGACCGCCTCTGCGAAACCGACACCGATGGCTCCACCACCAACCGCAACAACGTCGCCGCTTGGTCCTGCGACTTTGGCGGCACCGACTACTACTTCCTCAGCACGCGGATGAACGTCGATGAAGCCATCATGCAGGGCATCGAGTGGACCCTGGACTACAATTTCAGGCCCAATCTGCGCCTGAGCACCAGCTACACCTTCACCGACTCCGAGCAGAAGACTGGCGAGTTCAAAGGCGACCCGCTGAACAAGCAGCCCAAGCACATGGCCAACGCGCTGCTCGACTGGCAGGCTACCTCCCGCCTCAATGCCTGGCTGCAGGGCAACTACCGCAGCGAAACCAGCGATTACATCAGCCGCACCAGCATGTCCGACGGCACGCCGGGCTACGGCTTCTTCGACGCCGGCGTCGTCTATCAGCTGACGAGCAGCGTCGATGTGAAAGCCGGGCTGTACAACATCGCCAACAAGGAAGTCACCAACGACGACTACGAAGTGGTGCTGGATGGCCGCCGGCTGGTCGTTGGCATGACGGTTGATTTCTAAGCGATCGCGACGCGGCGTGCTGCTTGCCTTCAAAGACGCGGCATACCGCCTCTAACCAACTGCCCGACCGGTCTGCTAAGCAGCCGTCGGGCTTTTTTGTCTGACTTCAGCCCTTTCCCACCGGGAGCCTGTCGTGACTCGTTCCGTATCGCAATCGCGTAACGCCTGGCCTGACATCGCCGCACGTGCCGCCCTCGCCGTGCTTGGCGGCTACGCCTTCACCTACGCGTTCACCGCCGCGCTGGCGCGCCTGCTGCCAGTGGATCGCGTGGATGCGCTGACCACCGCCTCGCTGCTGTCGTTCGTGATCTATCTGGTGTTCATTCTCTGGGCCTTCGCCGCGGCCTCGCTACGCCGGGTGCTGGTCGCTCTGGGTGCTGCGGTGCCACTGGCAGCCATCGGCTTCTGGCCACAGTTGCTGGAGGCCGTACGATGAAAGGCAGCCTGACGCAGTCGATGTCCTGGCTGCATACCTGGTGCGGGCTCTTGCTCGGCTGGATGCTGTTCGCCATCTTCCTCACCGGCACGCTGGCGGTCTTCGATAAGGAGATCAACTGGTGGATGCAGCCGGAGCTGGTCGACCGGGCGCAGCCGGCCTCAGAGGCCGCAAACCTGGCGCAGCGCTGGTTGACGGAGAATCATCCGAACGAATCGAACTGGAACATCAGCCTGCCCACCGAACGCTCGCCAGACCTCAGCGTCAGCGTAGGTGAGCGACGCCGCGGTGCCGAGCGCACGCAGCTTGATCCGCAGACGGGCGAGATCGTCGAGGCGCGGGAAACCATCGGCGGCAATTTCTTCTTCCACTTCCACTACACCCTGCACCTGCCACGCATCCTCGGCATCTGGGTGGTCGGGTTCGCCGCCATGGCGATGCTGGTGGCGCTGATCAGCGGCGTCATTATTCATAAGAAGATCTTCAAGGAGTTCTTCACCTTCCGCCCGGCCAAGGGGCAGCGTTCATGGCTAGACGCACATAACGCCAGCGCCGTCCTGCTGCTGCCGTTCCACCTGATAATTACCTATACCGGGCTGGCCATCTTTTTTCTGCTCTACATGCCGGCAGCCGTAGATGCTCTTTATGACGGCGACCGCCAAGCCTATTTCCGCGATGCGCAGTCAGGACGCGCCGCCGAGCAGGCGCCGCGCGGCGAGGGGCGCGGCAGCAAACCCGTCGCGGCACCGGCGGCACCAATGTTGGCATTGGGTGAAATTGTCGGCCGTGCCGAGGCGCACTATGGCAAGGGCATGATCGGCGGTCTGGCCGTCAGCAACCCGGGCAAGACAAACGCCCAGGTCACGGCGCGACCGGTACTGGGCAACCGAATCGAACTGACCAAGGGCGAAGGCATAGTCTTCAACGGCGTCACTGGTGAGCTGATCCAGGCGCCCGAGCCGTCACGCACCAGCCAGCTGACCCAACGGGTGATGGCGGGCCTGCACTTCGCGCAGTTCGGCGGCTATCCAATGCGCTGGTTGTATTTCCTCTGCGGCCTGGTCAGCAGCGCCATGATCGGTACGGGGCTGGTGCTCTATGCCGTCAAACAACGCAAACAGGCCAAGGCCAACCCGCAATTTCTGCGCGTCGTCGAAAGCCTCAACGTAGCAGTCGTTGCCGGGCTTTCGCTGGCCTGTATCTCGCTGCTGTGGGCCAATCGCCTGCTACCGGCAGAGCTGGCTAACCGTCAGGACTGGGAACTGCGCCTGTTCTTCGGCATCTGGGCGCTGAGCTGGCTGCACGGCTGGATGCGTAAACCGATGCACGCCTGGCGCGAGCAGTTGTATGCAGCCGGAGCACTGGCGTTAGGTCTGCCACTGATGGACGCGATGACGGGAAGTGCTACCGGCGACACGGTACGCCTCTCATTGCTCGCCTGCGTGGCGGCCGTGGGACTCGCGCTCGGCTGGACTGCCTGGAAAATCCCGGCGGTCGTCGCTGCGCGGAAAGCGCGAGCGGCGCCGATCAACCGCCCGGCACAGGGAATCTCATCATGAATGGTTCAGCCCTGTTTGCCAGCATGATGTTGGCCTATGCCGGCATGCTCGGCTTCTGCCTGGGCAAGGAGCGGCACTGGAAGCAGTTGGTCAATCCACGGGTTTCCGTGCGACTTCGCCGCCTGTGTACGCCGGCCGGCGCGGTTCTGCTTGGCCTTAGCGCTTTCGCGGCTCTGCGAGTCTGGCCTGGCGGCATGGCGCTGGTTGGCTGGTTCGGCGCGATGTCGCTGACGGGCTTTGCGTTGCTGATGTTGATTCCCTATGCGCCGCGCGTAGCGACGTCGTTGCCCGTGCTAGGCGCGGCGATTTGGGTGGCAATGGCGTCGCTATAGGGTATGAGGCGGCTGATCGCTTAAGCGCGCGGAACAGTCTCCAGGCCGGGCACGTAGCCTGTTCAGGACAATCACGATAAAAATCGGCGCCGCGAGCATGTCGAGCGGAGCTATTTAGCGCCAGAACTGGAGGTTCAGCCCACATCCGCTTCAAACCCGTTGTCTGTAAATCGCGGGGCAATTGATCTTCATGGCGCATCCAATCCAGTTTCGGTAACGGGAAAGAGACTGGCCGACTTACGGGGAGGTAGCAGGGCTGTTTGGATCGCCGTCCAAGGCCCGGGAGGCCAAGGACGGTGAAATTTCCAAACCCGGTATCCGGTAGATCGTAAGGCTGCTCCGCTTAAGTGAACAGCATTAAGCCTTGCGGACGGGGCTTTGAATCTCGGCCTTCTGGATCGCCCTGACGAGCGACCCTTCTGCCGACGCATCCGTTAGAAGCGATACTTTGCCGATGCAGTGACGCTGCGGGGCGCACCGTACGTCAGCGCGCCGTAGGCTTCGAACATGTCGAAGTATTCCTCGTCGGTCAGATTATCCACGTTCAACTGAGCGGTGAGGTTCTCGGTCACATCGTAACGAGCCATCAGGTTGACCAGCGCATAGGCTTCCTGCTCGACCTTTTGCCGGTTGCCGGCAGGGTCGGTGGCATAGGTGTAGATGCTGTCCTGCCAGTTTACGCCGCCGCCGATGGTCACTTTGTTGAGAACACCCGGTAGACGGTAGGTCGTGAAAGTGCGCACCAGCTTGGTAGGGAAGCGCGTGCTGCGAGCGTTACCGTCCGGGTCCTCGACTTCAAATTGGGTATAGCCCGCCATGAGATTCCAATCCGGAGCCAGTTCGCCGGAAACCTCCAGCTCGAAGCCCTCGCTGGTCACGTCGATAGGCTCGTACGCAAACTCCCCCGCCATGCCGCCGGGAACGGTAATACCTGTGCTCTCGCCCAGACCATCCTGCTTGATCTTGAAGATGGCCGCAGACGCGTTTAGCCGGCCTTCGAAGAATTCGCCCTTCAGGCCGGTCTCGTAGCTTTCACCGATGACCGATTCCAACTGCTGACCAGTAATATCCCGCCGCGCCTGGGGCTGAAAGATATCGGTGTAGCTGGCATAGGCCGACAGGTTCTCTGTTAGGTCATAAACGATACCGGCGTAGGGTGTCAGTTCATGCTCATCCAGGCGGGAGGGTGAGGTGAACGGGGTGTCGTCACTGGTCTTCTCGTAGCGGTTGTCACGCGCGCCAAGGATCACTTTCAGACCGTCCGTTACGCTCAGCCGAGTCACGGCGTACAGCCCCTTCTGGGTCAGGTCGCCGTAGCTGTATGGAGTCAACCCTTCCCATGCCGGCGCAGGAAATTCGCCGTCATAGGCGTCGAAATTGGCGACGCCACCGAAGCCGCTCTGCGCGACACGCCTGTCGGCATCAAAGTCCTGCTGACTATAGATGTAGCCGAAAGCGACCTCGTGTTCGCGCCCCAACAGCATCACCGGCCCGCCAAAGCGAATGCTGTAATCGTCCTGCACAGTTTCAGTCTTGTAGGAGCCAGGAAAGGATGACATCGGTGCGCTGCCGTCGCGGCCAGGGTTACCCGACAGGTACAGCAGATAAGAATCGGAGCTGCGTTCGCCGCGGTTGTAGCTCAGGTTCACTTCCCAATCGTTGGCAAAGCGGTGATCGAGATTGATGAAGTAGGTGTCGTACGTGCTGTCCCATTTACTCCACTTGGCGGACGTCGTCTTGGAACGGCTCCAGTCCGTGCGACTGCCATCGGCATACCAGACAGGCAGGCCACCCCACATTGGCGAGTCGGACTCGTTTGTCTGACGGCTAAGACCGAACCAAAGGGTGGTATCTGGCGTGAGGTCAATGTCCATGGTTCCGTAGAAGGTTTCGCGCTGTTTGGATTTCAGGTCAATCCAGCTGTCTCCTTCGTTGAACTCTCCTACCAACCTGGCACGTATCGTACCGGCCTCGTTGACGGCGAAGGACAGGTCGCCCTCCGTGCCATAGGTATCCCAGCTACCAGCGCTGACCTCGACAGAACCCGTCAGCTCGCGGCTGCTAGCACGTTTACGGACCAGGTTGAGCGAAGCAGACGGGTCTCCGGCCCCCGCCATCAGACCGTTTGCTCCGCGCACCACCTCGACGCGGTCATACATTGCCAGGCTGCTGAACATCTCACCCGAACTCCACGGTTGCTCCCATATCGTCGGCACACCGTCGATCATCAGGGAGTTGATCGCGAACCCACGCGCGTTGAACTGCGCCCGATCCGTTTCGTAACGGTTAACCGAAACACCGGTGGTGTTATTCACCACATCAAGGATGGTCTGCATGTCCTGATCTTCAATGCGCTGCTGCGTTATCACGCTAACCGACTGCGGCGTTTCGCGAAGGGACATGCTGAGCGGGGTGGACGTACGTGCGGCGCCGGTCGTGTAGGAGCCCGTTCCTTCCGTCACGTCTTGCACCGCCTCACCGGTGATGGTGACCGCTTCGAGGGTAGTTGCCTCGTCTGCCTCAGTTGCAGCGGCGGACTGCGCGTAAACAGGCATGGCGGGAAGGATCGCACCAACAGCGAGTAGGTGAACTACCAATGTGAGCGGCTTCAGGGCGAGCTTTGAGCATCCGGCAGCGGGTTTGAACTGGGCAAACGTGGTGTTCGGCATCTCTGGTTTCCATGTAATGAGATCGATTATGAGAATATTTCGCATTATATATTTCTATGAACACCGTCGAAAGCCCTTCGATGAAACGAACAACCAAGCCATGAAAAGCGCTCGCGCGACCCACTCGCCCAGTGGCCAGCCCCAAACGTGCCGCAAGCCATTACAATGCGCGCCTTTCGATCTGCACCCGGTCCGCGCCCATGTCCTTGCCCAAGCACCATCTCGAACTGCTCTCCCCCGCTCGGGACACCACCATCGCTCGCGAGGCCATCCTGCATGGCGCCGATGCGGTGTACATCGGCGGGCCGAGTTTCGGTGCCCGGCACAACGCCGAGAACAGCGTGGCAGACATCGCCGAGCTGGTGACATTCGCCCACCTGTTTCATGCGCGGGTGTTCGTGACCCTCAACACCATCCTGCATGACGACGAGCTGGAAGCCGCGCGTACGCTGATCTGGCAGCTCTATGAGATCGGTGTCGATGCGTTGATCGTGCAAGATATGGGCGTGATGGAAATGGACCTGCCGCCGATCGAAATCCATGCCAGCACCCAGACCGATATCCGCACCCTGGAGCGAGCGAAGTTTCTGTCCCAGGCCGGCTTTTCCCAGCTGGTGCTGGCGCGCGAGCTGAACCTGCAGGAAATCCGCGCCATCGCCGACGAGGTCGATTCGGCCATCGAGTTCTTCATCCACGGCGCGCTGTGCGTGGCCTTCTCCGGACAATGCAACATCTCTCACGCGCAGACCGGCCGCAGCGCCAACCGCGGCGACTGCTCGCAGGCGTGTCGCCTGCCCTACACCTTGAAGGACGATAAGGGCCAGGTGGTCGCGTTCGAAAAACACCTCTTGTCCATGAAGGACAACAACCAGAGCGCCAATCTGCGCGCGCTGGTCGATGCCGGCGTGCGCTCATTCAAGATCGAAGGCCGCTACAAGGATGTGAGCTACGTGAAGAACATCACCGCTTACTATCGCCAGCGCCTGGACGACATCCTCGAAGGCCGCCCCGATCTGGCCCGCGCCTCCAGCGGCCGCACCGATCATTTCTTCGTACCCGACCCGGACAAGACCTTCCACCGTGGCAGCACGGACTACTTCGTCACCGACCGCAAGATCGACATCGGCGCCTTCGATTCGCCGACCTTCACCGGTCTCGCCGTAGGCGAAGTGCTCAAGGTCGGCAAGCATGACCTGACCGTGCAGACCCGCGAACCGCTGTCCAACGGTGACGGCCTGAACGTGCTGGTCAAACGCGAAGTGGTGGGTTTCCGCGCCAGCGTGGTCGAGCCGCTGAGTCAGTTCGAAGAAGACGGCCAACCGCTGTGGCAGTACCGCGTCGAGCCCAATGAAATGCCTGCGGCGATCCGCCAGCTACGCCCGAACCATCCGCTGAACCGCAACCTTGATCACAATTGGCAGCAAGCGCTGCTCAAGACCTCTGCCGAGCGCCGCGTCGGCGTGCGCTGGCTGGCCAAGCTGCGCGCCGATGAGCTCGAGCTACATGTCACCAGCGAAGAAGGCGCCTACGCCACGGTTTCGCTGGCCGGCCCCTTCGGTGAAGCGAAGAAGCCGGAACAGGTGCCCGGCCAGATCGCCGACCTGTTGAGCCAGCTGGGCACGACCATCTACCACGCCGAAGAGGTGGACGTAGATGCACCGCAGGCCTTCTTTATCCCCAACTCCCAGCTCAAGGCCTTGCGCCGCGAAGCCATCGAGGCGCTGACCGAAGCCCGCGAAGCGATTCGCCCGCTGGGCAGCCGCAAGGCCGTCAGCGTGCCGCCGCCGGTCTATCCGGAAGCGCACCTGTCGTTCCTATATAACGTGTACAACGAGAAAGCTCGGGCCTTCTATCACCGCTTCGGCGTACAGCTGATCGACGCGGCCTACGAGGCCCACGAGGAAACCGGCGAAGTGCCGGTGATGATCACCAAGCACTGCCTGCGCTTCTCCTTCAACCTGTGCCCGAAACAGGCCAAGGGTGTGACCGGCGTGCGCACCAAGGTCGCGCCGATGCAGCTGGTGCACGGCGACGAAGTCCTGACCCTGAAGTTCGATTGCAAGCCGTGCGAGATGCACGTGGTCGGCAAGATCAAGGGCAACATCCTCAACCTGCCACAACCGGGCAGCGCCAGTAGCGTGGTCGGCCACATCACCCCGGCTGACCTGATGAAGACCATCCGCCGCTCGCCGCAGGGCTAACGCCCTTTCCGCTTCGCCCCGAGGTCGAGGCTCCTATAGAGCCGTCGCTGCACGGCCCGCTTTTGTGGGAGCCGCGACCCGCGGCGAATACGGCCGCTGCAACACCACCAGCGCCACGTTTGTGCCCGATTCCCAAGCCCTGACCGATCCCGCTTCGCCCCGAGGTCGGGGCTCCCACAACAGCGGCCGCTGCACAACGCACCTTTGTGGGAGCCGCGACCCGCGGCGAATACTTGGGAAACGCGAACGCCCGAGCCATTGGCCTTGTGACGAACCGCCTGTGTCCGGTACGTTCCAGCTGTCCGCATCGTCGTGCGGGCCAGAACAATAACCGGGCCGCTGCGTCCGCCTTGCAAGGAAAACTCAATGAGATCTCTGATTGCGGCCGGCATCTTGCTGGCCAGCGGCGCGAGTGTCGCCGCGCCCGCCCCTTCGCTGCTCGATGATGTCCAGCAGCGCGGCACCCTCAAGGTCTGCACCACCGGCGACTACAAGCCGTACACCTTCCTGCGCGATGACAAGCAGTACGAGGGGATCGATATCGCCCTGGCCGAATCGCTGGCCAAGAGCCTGGGCGTGAAAGTCGAGTGGGTGCCGACCACCTGGAAGACGCTGATGCCGGATTTTCTCGAGCAGTGCGACATGGCGGTGGGCGGCGTGTCGATCTCGCTCGAACGGCAGAAGAAGGCGTTCTTCAGCGATCCGATTGCGGTTGACGGCAAGATCCCCTTCGTCCGCTGCGATGAGGTCGACAAGTACCAGACCATCGAGCAGCTCAACCAGCCGTCGGTCCGTCTGATCGAACCGCCGGGAGGCACCAACGAGGCGTTCGTCCATCGCGAACTGCCCAAGGCGCAGCTGGAGCTGTTCCACGACAACACGGTGATCTTCAAGTCGGTGGCCGACAACAAGGCCGACGTGATGATCACCGACTCGTCCGAGGCGCAATACCAGCAGCGCAACTACCCGACGCTGTGCGCGGTGAACCCCGACAAACCACTGCAGTACAGCGAAAAGGCCTTCCTGCTGCCGCGCGGCGACGTGGCGTTCAAGGCCTATGTCGATCAGTGGCTGCACCTGACCAAGGCCACCGGCGAATACCAGCGCATCGCCGACACCTGGCTGGCCAAGCCCGAGCGCTAGGCCTTCGTCAGGTCTTGAAACGCAGGGCCAGCTGATTGAGGTCGGTCGCCAGCCGCGCCAGTTCCTCACTGGCTGCGGCGGTCTGGTGGGCACCGGTCGCCGACTGGGTATCGAGCATGGTTCCGGCTTCGCGGGCGACGTCCAGCCCTTGAACGTGCTCACCGGTATCACTGATGCGCGCCGGGAGGTTATTGATAGCGCTGACGGTTTCGTTGACGCGCCGGCGCCCGGCTTCGGCCGCCTCCGTGGAGTCACGAACCATGTACAGAGTCCGGTGATCGAAAACTGCTCAATCTCAGACCAAAGAACTAGGAAATGCGGCGCATATGAAGACGTGACGCAGCGTGGTCCTTTCCAGGCGCGATGATCCGTAGATTGTGTCGATCGCGCCGATAGCGGCCCGCGCGATCCAGGCGCAGCGCTATAGTCATGACCTGCCAGCGTCGGTCGCTGAGAGAGCACGCCTCGCGTTCTTTCGCGCGCGCAGCCGCTTGGCAATAATCACGAGCCCCCTATACAACTTTAAGGATCGACATGCGTACCTGGCAGACCCGATGGATAACCGCCGCGCTCTTCTGCCTGGCCATGGCCGGCTGCACTACGGCTCCGCAACAGCCAACGCCGGACCAGACGACGCCTGCTGGCGCGGGCCAGCCGATCGGTTCGGGCAAGGCGTCGTATTACGGCGGCCAGCACCACAACAAGCTGACCGCCAGCGGCGAACGCTTCGACCAGCATGCATTGACCGCGGCGCATCGCACCTTGCCGTTCGGTACGCGGATCAGGGTGACCAATACTCGCAATGGCAAAAGCGTGGTGGTCCGCGTCAATGATCGCGGTCCGTTCGTGCGCAACCGTATCGTCGATTTGTCCAGGGCCGCGTTCGAGGCCATCGCCAATCCGCGTGTAGGTGTCATTCCGGTGCGCATCGAAAAGCTCGATTGACCTTCGATTAACGCCGGCGGGCGTCAAGTATGGCGGCGGTGTGCCGATAGAGTCGCATCTCCTCCCCTCTTCCCGGTGCTTGCATGTTCAACGGACAACTCAAAAAACAACTCGTGGAACAAACCGCCGAGCTGGCTCTGCTGCGCCAGCTGCATGACCGCATGGCAGAAACGCTGCTGTCGGTCACGCTGGACCGCGAGTTTCGAATGGTGGACGTCAATCGGAAGTTCGCCGATGCGCTCGGCTATCGGGTCGACCAACTGCTGGGCCGGCCGATGGCTGAAATCGTGCCGGCCTATGTCACCGGTCTGCCGTGTTTCCGCGACTTCCGTGCCGCGGTGGCCCGGCTTTCCCCGATCGGTGACGACTACCGCTACCTGCGTGCCGACGGCAGCCTGGCGTGGTTGCATGTCGACTGGTATCCGATTCGCGACACCGCCGGCGGCCTGCTGGATATCCGCGGCTTCGCCCGGGAGGTAACCCGCGAATTGCAACAGGCGAAGGAAAACGAAGCCTTCATCACCGCGCTGCTTCGCTCCACGGCGGTCATCCAGTTCAACCTGGACGGCACGGTGGTCACCGCCAACGACCAGTTCCTGCAAGGCATGGGCTATTCGCTCAAGCAGATCGTCGACAAGCATCACCGCATGTTCTGCTCGCCCGAGGAAGCGTCCTCCCCGCAGTACAAGCAGTTCTGGGAAACCCTCAACCGCGGCGAATTCGTGGCCGATCGCTTCAAACGCATCGACAGCATGGGCCGGGAAGTCTGGTTGGAAGCCAGCTACAACCCGGTTCACGACACCGAAGGCAAGCTCTGCAGAGTGGTCAAGTTCGCCAGCGTCGTAACCGATCAGGTCGCCCGTGAAACCGAGGTGCGCGAAGCCGCCAGCATCGCCTATGACGTATCGCGGCAGACCGACACCAGCGCCGAGCGTGGCGCCATCGTGGTCAGGGATACCGTCACCACCATGCAGCGCATCGCCGAGGAGGTGGAATCGGCAACCCACGGGATCGAGGCGTTGGGCCAGCAGTCGCAGCTGATCAGCTCCATTGTCCAGACCATCGGCGGCATCGCCGCGCAGACCAATTTGCTGGCGCTCAACGCCGCCATCGAAGCGGCGCGCGCCGGCGAGCAGGGCCGCGGCTTCGCGGTGGTGGCCGACGAGGTGCGCCAGCTCGCCGGCCGCACCAGTGCGGCCACGGAAGAAATCGTCAGTGTGGTACAGAAAAACCAGGCGCTGGTCGACGACGCCGTTCGCGAGATGGCAGCCAGCCGCGAACAGGCCGCCCAGGGCCTGTCATTGGCCAACCAGGCCGGCGCGGTGATCGTCGAGATTCAGGATGGTGCCAAGCAGGTAGTCGACGCGGTCGGGCGCTTCGCCAACGAGCTGAAGTAACCCAACGGCAAGGCTGATGATCGCCGCCAGGCGGGCCAGCCATCCTGACGAGGGAGTAACAGCCTGAAGTCCTGCCGCGCTCCGTCAGAGCGCGGCGCTGCCCACCGGCTTGGCAAACCGATAGGTGGCGAAGCCGCACAGCACGACGCCGCTCACGGCCAGCAGGCCGCCGACGATACCCACGTGACCGAGACCCAGTTGCTGCGTGACCAGGCTGCCCAGCAGCGCACCGCCGCCGATGCCGACGTTGTAGATGCCCGAGAACATCGCCATCGCCACGTCGGTCGCATCGGACGCCAGATTGAGCACTTTGGCTTGTACCGCGAGACCGAAGCACATCCCGGCGATATCCCAGATCACCACCAGAGTGCCCAGCAGCGAGCTGTCACGCGCGGCCGGCGCTAGCAACAACAGGCAGGTCGCCATGATTGCGATGGCGGTGGTAGCGAAGCCCTTCGGATAGCGATTGCTGTAGCGGCTGAAGAGCACCGACCCGAGGATGCCCGCACCGCCGAACAGCAACAGCAGCGCGGTGGTCATGTCGCCGCTCAGGTGAGCGATGGTCTGTGCAAACGGCTCGATGTAGGTGTAAGCGGTGAAATGCGCGGTGATCACCAGCGCCGTCAGCACATAGGCGGCGACGAGCGCAGGTCGCCTGAACAGCAGCGGCAGGCTGCGCAGCGAGCCGGAATTCTGGCTCGGCAGCAGCGGCAGCGTGCGCGCCAGGCAGAGCACCACCAACGCCGCGACCCCGGCAATCGACAGGAAGGTGGTACGCCAGTCCAGTAGCTCACCCACGACCCGCCCCAACGGTATGCCCAGCACCATGGCCAGCGCACTGCCGGTCGCCAGCAGGCCCAGGGCCTGCGCTTGCTTGCCCGGCGGAGCGACGCGCACGGCCAGCGACGCGGTGATCGACCAGAACACCGCATGCGCCAGCGCGATACCGATGCGGCTGAGCATCAGCATGCCGAAGCTCGAGGCCACGCTCGACACCAGGTGGCTGCCGATGAACACCACGAAGACGACGATCAGCAAGGTGCGACGCTCGATGTTGCGGGTCAGCAGCATCATCGGCAGCGACATCAGCGCCACGACCCAGGCGTAAATGGTCAGCATCAGCCCGACCTGCGATGGCGGCATGTCGAACGAGCGGCCGATGTCGCTGAGCAAGGCGACCGGGACGAATTCGGTGGTGTTGAAGATGAAAGCGGCCAAGGCCAGTGCGACGACACTGAGCCAACGCCCGGCGTGGGTGTTCGATTCGTTCATGTAAGCGATGTCTGGCGTGCGATCCAGTCGGCATGTGCAGCGCGCCACGCGGCGCACCACAGCGTGGCGACTGGGAGGATAAAAAGAGTGACCAGCCCTGCTTGACCACAACGCACGCAGCCCGCGGCTCGGGTAAGCGCGGGCTGGCAGGGAGCAATCGGGAATTCGAAACGGGAAGCCGGAGCGGCGCGGATTCTACGCCCGCGCCGTGCCGATGTCAGGCCAGGAAAGCGGTCCGCGACGAGCGGCGGACGCGATGATGCCGACTGGCAGCCGGCTCGGAGGCTGAACGTTAGCGAAGACCGGGTTCGCCTGGATCACCCCCGCCCTTTCCCAGCGGGGCGAGGGCGGATCAGGACCGCGATGACAGCCCGCAACAACGCTCGCGCCAGGAGGTTTTACTGGCCGAAATAAGCCTGCGCTCGCGCGGCTTCGGCAGCCGTGGGCGTGTAGCTGGTCCACTGATCGCTTTCATTCTTCTTGTAGCGCACAACGCCTTGCGCCACGTCGAACTCGTAGTAGGGATAGACCTCGCGCAGGTTGTAGAAAGCCGCCGGCGCGAAGAACAGGATGTCGGCGATCAGGTAGCCCTTGTTGAACTTGAGCGGCACCAGGCCGTACATCGGCTCCATGCCTTCTTGTGTGGCGCGGAAGCGGTACTGGCCGAAGCTGGTGGCCTTGTAGGTCTTGCTGACCGGGTTCTTCAGCACCAGCGGTGCATCGTCGTTGATTTTCACCGCCAGGCTCGGGTCACTCGAGCGCAGAGACGTCGTGGCGGTACAGGCGGACAGCAGCGCGGCGGTTAGCGGCAGTGCCAGGAGTCGCTTCATGTTCATCTTTTCAATCCCTTGCAGGTGGTAGGCGTGGACGACCCGACCGGCCCTACGCTGGGGTCCGGCGGCCATCCTTGGCGCGCGGCACTATAGGCCACGCAGGCCTGATGGCCAAGCGCTACCAGCCGGCGCCGCGCGGTTCCCGATCGCCGGTCAGACGCAAGACGCCACTCGGCACCCGCCCGAAACTTTCCCGCCCCCTGTCAGCCGTATTTACACGACCCATTGCTGACCGGAGTGCTTATGACCTACCCGAAGATTCATGCGCAGAAGCAGGACCGCCTACCCGGCCTGGAACGCGAAATGGACCCGCCGGCCGAATTCATCCGCGACGATTACAAGGGCAGCGGCAAGCTGGCCGGCAAGGTGGCGCTGGTCAGCGGCGGCGACAGCGGCATCGGCCGCGCAGCAGCGCTGCACTTCGCGCGCGAGGGCGCCGACGTGGCGATCCTCTATTTCGACGAGCACGAGGATGCAGAAGACGCCAAGCAGTTGATCGAAGCCGAGGGCCGGCGCTGCCTGTCGCTGGCCGGCGACATCCGCGACAGCGGTTTCTGCAATGACGCGGTGGCCAAAACGCTGGAAGCTTTCGGCCGCCTGGACGTGCTGGTCAACAACGCCGGGCGCCAGGAAGTCCAGACCCGGCTGGAAGACATCACCGATGAGCAGTGGGAAAAGACCTTCGCCACCAACATCCACGGCTACTTCTACCTGACCCGTGCCGCCCTGCCCCACCTGAAAGCCGGTGCCTCGATCATCAACACCACCTCGATCAACTCATTCATCGGCCACCCCATGCTGGTCGACTACACCGCGACCAAGGGCGCCATCGACGGCTTTACCCGCGCCCTGTCGCAACAGCTGATCGAGCGCGATATCCGCGTCAATCAGATCGCACCCGGACCGATCTGGACCCCGCTGCAACCGGCGACCCTGGGCAAGCACGATCCGCAGATGCTCGAAGACTTCGGCAGCCAGATGCCCATGGGCCGATGCGGCCAGCCGTCCGAGCTGGGCCCGGCCTACGTTTACCTCGCCTGCAAGGACTCGTCCTACGTCAGCGGCCAGACCATCCACATCAACGGCGGCAAGGTGGTGAACGGTTGACGAATGGCGCTGGGCCCGCGTGCTCCGGTGCGCCCAAAGCTTCGACGCATCAGGTAACGCGACCGGCGGGAACCATTCACCCACTGCCTTCGCCCAACCCTCCAGGACGGCGTGCCCGGCTGCAGCGGCCGGGGCGCCGTCACCTATATCAACCGCAGCCCGCCTGCGCATCGAGAGGTGACGTCATGCCCCAGATTCTCATCGCGGCCTTCGACCGCTACGCCGAAGCCGAGCAGGTCAAAGGTGAACTGCTCAGCCAGGGCGTGAGCAGTGATGCTATTCAGCTTTCCGCTTCTCTCAATCCGCAGGCGGTCGACAGCAACCGTGTGGAGGTGGTCGGCGAGGAGCCGGACCCTGACGCCACCGTGGCGGAGAAAATCGGCAGTTTCTTCAGCAAGGTGTTCGGCGACGACGCCAGCCAGCACGCCGGCCGTTACCCCGAAGCGGCCCGCCGCGGTTCCACCGTGGTGACGGTCACGCTCGACGATGACCGCCAGGTGTCGCTGGTCGAGCGGTTGATGGAGCAAAACGGCGCCATCGATATCGACGAACGCAGCGCCAGCTGGGGCGACGACGATGCGACGCCAGTGACGGCCAGTACCGAAACCCTGACCACCGGCTACCCCGACGCCACCTCGATCAGCGAAGACGCCCGCAAGCTCGACGGCTCGGCATCGCCCGACCGCGGCGCCGACGAGGGCACGATCCCCGGTCGTGCCGCCAACGACAAGGCCGGACGGCGCGACAATACGGCCGGACGGGTGCGCATCATCCCGCGCTGACGTCGCCTCCGCCTGCCGCTCTCAACCCAAGCGTTGCTGCATCGCCAGGGTATTGGCCGTCGCCGCACCGCTGGCCGTGTTGTCGAA
>NZ_AGSX01000055.1 GCF_000235745.1 Stutzerimonas stutzeri SDM-LAC | reverse complement strand
CGCGCAGGCGACCCGCCTGCCAGTCTTGAGATGACGGTCGTCCCCGAGCCATTGCTGCTCGGCCCGTTTGCCCTGCAGCACGAGCCGGATCCGCACCCCACTCACCATGTTCTCGCCGGCCATCTTCACCCCGCGTTCCGCCTGCACGGTCGTGGTCGTCAGTCGTTACGCCTACCCTGCTTCTGTATCGGCGCGCGACTCAGCCTGCTGCCGGCCTTCGGCAGCTTCACCGGAATGATGGAAGTCGGCGCCGACCCGGGCCGGCGCCTGTTCGTGGCTGGAGATGATGGTGTGTGGCAGGTGGCCTGAGCGTATCAGGCCTGGGAAATACCGGTCACTGTGATGCCGAAACGCTGGGCCAGGCGGGTGGCGGGTGTCTGTTCGACGTCCGGGTCCATCTCGTAGGCATCATCCTCCCCGGCGTAGTCCTGCTCGGCTTTTTGGGTTACCAGCTCAACTGCCTCGTCTATATCCGGCTGGCGATCGGATTCAGTCCGCACAATGGAGGTGTTGCCGTCTTTGCTGTAAGCGATGATCCAGGTCGTCATAGGTGCCCCTCGTGTCTTAGCGCCTTCAGCGGAAACTTGCTCGCCGAAATTGGCGTCGCCTTGTTTAGAGACTAGTCCCTTGCATTCAGTTCTGCCGCCTGTGCTTGTTTAACCAGCCGCCGGACGGTCTGAACGGGGCAATCTGGCGTCGGTCATCCTTGAAAGCCGATCCGGAGACGAGACCATGATCCAATCGCGCCCACACCCTAAAGAGATGACCGAGGAGCAGTTGATCGAGTTGTTGCGCCGCAGCGCAACCGAATTGCCCGGCATTGAGGACCCTGCGTTTGCTGATGCCTTCGACCAGTTTGCAGATGCGCGGGTGGTGTTGATCGGGGAAGCCAGCCACGGCACTTCGGAGTTCTACCGAGCCCGAGCAGCCATCACCCGCCGATTGATCGAGCGCCACGGCTTTACCATCGTCGCGGCCGAAGCCGACTGGCCGGATGCGGCGAAGATCGACCGCTACGTGCGCCAGCAGCAACCTCCGGCCTGGGTCGAGGAAGGCTTCAAGCGCTTTCCGACCTGGATGTGGCGCAACCAGGAAGTCGCCGACTTCGCCCACTGGTTACGCGGCCACAACGATGCCCAGCCTGCCGAGCGGCGGGTTGAATTCCGCGGGCTGGACGTCTACAGCCTGGGCGCTTCGATCCAGGAGGTGCTCGGCTATCTCGACCGGGTCGACCCGGATGCTGCCGCGACCGCGCGGCGCCGATATGGCTGCCTTAGCCCATGGCACGACGAACCGGCAGCCTACGGTCACAACGTGATGCGCGGCGAACCGTCCTGCGAGGCGGTGGTAGTCGAACAGTTGCGCGCCTTGCTCGACCAGCGGCTCGAGTACATGAACAAAGACCGCAACAGCTTCTTCAATGCCGAGCAGAATGCCCGCGTCGTGCTCGCCGCCGAGCAGTATTACCGCGCCATGTACCAGGGCTCAACGGAGTCGTGGAACCTGCGCGACCGACACATGTTCGACACCCTGCAGGCCCTGCTGAAGCATCGCGGTGATGCCGCCAAGGCGGTGGTGTGGGCGCACAATTCGCACATTGGAAACGCCGCTTCGACCTCGATGGGCTGGGGCGGCGAATTCAATATCGGCGAGCTGTGTCGCACCGCCTTTGGCCGCGATGCGGTGCTGCTCGGCATGGGAACTGATCGCGGCGAAGTGGCAGCCGCCGACAACTGGGACGAACCCATGCAGATCAAGCAGGTTCGCCCGTCGCGCCCGGACAGCTGGGAGCAATTGTTTCTGCGTGCCGGGATGGCGGCCTCGCTGACCAGCTGGCGCGATGACGGGCCACTGCGCGAGGCGCTGGCACGCCCACGTCTGGAGCGCGCCATCGGCGTGATCTACCGTCCGGCCACTGAACGTCAGAGTCATTATTTTCAGGCCATACTTTCAGAACAGTTCGACGCACTGCTCTGGTTCGAACAGACCACGGCGGTCAAGCCGATCGGCCCGCAGCAGATCGACGACGAGAGCGTTCCGGATACCTACCCATTCGGAGAGTGAGCCATGCACGCCCTGATGCCCGAATCCCAACTGTTTCGTGATCGCACCCATGCCGGCCAGGAGTTGGCCGAAGCCCTGCAGCACCTGGCCGAAGCGCAGCCACTGGTACTGGCCCTGCCGCGCGGCGGGGTTCCGGCTGCCTTCGAGGTGGCTCGACACCTCGGCGCGCCACTGGATCTGGTGCTGGTGCGCAAGATCGGCGCACCCGGCAACGAGGAACTGGCGCTGGGCGCGGTGATCGACGGCGCCGAGCCGAAGTGGGTGATCAACCAGGAATTGCTCAACCAGATTGCACCGCCACCGAACTGGTTCGAGGAGGAGATGCAACGTCAGTTAACCGAGCTGGAACGACGCCGGCATCGCTACTGCGGCGAACGACCCGCCCCGGTGATCGCTGATCGTTGCGTCATCGTGATCGACGACGGTATCGCCACCGGCGCCACGGTTCGAGCGGCGCTGAAGGGGCTCCGGCAATCGAAGCCGAGCCGCGTGGTACTGGCTGTGCCAGTGGGTCCGCGGGATGTGATCGAGATGCTCAAAGCGGATGTGGAAGAGCTGGTGTGCCTGGCAATGCCTGAGCCGTTCATTGGCGTCGGGTGCCATTACCGCAACTTCGAGCAGACCAGCGACGAGCAAGTCGTCGACCTGCTCGCGCGGGCGGCTGGACAGCCGTCGTCATAGCGGCTGTCAGGCAACCGGATCTGGTGGCGGCTGATCAGGGATTGTCGGCTCGCCGGGTTCGCTCGGCAGGTCCGGCACGCCTGGCTCTTCGGGGTCACCTGGCACACCGTGGGCTTGCCAGCTGAGCGTTTCAATCTCGTCCGAATAACGTGTGGTTTCCATTTGAGTCCTCCTGCTGTAACCGAAAGCCCGGTCGGGCTACAGCAGTAGAGGTCCGGCAGGCGGCATAAATCCGTCCTTCCGTCGGGCACGAAGCACACCCGCCCCCGATCCGTAGGAGCCAGCTTGCTGGCGATTCATGGCGATGCCGAGCATCCTGATCGCGAGCAAGCTCGCTCCTACAAAAGGCAACAGCGTTAGGGTTGTTGAGCGTGCCGCCGCGCCCTCAATCAGTGGGCGCTTACCACATTAGATCATCAGGGATCTGGTAGGCGGCGTAGGGATCGTCTGCATCCGGCGCTTCGGTCTGGACGTTGAGCTGCACGATGCGGCGCGGGTCACGCTCCTGAATCTTCAGTGCCGCCTCACGCGGGATCACTTCATAACCGCCGCCATGGCGGACGATAGCCAGCGAGCCACTGGAGAGCTTGTCGCGCATCAGCTTGTTCACTGACAGGCGCTTGACCTTCTTGTCGTCGACGAAGTTGTAATAGTCCTCGGTGGTCAGCTTGGGCAGGCGGCTGCCTTCGATCAGTTGCTTGACCTGCGCTGTGCGGGCTTTCTGCTCGGCCTTTTCCTGCTGCTGACGGTTCAATTCCTGATCGCGGGCCTGTTTCTCGGCATGCGCCTTGAGCGCCGCATCGCGCTGCGAGGTGTCCTGCTCGGCCTGGCCTTTCTTCACCAGGCGCTGCTGTTTTTGCTGTTGTTTGCCGGCCTGTTTGGCCTGCTTTTCATTGACCAGCCCGGCTTTGAGCAGCTGATCGCGAAGGGAAAGACTCATGTGTCGGCTCGTCTCGTCGTGAATTCAAATTAGACGTAAGGGTGGATCAATCAGGACCCACCGAGCGGGTTCGTGGCACTGACAACTTCCACGATCAGGCTCCGGTTATCAACCACAGGTCGGTATCTTTTCGGCTTTCTTGGCCTCGCCCCATAGCGCGTCGAGCGTCTCCAGGTCGCAATCTTCAATGGGCCGGCCGCTCTCTCGCAAGGCTTGTTCGATAAAGCGGAAGCGGCGTTCGAATTTGCGGTTGGCCGCACGCAAGGCGTTTTCCGGATCAACCTTCAGGTGCCGCGCCAGATTCACCGTGACGAACAGCAGATCGCCGATTTCCTCGCCAATGGCGTCGGGGTCGTTTTCGCTCATGGCTTCGAGGACTTCATCGAGCTCCTCACGCACCTTGTCCACCACGGGTAGCGCGTCCGGCCAATCGAAGCCGACCTGGGCAGTGCGCTTCTGCAGCTTGGCGGCGCGGCTCAAGGCGGGCAGCGCGCTCGGCACATCGTCGAGCAGCGACAGTTGCTCCGGCGCAGCGGCCTTCTCGGCGCGCTCCTCGGCCTTGATCTCCTCCCAGCGCTGCTTGATCTGCGTCTCGTCGAGGCGGGGCAGCTCGGGCGAGCCATAGAGGTCGCCATCGGGAAAGACATGCGGATGCCGCCGCAACAGCTTGCGCGTGATGCCGTCGACCACCGCATCGAATTCGAAGCGACCCTCCTCCTTCGCCAGCTGGCTGTAATAGACCACCTGGAACAGCAGGTCGCCCAGCTCACCGGGCAAGTGCTCGAAGTCGCCGCTCTCGATGGCGTCCGCTACCTCGTAGGCCTCTTCCAGGGTATGCGGAACGATGCTGGCGTAGTCCTGCTGCAGATCCCACGGGCAGCCATGCTGCGGATCACGCAGCCGTGCCATCAGGTGCAACAGGTCGTTGAGTTGGTACATGACGTTCCTCGGTGAATGCCTGAGATTGAAGCTGAGCCCAGTGTAGGGTGGATCGGGCCGCGTAGCTGACGCTTCACCCATCCACCGTGACGGGGCAGGCGGCACCGCTGGAGTACACCGTCACGTGGCTCTCTGGCGTTTCGCTTCGATGATATTGGGCAATTGCGAAATGCGACTGAGCAATCGGCCCAGCGCATCCAGCCCCGGGATCTCGATGGTCAGCGTCATCTGCGCC
Organism: Stutzerimonas stutzeri SDM-LAC; assembly: GCF_000235745.1. Lineage (GTDB taxonomy): Bacteria > Pseudomonadota > Gammaproteobacteria > Pseudomonadales > Pseudomonadaceae > Stutzerimonas > Stutzerimonas stutzeri_H. The sequence continues at coordinate 11,195 of NZ_AGSX01000055.1, read as the reverse complement.
GTGCTGTCTTCCTTGTTCGAGCGGGTGTTGACCGCCAGCACGTTGATCCGCTCGTTGAGCAGGATCTGCGAAACATCGCGAAGCAGGCCGGAGCGGTCGTAAGCCCGGATGCTGATGTCGGCTGGATAGGTTTTTTCCGGGATCGGTCCCCAGCTGACCTGGATGATCCGCTCCGGCTCGCGGCCGGCCAGCTGCAGCACTGAAGCGCAATCCTGACGGTGGATGCTGACGCCACGCCCGAGGGTGATGTAACCGACAATCGGATCACCCGGCAGCGGCTGGCAGCAGCCCGCCATTTGCGTGAGCAGGTTGCCGACGCCCTGGATCTGCACATCGCCGCGCTTGCCCGGCTTGGTGCTGGTGGGGCGCCGTGGAATCAGTTCCAGCTGGTCGGCTGCGTGGCTGTCCGGCTCGACCAGTTGTTGCGCATGGTTGACCAGCTGCGACAGGCGCAAATCACCTGCGCCCAACGCGGCGAACATGTCTTCGGCCGTTTTCAGATTGGCCTTTTCCGCGAGCTTGTCGTAATCCACCGGCGGCAGATCGAGACGGCCCAGCTCGCGTTCCAGCAGTGCCTTGCCGGCAGCCACGTTCTGGTCGCGGGCTTGCAGCTTGAACCAGTGGACGATCTTCGCGCGCGAGCGAGAGGTAGTGATGTAGCCGAGGTTCGGGTTCAGCCAGTCGCGGCTCGGCGAGCCATGCTTGCTGGTGATGATCTCCACCTGCTCGCCGGTTTGCAGGCTGTAGTTGAGCGGTACGATGCGCCCGTTGATTTTGGCGCCACGGCAGTTGTGGCCGATCTCGGTATGCACGCGGTAGGCAAAGTCCAGCGGCGTGGCGCCCTTGGGCAGGTCGATGGCGTGTCCGTCGGGCGTGAATACATAGACCCGATCAGGCTCGATATCCACGCGCAGCTGATCGGCCAGCCCGCCGATATCGCCCAGCTCTTCGTGCCATTCGAGCACCTGACGCAGCCAGGAAATCTTTTCCTCGTAGTGGTTCGAAGTGCTCTTGACGTCCGTGCCCTTGTAACGCCAGTGCGCGCAAACGCCCAGTTCGGCCTCTTCGTGCATGGCCTGGGTGCGGATCTGCACTTCCAGCACCTTGCCCTCCGGCCCGAGCACGGCGGTATGCAGCGAGCGGTAGCCGTTTTCCTTGGGGTTGGCGATGTAGTCGTCGAATTCCTTGGGGATGTGCCGCCACAGGGTATGCACGATACCCAGCGCGGTGTAGCAGTCGCGGACCTCGGGCACCAGCACGCGAACGGCGCGAACGTCGTAGATCTGGCTGAATTGCAGGCCCTTCTTCTGCATTTTCCGCCAGATCGAGTAGATGTGCTTGGCACGCCCGTCAATCTCGGGGTGAATCCCGGTGGCGGTCAGTTCGTCCCTCAGTTGCTGGACCACGCTCTGGATGTACTGCTCGCGATCCAGCCGGCGCTCATGCAGCAACTGAGCGATCTGTTTGTATTGTTCGGGTTCGAGGTAGCGGAAGGACAGATCCTCCAGCTCCCACTTGATATGGCCGATGCCCAGGCGATGGGCCAGCGGTGCATAGATATCGAACACTTCCCGCGCGACGCGATGACGTTTGTCGTCATCGGCATTCTTCACTGCGCGGATGGCGCACGTCCGTTCGGCCAGCTTGATCAGCGCGACGCGCACGTCGTCGACCATCGCCACCAGCATCTTGCGCAGGTTTTCCACCTGGGTCTGGGTGCCCAGCACCAGCGACTCGCGCGGGTTGAGGCTGTCGCTGATGGCGGCCATGCGCAGCACACCCTCGATCAGCTTGGCCACCACCGGGCCGAACTGCTGGTGCACCTCGGCGAGCGGGATTTTGCCTTCGCGCACGCCACGGTAGATCACCGCGGCGACCAGGCTGTCCTGATCGAGCTTGAGGTCGGCGAGTATCTCGGCGATCTCCAGGCCAGTCTGGTAGCTGGAGGTACCTTCGCTCCAAAGATTCTGCACCGCGTTGGCCTGCTGCTCTGCCGCTCGGGCGAACTCGCAGGCCTGCTTGAGAGCATCGCGGTCGAGTGCCGGGTCCATTCCCAGCACGTGATCGAGCCAGCCATCGAGGTTGATGCTGCCGTCGGTGTTGATCGGCTGAAGCGCTCTGACCTGGACCATCTAATACCTTCCCTCTACGCATCATCTGCGTCGAATACGCCGACCTTCTAGGAGCCGGTCGGTTGAACCACAGGCCGATCGCCTGTCAAAAAAGTTGCGCTACGCAGGTCGCTCGAAGAGCGCCATGGCCTCGACGTGCGCCGTCTGCGGAAACATATCGAGCATGCCGGCCCGCTTCAGCTGATAGCCCTGAGCGATCAACTCGGCAGCATCGCGCGCCAGCGTTGCAGGATTGCACGAAACATAGACCACGCGCCGTGCGCCTAAAGTCGTCATCTGCCGCACGATTTCCAAGGCACCGTCACGCGGTGGATCGAGCAGGACCGCTGCGAAACCGTCTTTGGCCCACTCGGCGCCGGCAAGCGGCTTCGACAGGTCCGCCTGATAAAAGTGCGCAGTACCAAGACCGTTGTGCTCCGCATTGGTGCGGGCGCGCTCGACCATCTCGCCGACGCCCTCCACCGCCACCACCTGCGCACCAAGACGTGCCAAAGGGAGGCTGAAGTTGCCCAACCCGCAGAACAGATCAAGTACCCGCTCGCCCGCCTCCGGTGCCAACCAATCCAGTGCCTGCGCCACCATTGCCTCGTTCACCGGCGCGTTGACCTGAACGAAGTCACCGGGTCGCCACGCCAGTTCCAGATCCCACTTTGGCAATCTGTAACCCAGCGTATAACCCTGTTCCAACGGCTGCGGCGCGCCCTCACCCTGCAGCCAGAGCTGCACATGCTTAGCCTCGGCGAAGTCGCTCAGGCGTTGCAGATCTGGCGTGGCAAGCGCCGCCGTGTGGCGCACCAGCACCGCTTCGCTGGTTCCGCTGAACAATTCCAGGTGACCAATCGCCTGCGGCTTGTCCAACTCATGCAACACGGCCAACAGATCCGGCAACAGCATCTGCAAGGGCTGTACCAGTACCGGGCATTCGCGAATCGCGACGATGTCCTGGCTGACACTGGCGCGAAAGCCCACATCCAGCTGTCGTGCTTTGTTGTCCCAGCGCACGGCGAGCCTTGCGCGCCTGCGATAGCCAAACTCGGGCCCACTGAGCGGTGCCGCCCATTGCTGCGGCTCGACCGAGGCCACGCGGGACAACTGCTCGGCCAGGCTTCGTTGTTTCAATTCAAGCTGATCGGCCGCGCTCAGGTGCTGCAAATTGCAGCCGCCGCAGACCCGTGCATGCGGGCACGGCTCGGCGCGCCGCTGAGCACTGGCGGTCAGCACACGCTCGGTACGGGCTTCGACGATCTGGCTGCGCGCGTTGAGCACGCGCGCCTCGACCTCTTCCTCGGGCAAGGCGCCTTCAACGAACCAGGTGCGGTTGTCGTGAAAAGCGATGCCGCGGCCATCGTTGGCAAGCCGCTGAATACTCAGCCGCTGCTTCTTGCCGGTAGGAATCTGCGGCTTCTTCTCTCCACCGCTGGGCTGGAAGCGTAGACCGCCACTGCGCTTGGCCATCAGCAGGTTCCGCCATGCAGCGTCATGCCGTGATCATGGCTGGTCATAAATGCCCGTCGACAGGTAGCGGTCGCCGCGGTCACAGATGATTGCGACGATCACCGCGTTTTCGACTTCCTCCGACAGCCGCAGCGCCGCGGCCACCGCACCGCCTGAGGACACGCCACAGAAGATGCCTTCTTCGCGTGCCAGGCGGCGCATGACGTGCTCGGCCTCGTCTTGGGCCATGTCGACAATACGGTCGACGCGCTCGGCCTGATAGATCTTCGGCAGGTATTCCTGCGGCCAGCGGCGGATACCCGGAATCGCTGCGCCCTCCATGGGCTGCAAGCCGACGATCTGAATTGCCGGGTTCTGCTGCTTGAGGTAGCGCGACACGCCCATGATGGTGCCGGTGGTGCCCATTGAGCTGACAAAATGGGTGATGCTGCCCTGAGTCTGCTGCCACAGTTCCGGCCCGGTGCTGGCGAAGTGGGCCTCGGGATTGTCGCCATTGGCGAACTGATCGAGTACCTTGCCGCGCCCTTCGGTAGCCATTTTCACGGCCAGATCGCGCGCGCCTTCCATGCCCTCATCCTTGCTCACCAGAATCAGCTCGGCGCCATAGGCCGTCATCGCAGCCTTGCGTTCGGCGCTGGAGTTGTCCGGCATGATCAGGATGAACTTGTAGCCCTTGATCGCAGCGGCCATGGCCAGGGCGATGCCGGTATTGCCCGAGGTAGCCTCGATCAGCGTGTCGCCGGGCTTGATGTCGCCCCGGGCTTCTGCGCGGGCGATCATCGACAGCGCGGGACGGTCCTTGACCGAGCCGGCGGGGTTGTTGCCTTCGAGCTTCACCAGGATGGTATTGCTGGTTTCACCGGGCAGGCGCTGCAGGCGAACCAGAGGGGTGTTGCCGACGCAATCGGCGATGGTCGGGTACTGAATTGTCATGGCGTCGATGGACCGCACAGCCTTTGAGAGGCGCACATGATAGCGGCAACGACCCGCCGCGGGCAGACCGCAATACTCTGGCATCACTCAGCCAGGCGTTGCGAAACGTCTCCCCCTTATGCCGCACGGAACGCTGATTCGGCGCAGCAGGCAGACAAACGGCGCAACACGTCGAACGTACGACGATTTACCAACCGCAGCGATAAAGCTTGGCTAACCGAGGTCAGTGGTCTACGCCTGTAAATCAGTTACATATTTTCCTTCCGCCCCAGACAAGGAACATCCCATGCACGTCGGACGAGCCGCCCTGCTCCCCTCGATTCTGTTGTTCAGCCTCACTGCCTGTACTCAACCGGACGGCCCGTCCAGCGAAATCCCGCCTGCCCCGGAGGCGGCCAGCGGCTACTCGGCCAAGCCCGGTTGGGCACTGGAACGCTTTGCCGTTGCCGCCGCTAACCCGCTGGCAACCGAAGCCGGTTACGAAATACTCAAGGCTGGCGGCAGCGCAATGGATGCGGCCGTGGCAGTCCAGATGGTGCTGAGCCTGGTCGAGCCGCAATCCAGCGGGCTGGGTGGCGGTGCCTTTCTGCTGCATTGGGACGGTGAGCATATTGCAGCACTGGATGGCCGAGAGACCGCACCGGCGGCGGTCGATGAGCGACTTTTCCTGACTGCCGACGGCAAGCCGATGGCCTTTCTCGATGCCGTAGTCGGCGGTCGTTCGGTGGGGGTGCCCGGCGTGGTCAGGATGCTCGAGCGCGCGCACGACCAGTACGGCAAGTTGCCTTGGAAAGCCTTGTTCACGCCCGCCATCGAACTGGCTGAAAACGGATTCGAGGTCAGCCCACGCCTGCATGGCCTGCTGGCCAGCGATCCTGCTTTGCGCAACGATCCGCACGCGGCGTCGTTCTACTACCAGGCCGATGGCAAGCCGCTACCAATCGGCCATCGCCTGCTCAATCCCGCCCTCGCTGCGCTGCTCAAGGACATCGCCGCACACGGCAGCGAGGCGTTCTACACCGGCGCCAACGCAAGGTCGCTGGTTCTGCAGGTAAACACTCACCCGACCAATCCAGGCCGCCTCAGCCTGAACGATCTGGAGGGCTATCAACCGCGCCAACGCGACGCCATCTGCACGCTCTGGCAGAAGCGCTATCAGGTCTGCGGGTTCCCGCCGCCGTCATCGGGTCACATTACGCAGATGCAGATCCTCGGCATGCTGGAACAACTGCCACCGGTCCAGCCGCTCGACCGGGGGGTGCCCTCTGTCGAGTTCCTGCATCGCTACACCGAGGCTTCGCGGCTGGCCTATGCCGACCGCGCCAAATACCTGGCCGACCCCGATTTCGTGCCGGTGCCTGGCCGAACCTGGAACAGCATGCTTGCGCCGAGCTACCTCAAACAGCGTGCGGCACTGATCGGCCCGCGCAGCATGGGCACCGCCGAAGCCGGCGAACCCGGCGAGATGCCTGTCTCGTTCGCCCCGCAGGCGGCCCAGCCGGAATACGGCACCAGCCATATCAGCATCGTCGATACCGAGGGCAACGCACTGGCGATGACCACCACCATCGAGCAGGCCTTCGGTTCGCGCCTGCTCAACGATGGCGGCACCGGTCTGCCTGGCGGTTACCTGCTGAACAACGAACTGACGGACTTCGCCTTCGAACCCTACGACAAGCTGGGCCGGCAAGTGGCCAATCGGGTCGAACCGAACAAGCGCCCACGCTCAAGCATGAGCCCGACGCTGGTGTTCGACGCCACGGGCGAACAGTTCCTGGCGAGCCTCGGCTCACCGGGCGGCGCGGCGATCATCCACTTCACGGCGAAGACTCTGCTGGGCATGTATGACTGGGGGCTGGATGCCCAGCGCGCCATTGATCTACCCAACTTCGGCAGTTTCAACGGCCCCACAGTACTAGAAGCAGGTCGCTTCCCCGCCAGCACCGTGCAGGCCTTGCACGCGCGCGGTCATGAGGTCAACGAGGCTGAAATGACCAGCGGGCTGCAGGCCATTCAGCGAACTGACAGCGGCTGGTTCGGCGGCGCCGACCCGCGCCGCGAAGGCGTGGTGATGGGGGAATAGCCGCAACCGCAACTGCTAGGCAGCAAGCTGCGTTAAGCAAACGCCGTCTGCACGGCGCGGCTTGCCTGAAGCGTGCGGCTTGCCGCTAAAAGATCTTGGCTTCGATCTCCAACCGCTCGATGGCGCTGTCCAGCTCATCCAGTGCCTGGGTCGCGCTTGGGTGGTTCTGCTTGAGCAAGGTCTCGCTGCGCTCGCAGGCCGCCCGCAATTGCGGAACACCGCAGTAGCGAGTGGCACCGTGCAAACGGTGCACACGGTCGATGGTTGCCTGCCGGTCATTGGCTAGATGCGTCTCGCGAATGACCTGGCGATCATCTTCCAGCGAGGCCAGCAGCATGCTCAACATATCCGCGGCGAGGTCGGCTTTGCCCGCGGCCAGGCGCAGACCTTCTTCCGAATCCAACACCTTGAGGTTGTTTTCCAGCGGCTGCGCCTCGATTGGTGCAGCCACAAAGCTGCGCGCCAGCGGCAGGCCGGTCCATTTCAGAATGACCTGGGCCAACTGCCGCTCGCTGATCGGCTTGGTCAGGTAATCGTCCAGCCCACTCTGCAACAGCGAGCGCTTTTCGTTGGACAGCGCATGAGCCGTGAGCGCGACGATCGGCATCGGTGGCTGCGCACTTTCATTTTCCCAGCGACGAATCGCCTCGGTGGCCTGGCGCCCGTCCATGCCCGGCATCTGCACGTCCATGAACACCAGATCGAAGGATTTGAGCTTGATCGCTTCCAATGCCTCGGCGCCGCTGCTCACCGCCTCGACTTCGCCGCCCATATCGGTGAGCAGGGTTTCCAGCAGCAGCAGGTTGGCCGGGTTGTCATCGACACACAGCACGCGCGGCGGCCGGGTTTCCGATACGGCGATGCTCTCGATCGCCGTCTGTGGCGGACGCAGCAGATCGAGCAGCACCCGCTGCAACTTGCGGGTACAGGCCGGCTTGCTCTGCAGTTGGGCGTGGGTGTGCGATTCGGGCAGCGCCTCGTGGTACTGCGCCTGTTCGCTGGTCGGGCAGAGCACGATGCATTTACAGCCCAGCCCTTCGAATTCCCACAACCGCAGGCAGAGCTGTTGTGGCGCGATCTCTCGATAGGTCACGCCGAGCACGGCTATCTCGATCGGTGTATCGCTGGTATGCGCCTCAAACACCGCCGCCTGCAATTGATCCAGGCTGTCGAACGACAGCACGTCCATGCCGCAGCTTTCCAGCTGGTGCTGCAGGGCCTGACGGGCCAGCGGATGCTGCTCAAGCAAGCCGACCTTGCGCCCGAGTAACGCGGCCTGTGGCAGATCCTCGATGTCGTCACGCGCTTTGGGCAGGCTCAGGCTGATCCAGAATTCGGAGCCTTCTTCCGGAATGCTGTCGACGCCGATTTCCCCGCCATCTGCTCGATAAGACGCTTGGAAATCACCAGACCGAGGCCAGTACCACCGGGTTGGCGCGACAGCGAGTTGTCCGCCTGGCTGAACGCTTGAAACAAGGCGCGCAGGTCCTGATCGGTCAGCCCGATGCCGGTGTCCTGCACGCTGATGCGCAGCTGCGCGCGGTCGGCGCGCTCATCCTCGACCATCGCGCGGACGATCACGGTGCCTTCATTGGTGAACTTGATGGCATTACTGACCAGGTTGGTCAGCACCTGCTTGAGCCGCAGCGGATCACCGACCAGCGACAGCGGTGTGTCGCGATAGACCAGGCTGACCAGCTCGAGATGCTTCTGGTGCGCCGCCGGGCCGAGGATGGTCAGGGTGTCCTCGATCAGATCGCGCAAGTTGAACGGAATGTTGTCGAGGACCAGCTTGCCGGCTTCGATCTTGGAGAAATCGAGAATCTCGTTGATGATTCCGAGCAGGCTGTCGGCGGATTTCTCGATGGTCGACAGGTAGTCGTGCTGCCTGGGCGTAAGATCACTTTTCTGCAGCAGATGGGTAAACCCAAGGATGCCGTTGAGCGGCGTGCGGATCTCATGGCTCATGTTGGCCAGAAACTCGGACTTGATCCGGCTGGCCTCCAGCGCCTCCTTGCGTGCCAGATCCAGCTCGATGTTCTGGATCTCGATGGTCTCGAGGTTCTGCTGCACGTCTTCGGTGGCCTGGTCGATGCTCTGCTGCAACTCTTCACGGGCCGCCAGCAAGGCTTCCGCCATGCGGTTGATGCCTGCCGCGACTTCGTCCATCTCGTGGCTGCCGAGCGGAGGCAAACGCGTCTCCAGGTGACCATCCTTGAGCTGCGCTACCGCCACCTTGACCTTGTGCAGCGGCTTGCTGATGGCCGTACTCATGCGCAGCGCCAATAGCGCGGTAATGATCAGCCCTGCGCCAATCAGCAACAGGCTGGCAAACAGGCTGCGGTAACCGCGCAACAGCGTGCCTTGATGCGACAGCTCCAACTCCAGCCAGCCAATCACGCGGAGGTCGTTTTCCGGGTTGTCTTCGGCGAGATTCAGGTGCTTGCCACGCACCGGCAGGAGGATGCGTGTGGTGTCGACGCTGCTGACTTGGGTCAGCGCCTCGGGATCGGTTGGCGGCGACGGGGTGATCATGTTCGGCCCGGCATGGGCCTGCAAATTGCGCTCGGGGTCGAGGATGGACACCGCACGCACGTCAGGCTGATCCAGCACCTGGTTGAGAATACGCTGCAGCCGCTTGCCGTAGCCCTGCGCCATGGCTGGGGCCGCCAGCGGTGCCAATTGTTCGGCGATCAGCTGGCCGCGCGCATCGAGCTGATGGCGCATCTCCGACAGCTGCATCCAGGTGAAGTAAATACCAAGCGCCACGGCCAGGACTGTACTGGGCAACAAGATCAGCACCAGCACGCGACTCTTTATTCCCAGGTCTTTCAGCACGGTTCCATTCCCCTTGGTAGGCCGGCCGCTAGTGTAGCGGCTCACCGGGCGGGAATCAGCATGGCTGCGCCTTAGGGTGATGGAGTGCTAGATCGTCAGCCGGGTTCAGACGTGGAAGCGCAGCGGGTCAGTCCAGGCCGCGAATATCGCGACCCTGGAAATCCGGAAGCTTCCAATGGAAGGTCATCGCCAGCACCCGGAACAGGAAACCGGCACAGAGCGTAGCCAGCGAAGCAATTGAATTGCCCACCCCCAACCACAGCAACCCGACATACAGCAGGCCGGTAAACAGCGCGACCGTTGCATAGAGCTCGCGCTGCAGCACCATCGGCACCTCGTTGCAGAGGATGTCGCGCAGCAGCCCGCCGAAGACGCCGGTGATCACGCCGGCCAGCACGACGATCACCACGTGTGCGCCCATTTCCATCGCCACGCCGCAACCAATCACCGTGAACGCCACCAGGCCAAGGCCGTCAACCAGCAGAAACACCTGCCGCAGGTGATGCATGTGCCGCGCAACCATCGCCGTGACGATGGCCGCACCAACGGTAAAACCGAGGTACTCGGGATGAGCGATCCAACCCACCGGATAGTGCCCGAGCAGCACGTCACGCGCCGTGCCGCCACCCAACGCGGTGACAGTGCCGAGCAGGCAAATGCCGAACAGATCCATGCCGCGACGCATGCCCATGATGGCGCCGGACATGGCTTCTGCGGTAATCGCGACAAGGTAGATGATGTGCAGCAGGGTCACGGCGCGACTCCAAGTAGGAAGAAAAGCTGAAAGGCCCGCGATTATGGGGCACACTCGCAAATAATTGGCGTAGCTAAGGAAATTTAGGCTATACCAACATTTACTTAATCTGAGGCCCGGCCATTGAATCTCGATCCCAAGCAGACCGAAGCCTTCCGTACCGTGATCAGGACTGGCAGTTTCGAACAGGCCGCCCTGCGCCTGCACCTGACACCGCCGGCGATCTCGCAGCGGGTGCGCGCCCTGGAAAGTGCGTTGGGCAGCGCGCTGGTGGTACGCAGCCGACCTTGCCGCCCGACAGAAACCGGCCAGCGTCTGATGCAATACCTCAAGCGCGCCACACTGCTGGAAGCGGATCTGATGGCCGAGCTCGCCGAGCGCAGCGATGCCCCGCTGGTGGTCGTAGCCGCGCTCAATGCCGACAGCCTGGGCACCTGGTTCTTTCCGGCACTGGCCGACGTATTGATCCGCGAGCGCGTGCTGCTGGACCTCACCGTCGAAGATCAGGACCACACCTACAGCCTGCTGGAAACCGGCCTTGCCATTGGCTGTATCAGCACCGAGCCCAAGCCCATGCGCGGTTGTACGGCCAAACCGCTGGGTAGCATGCGCTATCGCCTGGTGGCATCCGCCGCGTTTCGCCAGCGGCACTTCGCCAATGGATTGAGCCGTAACGCCGCGCGCAAGGCGCCGGTAGTCGCCTACACACGCAAGGACAGCCTCACTTCGTCGTTCCTGCTTCGCCAACTGGGTCTTCCGGAAGGCGCCTACCCCTGTCACTACGTGCCCGGCTCCGAGCCCCGCTTCAGTGCAATCCGCTGCGGGCTGGGCTATGGCATGGTGCCGGAGCTGCTATTGCACGATGCACTGGCTCAAGGTGAAGTGGTCGATCTGGCCGCGGACACGCCAATGGATATTTCGCTGTACTGGCATACCTGGAAGGTGCAATCGCCGCGGATGGAACACCTGTCCCGGCAAATCGTCGAAGCCGCACCGAAAA
>NZ_AGSX01000056.1 GCF_000235745.1 Stutzerimonas stutzeri SDM-LAC | reverse complement strand
AAGCAGTGGTCTGCCCCTCGAGTCTCGATCTCGGCGTCGACTTCCTGCCGGTCGAGCGGGTGCTGCAGATCGGCTCGCCGAAGGGCGTGGCGCGCCTGATGCAGCGCGCCGGTCGCTCCGGTCATGCACCCGGACGGACATCACGGGTCACGCTGGTACCGACGCACAGTTTCGAAGTAGTGGAAGCCGCAGCAGCGCAAGTCGCCATCGCCGAACGCCGCATCGAAGCCCGCAGCGCCCCGCATCGTCCCCTCGACGTGCTGGTGCAGCACCTGGTCAGCATGGCACTGGGCGGAGGCTTCCGGCCGGATGAGTTGTTCGCCGAAGTGCGCCAGGCCTGGTCGTACCGCGAGCTCACCGCTGACCACTGGGAGTGGGCGCTGGCGTTCGTGCGTCATGGTGGGCATTCGTTGACGGCCTACCCGGACTATCAGCGCGTCGAGCCGGACGAGACCGGACTTTGGAAAGTCCCCAGCCGCCGCGTCGCCCTCCGCCATCGCATGAGCATCGGCACCATCGTCAGCGACGCCAGCCTGACGGTGAAATTCTGGGCCAAGGGCGGCAGCGGCCGGTCACTGGGCACCATCGAGGAAGGCTTCATTGCCCGCCTGCGCCCCGGCGACAACTTTCTGTTCGGCGGGCGCCTGCTGGAGCTGGTGCGGGTCGAGAACATGACCGCTTACGTCAGCCGCGCCACCGGCAAGAAAGCCGCCGTGCCGCGCTGGAATGGCGGGGGCATGCCGCTTTCCAGCGAGCTGGCCGATGCGGTGGTCGAGCAGCTCGGCACCGCTTCGCGCGGTCGGTTCGAGAGTCCCGAGATGCAACTGGTCGAGCCGCTGCTACGGGTACAACTGGACTGGTCCGCGCTGCCCACCGAAACCACATTGCTGGCTGAAGTGATGAAGTCCCGCGAGGGTTGGCACCTGTTTCTCTACCCCTTCGCCGGTCGACACGTGCATCTGGGGCTGGCCAGCCTGCTGGCCTGGCGCATGGGCCAGCGCCAACCGCTGACCTTTTCCATCGCCGTGAACGACTACGGCTTCGAGCTGCTCTCGGCGACCGAGGTGGACTGGCTGCAGTGGCTGACACCGGCGCTGTTCAGCCAGGACAACCTGCTGCACGACGTGCTGGCCAGCCTCAACGCCGGAGAGCTCGCCCGCCGGCGTTTTCGCGAGATCGCGCGCATCGCCGGGCTGGTGTTTTCCGGCTATCCCGGTGCGCAAAAGAGCGCGCGGCAGCTGCAAGCCTCCAGCGGACTGTTCTTCGACGTCTTCCGCCAGTACGACCCGGCCAACCTGCTGCTGACTCAGGCTGAGGAAGAGGTGCTGCGCCAGGAACTGGAGGTCGAGCGGCTGGAGCAGACGTTGAGCCGCTTACAGCAGCGAGAATTGGACGTGCACGTCGTCAAACGCACCACGCCGCTGGCCTTTCCACTGATGGTCGAACGCTTCCGCGAGAGCATGACCTCGGAAAAACTGGCCGACCGCATCCGCCGGATGGTCGCCGAACTGGACAAGGCCGCCGGGCCCGGCGGCTACCAGCCGGAAGCAGGCGCCAGCATTGCCGTTGAGCGGGAGACCAGCGCGAAGCGCAAACCGCGCGCGACCAAGGACGGCACACCGAGGGTGAAAAAAGCAAAGTCATCCCGCTTGTAAACCCTGCCACCTCCCGATCAACAGCCTCTTGTCTGCATCAACCCGCCGACCTTCACCTGCAGGTTTGGCACAACAGAGGTGCGCTGCAGGGACAGAGCCTGAGCTGCGCGAGCAAGCTCGCTCCTACTGAAGAGCTCTCAACTGACAATAGGGTCTTCGCAGCGTCACCGGATGAGATGGCAGTACCTGCAACCACGCGAACGCACTCGAGATTCAGCGCCTCAGTGGGATCGACTCCGAACGCACGATAGACTCCGCGCATGACATCGCACCTCTCCATCGAACTTGAACAGACCGAACTCTGGTTACTGGCCGACAAGGCCATCTATTGGCCGCAACAGCAGGCGTTGTTGATTGCTGATATTCACATCGGTAAAGCCGCTGCCTACCGCCGTCTTGGGCAACCGGTGCCCCACGGCACCACCCAAGCCAACCTGCAACGACTCGATACACTGGTTGCGCGGTACCCTTGCGAGCAGCTGATCTTTCTGGGCGACTTCCTCCATGCACCGGAATCGCAAACGCCCGCCACGTTGAGCCAGCTGCAGG
>NZ_AGSX01000057.1 GCF_000235745.1 Stutzerimonas stutzeri SDM-LAC | reverse complement strand
GCCCCCGCCCGAAGTTTTGCCGCCTGGCACGCCGAGCGGGACCATGCCGCGCTCGTCCGCCTTGTCACGCGGGATCAGCTGGTCGTACATGGCGATGCGGTTGTAGTTCAGCACCAGGATGTTGCGCTCCGTGTCCACGGCTGCGCCGCCCCAATCGTTTCCGCCGTTGTAGCTCGGGTATTCGATAAAGGGCCGGTCGGCGCTCGGCGGTGTGTACATGCCCTGATAGTTGGCACGCTCGAACTGAATCCGGCACCAGAGCTGGTCAAGTGGCGTGACGCCCCAGGCGTCGGCTTCGGTCAGCGTTTCGCGTGGCATCGACGGCATGCCGACCGAGAAGGGTTGCGTGGGTGACAGTGTCTCGTCCGGCAGCGGGCTGGCCGGGACGGGACGCTCTTCGACGGGCGTCAACGGCTCGCCGGTGCGGCGATCGAGCACATAGATATCGCCCTGCTTGGTCGGCAGGATCACCGCCGGTGCGGTGCGGCCATCTTCGAGGGGGAAATCCACCAGCGTGCCCTGAGAGCCGAGGTCGTAATCCCACACATCGTTATGCACGGTCTGAAATTCCCAGCGCACTTCGCCGCTGGTGACATCGATGGCGACCAGCGCCGTCGAGTGTGGCTTTTCGAATTCGCGGCGGTTGCCGCTCCAGTAATCCACCGCGGAGTTGCCCATCGGCACGTAGACCATGCCCAGCGCCTCGTCGCCGGTAAAGGTGGTCCAGGCGTTGGGCGTGCCGCGGGTATACACCTCGTCACCGCTCGGCAGGCCGGTTTTTCCCGGACGGCCCATGTCCCAGGCCCAGGCGAGTTCACCGGTCACCGCGTCGTAGCCGCGAATCACGCCGGAGGGGGCGTCTTCTTTCTGCCCGTCCAGCACTTGATGGCCAACCACTGCAATGCCCCGGACGATGGTCGGTGGCGAGGTAACCGCGACGTAGCCCGGCACCGAACTGCCCATGCCTTCCATCAAGTCCACGTGCCCGGCATGCCCGAAATCAGCGCACGGCTCACCGGTGTCGGCATCGACAGCGACCAGTTCGGCGTCCAGCGTGCCTTCGATGATGCGCCGTTTGCAGGCCTGATCAGCCGGGACGTCAGGAACCTCGTAATAGCTGACGCCTCGGCAAGTGGCCGAGTAGGGGATGTGGTCGGTCGTTACCTTCGGGTCATAGCGCCAGCGCTCGCGACCCGTGCCTGCATCCAGCGAAACCAGCACGTTGAGGGCGTCGCACAAGTAAAGGTTGTCGCCCACTTTCAACGGCGTGGTTTCCGGTGCCCATTTCTTGTCGACCACCGACTGCTCCGGCAGGTTGCCGGTGCGATAACCCCAGACGGGCTTGAGGTTGGCAACGTTGTCGCGGTTGATCAGGTCGAGCGGCGAATAGCGGGTGGCGGCAGCGTTGCGGCCGTATGCCGTCCAGTCGGCCGGCTCGGGTTCGCCACCCGTGGAGGCGGGTGTCACGCTGGTGGCCGGCTCCAGCGAGGGGTCGGCGGCGGGCATCTGGGCATGGCTGACCGGCAACCAGACCAGCGCGACCAGGCCGAACAGTGTGATCAGGCGAGTCATGCGCGGGCCTCCTGGTGAGCGGCGCGCCGCAGCGCTGGAACGAACGCGAGCGTAAGCAGGGCGATTACTGCCAGTGCGAGCAGCCGTGGCAACAGTGCCCACGGCTCTAGCCCAACTTCCCAAAGCGCCCAGATGACCGTCCCGACAAACACCAGCCAATACAGCCAGACGCCGCTGATGCGCTGCACGAACATCAGCCAGCCGGAGATCAGCATGCCGGCACCAGCGATCAGGTAGTACCAGGAGCCGCCCAAGGCGATCAGCCAGACGCCGCCAGCGGCAAGAGCCAGGCCAAACAGGGCGACGATGGCGGCGAAGACTTTAAGCGCCCAGTAGGCAAAGCCGTGAGCGTGAGGGGATTCGGACACGTTGCGCTTCCTCCGTATGACCGATGGCTGAGGCGCCGCCGCTGGCGAAGCGGCGACGTGTACTCAACGTTTGGGTCCTGGAGCGCGCGCGGGTTCCATCAATGTTTCGGTTTGCTTCACGAGGCTTAGCCAAGTGGCGCCGGGCGCGCTCGCCCGTCAGCCTCGATGGCTGGCCGATGGCTGGCTGTCGAACGCGCCACGACGCTTGCTCAATGCAGGGCGCGCACCATGTACACGGCTGGAATCTGGTAGCTGGCGAGATTGTCGACCTGCGGCGGTTCCAGCTCGGTATGCGCGGTATAGCCAAGACGTGCCCAGAAGGCCTCGGATTCCTGCACTGAAACCAGCGCCGAATAGCGCAACTGCTGGCAGCGCGCCTGTTCGAGGTTGTGCTGCACCAGCGCTGGCCCGATGCGGCGCCCGGCAGCGCGCCGGGACACGGCCAGATCATGCAGGTACAGGCAATCGGCTTCGGCATGCGGCTGGAAATCGCCGTCCAGCGGGGTCACCTTGCCGATGCGTGAGTGATAGGCGAACAGATAGGCGCAGACGCCTTTATCGTCCTCGGCAACCCACGCTAGCTGCGGGCACGCCGCGAGGCGGGCGCGGACCACCGCCTCGTCCTCGAGGACCTCGGCGGCGTAGGATTCTTCCTGAATCGACATCACGGCAGGTATATCGCGCGCCTGCATCGCTCTCAACTTGAACATCGAACTACACTCGAACGGACGCGGCCGGCCTGGCGGCTCGCGCGGGGGCGGCGATCATACGCGATCGCCTGTTGCAGCGTCAGCGGGCCGACGAAGGGCGTACCGGCGACTGGTCGGCCGGGCTCATCCGACAACTGACGAAATGGCGAATTGCAGGCATAATTCTTAGGTTGCTACCTATTGTCACGGTCTCTCCCTTGAATAACTCTCCTCGGCCATTGCTCGGCGTCCTGCTTATCCTGATGTCGTGCCTGATGCTCGCCACTCATGACGGCCTGGCCAAGCACCTGACCCAGCTGTATCCCGTCTTTCTGGTCATATGGGCGCGTTACTTGTCGCAGACGGTGCTGATGTTCGCCTTGTTCACGCCGCGCATGGGCCGTCGCGTGCTGCATACGTTGCGACCAAAGCTGCAAGTCTGCCGCGGCCTGAGTCTTGTCGGCGTGAGCATGCTGTTCATCACCGGCCTGAGCTACATCCCGCTGGCCGAGGCTACAGCGGTGATTTTCCTGGCCCCACTGATGGTCACCATCGCCTCGAAACTGCTCGGCGAGCAGGTCAGCGGTGCGCAATGGCTGGCGGTCGGCTGCGGGCTGATCGGCGTGATGATCATCGTGCGGCCGGGCGGCGCCCTGTTTACACCGGCGATTCTGCTGCCGTTCGGCGCTGCGCTGAGCTTCACGGTCTACCAGCTGATCACACGTCGGCTCAGCGCCACGGATCATCCCGTGACGAGCAATTTCATCACCAGCCTGGTGGGCTGCGTGGTGATGAGCGTGCTGGTGATCTTCAACTGGCAGGCCCCGACGCTGCACGACGGGCTGCTGATGGCTGCGCTCGGCGCCATGGCCATGAGCGGCCACCTGCTACTGACCAATGCGTTTCGCTTTGCCAGTGCGGCTGCGCTGGCCCCCTTCACCTATTCGCAGATCATCTTTGCCGGCGTGGTGGGCCTGATTGCCTTTGGGCACACGCCGGACCTTGGCGGCATCGTCGGCATGGTCATCATCATCGCCAGCGGGCTGGTCATGGCGTATGTGCAGGGCCGGCAACCGCGCCCGCGACTCTGAAACACCGCGACGTGCCGTTGGCCGTCCGTAGCGCTACCAACACTGAACAGACAAGGGCGACTCGACCCTTGCGTGCGACTCATCAGGAACCTACATGCAACGTATCTCTCATCACACCCTGCGCCGCGAATTCCGTCAGTTGCTGACCTCCGACCGCTGCTACCACACCGCTTCGGTGTTCGATCCGATGTCGGCGCGTATCGCCGCCGATCTGGAGTTCGAAGTCGGCATTCTCGGCGGCTCGATCGCCTCGTTACAGGTCCTGGCCGCACCTGATTTTGCGCTGATCACCCTGAGTGAGTTTGTCGAGCAGGCGACCCGCATCGGTCGTGTATCGAGGCTGCCGATCATCGCCGACGCCGACCACGGCTATGGCAATGCGCTGAACGTGATGCGCACCGTGGTCGAGCTGGAGCGCGCCGGAATCGCGGCGCTGACCATCGAAGACACCCTGTTGCCGGCCAAATTCGGCCGCAAGTCCACTGACCTGATCGGCATGTTCGAGGCGGTCGGCAAGATCCGTGCGGCGCTGGAAGCGCGCATCGATCCCGAGCTGGCGATCATCGCGCGGACCAACGCCGGTGTGATCGGCCTGGAGGAGGTGATCGCCCGTGCTCAAGCCTATGAGGCGGCCGGCGCCGATGCGATCTGCCTGGTCGGCATCGAGGATTTCGAGCAGCTTGAGCAGGTCGCCGTGAAGCTCAGCGTGCCGCTGATGCTGGTGACCTATGGCAACCCGAAACTACGCGATAACAGCCGCCTGGCCGCGCTCGGCGTACGCATCGTGGTCAATGGCCACGCGGCTTACTTCGCGGCGATCAAGGCGACCTATGACTGCCTGCGCGAGCAGCGCCAGATCGATGCGTCCGATCTCAATGCCTCGCAGCTGTCGGTCAAATACTCGACCGCCGGGGAATACATGGTCTGGGCCGAGGAATACATGCAGGTCAAGGAGTGACCGGTCGCACCCGGTGGTAACACGCCACCGCGCATCTGTGTCTGAGTTGGCGGAGAACCGATGAGCCCACGTTTGCTGACCTTCATGGTGGCGTTCGCCGCCTTTCTCGGCCCATTCACCCAGACGGTCTACGCGCCGATTCTGCCGGAGCTGGGCGAGGCGCTGCGGACCACGCCGCTGCTGATCAACCTCAGCATCTCGATCTTCACCTTTGTGCTGGCATTCATGCAGATCGTCTACGGCCCGCTGGTGGATCGAAGCGGTCGCAGGCGCACCCTGTTGCTCGGGCTGGCGTGCTACATCGGCGCGTCCATCGGCTGCTTTCTCTCGACCAACATCGAGACGCTGCTGGTGTTCCGTGCCCTGCAGGCGGTAGGCATCGCAGCCGGCTCGGTGGTGGCGGTGACGGTGATCGGGGATCGGTTCGAAGGCGCCGAGCGTGGCCGGGCGATGGGCTCGTTCCAGATGATGGTGGCGCTGGGGCCGGTGGTCGGTCCGGTAGTGGGCGGCTTCATCGGCGAGCACCTCGATTTCCACTACGTGTTTCTGCTGCTCGCCGTAGTCGGTGCTGTGGCGTTGCTGAGCAATGCGATCTGGCTGCAGGAAACCCGTCCGGTTGGCAGCGCGCCACGCGCCTTTCACCCCAGGGAGTACCTGGAAGTGGTGCGTAATCGTCAGGGACTGGCGATCATGCTGCTGAGCTTTGTGCAGTATTACGCCTTCTACAACTACCTGGTGTTCATGCCGCGCGTGCTCGGCGGGACTTACGGGCTGAGTGCCAGTGAAAAGGGTTTGGTGTTTCTGCCGCTGTCGATTGCCGTAGTGGTCGGCAGTTTTGCGGGTGGCCGGCTATTGGCGCGCTGGCGGCCCCGGCCGGTGCTGGTGACGACGGCGGCTCTCAATGCGCTCAGTCTGCTGCTGTTTCTCGTGGTTGCGCAGTGGTCGCTGGCCGCGCTGGTGGTTGCCGTCATCGCGTTCGGGCTGTTTCTCGGTCTTTCGCTGCCGGTACAGACCAGCCTGCTGATGGATCTCTATCCACACAACCGTGCCACCGCAGTGGGCAGCTACAACTTCTTCCGATTCATGGGCATGGCCACAGGGCCGGTGCTCGGCTCATGGCTCTACCAGGGCGGCAACCTCGGCTTGCTCTACGGCTTTGCGGCCACGGCCTTTCTGGTGGCCGTCTGGCACGCGAGGATGCGCTTCAAGCAAGGCTGATCGGAGCACCGCTAGAACAGCGAACGCTCGGCCTTGAACATGAAGTAGCTCTCGCAATAGCTGTTCTGACCCGAGTAGACACCGCATTCGCGGCCGCTGAGGCTGGAGTCGGTGTAGGACAGATCCAGGTGGATGCCCAGCCAGGGGCGAGACAGGTTCAGCGACCAGTCATTGAAGACTTCGACGCTGCCGCCAGGGTGATACATCGGGCTGTCCATCGAGTGGCTGGCGTATTTCAGGCGCAGGTCCAGATTGAGCGGACTAACCGCGCCAAGCTCCAGCAGCAAGGTGCTGTCGGTGCGCCCCGGCCGGCTGCTCAGGGCGCCGCCCAGCCGACTGCCGGCCAGGTTGAAGCCTGCGTAGTATTCGTGGCGGTCCGCCCCCTCCAGCTCGGGAAAACTGTAGCGGATTACACCCAGTTCATAGCCTGGCGCCTGGTCGAAGCGGTGCTGGACGTAACCGATATAGCTGTCCAGTTCCAGCTGGTTGCCCTCGAGGATGCCCATGCTGGGCGCCCATTGGCCCACGTACCAGCCACTTTCGTGGGTGAGGTCCAGGCCGCCGCGAAAGGTGCTGGCGGTGGTCGGGTTGACCAGCCCTTGGGCCATGCTGCGGGTTGGCGCCGTGCCGAGTCGCAGGTCGAATTGGCCCACATTGCGCTCGACGACGCCCGGCTGACTGGCGCAGCCGCTCACGCCTATGATCAGCGCCGCCAGGATCTTCGTGTGCATCACTGCTTCCCTGAGGATGTATTTACAGACGGCCACCGCGCGGCCACATCAAGCCAAGCCCCCACGCAGAGCATCTGAATTGGGCTTGCCCTCCAATCGGCTGGAAGGATAGACAATGCAAACTGCTGCCGAAGTCCGTTCGTCGATCTGGCGCCAACGGATCGACGGGTGGCGCTGCCGAGTTGACGGCGCAGTGCGCGCACCGCACCTGGCGACCGACTGAACGGTGCTCGTGCCCAATGTTCAAAACAGAACCACTATCAAGACCTGATGCTTAGGAGGCCGCGATGGCTACGGGTTGGGCAAATGAAGGCGCGGTTCAGGAACAGATCGACAGCACCATCGAAGATGCGGTGCAGCGCGCACGCAGCCGACTCGGGCGGGGTGAAAGCCTGACGCATTGCGAGGAGTGCGACGCGAAGATTCCAGAAGCAAGACGGCAAGCCGTACCGGGCGTGCGCCTGTGCGTGAAATGCCAGACCGAACTGGATAAACACGAAGCCAAGTTCAGCGGTTACAACCGTCGCGGCAGCAAGGACAGTCAGCTGCGCTGAGCTGCATGACGAAAATCACCGGCCCGTTGGCACTCGTTGCGCCAACGTCTGTCAGACGCGCATCGCCCAACGCTCCTTGGAAGAAGACCGCCGTCATGATGATTTTCGAAGCGCTGCGCCAGAGTCACGATATCCAGCGTGAGCTGTCCGAGCAGCTGGTCCAGACCCGCGGCGACAGCGCCGAACGTCAGGCCCTGTTCGCCCAACTCAAGCACGAACTGTGGGTCCACTCGGTCGCTGAAGAGCGGCACTTCTATATCCCACTGATGCATGACGACAACGGCGTCGACCTGTCCCGTCATGCCATCGCCGAGCACCATGAGATGGACGAAATGGTCGAGGCGCTTGAACAGACGGATCCCAGCAGCCCAGGCTGGCTGGCTCAGGCCCGCAAGCTGTCGGACAAGGTTCACCATCATCTGCAGGAGGAAGAGCACAAGTTCTTCCAGATGGCGGGCAAGCTGCTCAGTGACCGACAAAAGACCCAGCTCGCTGGCGCATATCTGGGTGCCTACGACCTGATGAAGGCCGAGCATGCTTAAGCGATCGCGGCACCGGTCGGCATGCTGAAGATAAAGGTTGTGCCGGCCTCGGCGGTGGAGGTTACCCGCATGCTGCCGCCATGCGACATGGCTATCTCGTTGGCAATGTAGAGGCCGAGGCCAAGGCCGGATTGCGTGCTCGACGCCTCTCGCCAGTAAGGTTTGAACAACTGCCCCAGACGATCCGGTGGTATCGACTCCCCCTGATTGTTCACCGACAGCAGCAACTGCCCCTTTTCGATCACCGCACGGATGTACACGCGTCCAGTTGCCGACCCGTGCACCAGCGCATTGGCAAGCAGGTTGGACAGCAACTGCGCGAGGCGGTCCGCGTCGCAACGTACCGCTCCAAGCGGTGCGATGTCAGCCTCGATGGCTCGCTGGGGATGGGTGCTCTGCATCTCCGAAACGATATGCGTCAGGGTGATGTGCAGGTCGTGGCATGCGTCGCTCTGCAGCGGTATCCCGTTGCCCAGGCGCCCGCGGGCGAAGTCCAGCACGTCGTCCACCAGGCGTGCAGCGCGACGGGTTGCGGTGAGCATGTGATCGGCAATACCGGTGATCGATGCGTCCTTCGAGCGCCTCAGCAGCAGTTGCGCGCCTGACATGATCGACGAGAGCGGGTTGCGCAGATCGTGCCCGAGCAGAGCGATGAACTGTTCGCGCAGTTCGGCCGTCTGCTGCGCATCGAGCAACGCCGCTTCGGTCGCCTCGAAATGCTCTTCGGCCTCCAGCTGGATGGCCAGCAGCTTGGCGAAAGACTCCATCATCGCCAGAACCGACCCTTCCGACAGGTTCGCGGGCAGCGGATCGAGCGCACAAACGGTACCGAAGAAGCTGCCATCGGTGCGAAACACCGGGGCCGAAATATAGCTTTCGAAGCCATACAGCTTGGGCGTGTGGTGGCCGCAGTAGCGCCGATCCTCACTTGCTTTGCTGATGATGATGGTCTTGTGGGAAGCGCGGATTTCGTGGCAGAGGGTCGTCGTTACGTCCAGCTCGCCACCGATCTGCAGGCCGAAGTTGATTCGGTCGAGCACCGCGCAGGCCGTCCAGGAGTCCTCGGTGACACGCGCCACTGCGGCGAAGCGCAAACCGGTGGTTTCGGAGATGACCTGAAGAATGGCGGGTACGGCGTTGATGCGGCTGATAGCCGAAATGTCGTCGGTTACCGATCGATTCATGCGAAATGTCTTGGCGTCGCAAAGTGGTGGTGGGCGACTTTATCACGCACAGATGGTGACACCGAGTCGGGCCGACCAGCGCCGACCCGAGTCGATGGGCGCGCTAGTGTTGCGTTACGGTTGCTGTGTTAGCAGTGCCGATTTGGCTGACGTTGGCGAAATCCCCAAAACCAGCCTGATTAACAGTCGCCATGTTCTGAACGCCATCTTGCAGAACGTTTGCGTGGCTATAACCGCTGGTTTGATCGATCATCGCGACGTTGCGATCGCCCAGTTGCATCACCTCCACGGTGTTCCATTCGCCGTCCTGATCGACATCGGCCACGTTGAGGCCGCCGTCCTGGCTGATGTCGATGTCACCCTTCAGGCCGATCTGATCCACAAACGCATCGTTGCTTTCGCCAGCTTGGACGACCGTAGAGCTGTTGAACGCGCCATCCTGATTCAGTACCGCATCGTTGTTCCACCCGCTCTGCGCTACGTCAGCGGTGTTTGCGTAACCTGCCTGCACAACTGTTGTGTCGTTGTTCCAGTTGTTCTGCGTGATCTTCACTTTGCCTTTAATGCCTGTTTGCGTAACGGTTGCGTCATGCCACGCGCCTTCCTGGGTCACCTTTGAACTATTTTCCTCACCGAATTGGCTGGTGGTCGCAGTGTTGCGAGCGTTACCGGCCTGGTACACCTTCGAAATCTGTCCGGGCCCCTCCTGATAGACATTCGCGAGCTGGTCGACACCGGTTTGCTTGACCAGCGCCTCACTGCCGGCCGCAAAAGCCTGAGTGGCGGACACTGCGAGGATAGCTGCGAAAAGCGCGTTGAATTTGAGCATTGGTTGTTTCTCCATGGATTTAGTCGGTCGCGCAACCAGCTGTTTGGTCCGGCTGACGCGATAACCCAAACGCTTGTCTTTTCCAGAAGCGGTGCCAGCAATGCCTACCCTGAGCCTTGGTAGCTGACGGCGCTTCGCATCCTTGCCTCCTTGGGGTGGGAGTGGCGCTTGGGTAGTCGACAAGTTAGTCCACTACATTTTTTTTCCAATGAATCTAACGGTTGAAATCGCGCACTGCGGCAATCGGCGGGTTCATCCTGAATCTGGCATTTGCCCGGATCAAGGATGGGACGTTCTGTTCAGGGGCAGTTGCATCATGGTCAGGTCCAGCCAGCGACCGAACTTGCAGCCGACCTGGCGCATTTGTGCGGCGTGGATGAAGCCGAGCTGCTGATGCATGTGGATGGAGGCGCGGTTCTCGCTCTCGATCGCCGCGATCATCACGTGCTTGTGCTGCTCGCGGGCGCGCTTGATCAGTGCATGCATCAGGCTTCGGCCAACGCCACCGCCGCGCTGGCCGGAGCGCACGTAGACGGAGTTTTCTACCGTGTGACGGAAGCCGTCGTGCGGGCGCCAGGGGCCAAAGGAGGCATAGCCGGCCACCTGTTGGTGATCGTCGATCGCGACCAGCACCGGGCAGTCCTGTTCGCGGCGCTCGGCCATCCAGGCGCGGCGATTGTCGAGGTCGACGAGCTTGTCGTTCCAGATCGCCGTGCTGTTCTGCACCGCGTCGTTGTAGATCTCTAGGATGCCTGGGAGGTCGGCGTCTAGGGCGTCACGTATCTGCACGTTGAGTTCCTTCGGTAGCGGTTCAAATCGGCTGCAGTAGACATTGACCCGCGTTCACGGAATAGGTTGATGCATGGTGATCAGCCCCGCCTTGCCGCGCAATAACTGGACGCGCAACAGACGCCACACTGCGATCAGCCATTCCAGCATGGCGCCAGCCTCGGCGCGTTACTGCAGCGCTGAAAGGCCGGCCAAGCAGCGTGATGGGCCGAGAGGTCAGGAATCTTGACGACGGAATCGAGCAATTGTTGTGCCTTTCGCGTTACGGCGGTGCGCTGCGCGGGTCATGCGGTCCGGCTGTTTGAAGCGCATGCACGCGGATGGTGCGCTAACCGGCTCTGGTGTCGCGGATGACCCGGTTTGGTGCGTATCGAGCACGATCATTGCGGCGCGTTCCGCTTGATGGATCACCGATGCCTGGACGGTCAATCAGATCATCACTGAAACAGATTGTTGCCAGCATCACGCTGCTTTATGGGTCTCTATCTCTTCCACGCGGCTCGTTTGACGAGGGTGCAAGCGAGTGCCAATGTCAGTCAGGCGCAGTTCCGATGCCCAGCGGCGGCCGAATGTTCGACCCGCTTGTCTTGCGGCATTCTGCAATCGCTCGGTGGCACCCATAACAACAAGATCCACGGAGACGCCGCATTGAATCTATTGTTCCAGCAAGTGCTCAATGGCTTGACCCTGGGCAGCATCTACGGGCTGGTCGCCCTTGGTCTGACGCTCGTCTACGGCATCCTGCACATTCCCAATTTCGCCCACGGCGCGCTCTACATGGTGGGTGCCTTCGCATCGTTCTTCTTCATGACCGATCTTGGCCTGCACTACTGGATCGCCATGCTGCTGTCCGGTCTGGTGGTGGCCGCGCTGGCAGTCCTCTGCGAACGGTTGGTGTTTCACCCGCTGCGCAATGCGCCGCCGATCCACGACAAGATTGCCGCCATCGGCATCCTGCTGTTTCTTGAGGCGGTGGTGCAGATGTTCTGGGGTTCGGACTTCCGCCGCATGGCCTCGCCCTACGGCGGCATTCTCAACTTTGACGGGCTGATCATTCCCGAGCAGCGTCTGCTGATCATCGTTGGCGCCTTTACCCTGATGCTGGCCCTGCACCTTTTCCTGCGCAAGACGATGCTGGGCTCGACCATCATCGCCATGGCGCAGAGCCGTGAAGGGGCCTTTCTCGTCGGCATCGACTCCAACCGCGTAGCAATGCTGACCTTCGCCATCTCAGGCATGCTCGCCGCCTTCGCCGCGACGCTCTATGCACCGATCAATCTGGTGTACCCGGCGATGGGACACCTGGTGATCATGAAGGCCTTCGTCATCATCGTGCTCGGCGGCATGGGCAGCATTCCCGGTGCAATCATCGGGGCGATGATCCTGGGCTTTGCGGAGAGCTTCGGCGGTTTCTATCTGTCCTCCGATTACAAGGACATCATTGCCTTCTCGTTGCTGGTGGTGATCCTGTCGTTGCGCCCGACCGGTCTGTTCGCCAAGGGGGCTCACTGATGCATTCTTTCGCCTCTTTCCTGACCGGTCGCGCCTGCAAAGTGGTTGTGCTGGCGCTTGCCCTGGCGTTTCCTCTGTTCGCCAAAAGCGAGTACCAGGTCTACGTGATGGCCAGCGCCTTTATCTGGGCCATTGCGGTGTACGGCCTGAACATCATCACTGGCTACTGCGGGCAACTGAACCTGGCCCACGGTGGGTTCTTTGCCATCGGCGCCTACACCCTGGCGATTCTGACCGCTGACCATGGTTGGAACTTCTGGCCGGCGTTCATGGCGGCGGCGCTGGTCTCGGCCGCCGTCGGTGCGCTGGTGGGGATCGTCTCGCTGCGCTTGAAGGAGCACTTCTTCGCGATCTTCACGCTGTGCGTCGGCTTCATCATCTACCTGCTGATCGACAAGTGGGAGGAGCTCACCCACGGTGCAATTGGCATTCGCGGTATCGCGGCGCCGGATGGCTTCGGGCTGGTGGATTTCAGCCAGACGGTGCCGTTCTACTACCTGGCGCTGCTGTTTCTGGTGTTGGCGATCTGGTTCGCCGGTCGCCTGGCCTCTTCGCTCCTGGGGCGCACCTTTATGGCGATCCGCAACGGCGATGCGCTCGCCCAATCGCTGGGCATCGATCTGATGCGCAACAAGCTGCTGGCCTTCGTGCTCTCTACTACCTACGCCGGTATCGCCGGAGCGCTCTATGCCTCGATGATTCGCTTCATCGGTCCGGAGGAGGCCAACCCGAACCATACTTTCGACATGATCACCTACCTGCTGGTCGGCGGCTTCGGCACCCTGTTCGGACCGCTGGTCGGTACTGTTGGAGTGGTCTGGATCACCCAGTCGCTGCAGTTCCTCGAGGACTACCGGATGATCATCTTCGGCCCGCTGATCGTGGTGCTGGTGATCTTCATGCCGCGCGGTGTCACCGGCACTTTCCTCGGCTGGAAACTGCGCAAGGACACTGAAGCGGCGCGGGCTCAAGACCCAAAAGCCAGTAGCAAAGTCACCCCAGGCAGCGAGGTGAACAACAATGCTTAAGGTCGAAAACTTAACGAAGATGTTCGGCGGCCTCGCGGCAGTGCACGATGTCAGCATTGAGTTCGAAGCGCGCAAGATCAACGCCATCATCGGGCCCAACGGCGCCGGCAAGAGCACCTTCTTCAACCTGATTTCCGGCGTACACAAGCCCAGCTCGGGACGCATCCTCATTGACGGGCATGACGTGTCGCGGATGCGCTGCGACCATGTCGCCCGGCTCGGTGTCGGCCGTACCTTTCAGACCACGCACCTGTTCGAGCAGGCCACGGTGCTCGACAACCTCATCGTCGGCCACCGTTTGCGCACCCGCTCCGGTCTGTGGGACGTACTGATCAATTCCAAGCGCCTGCAGCGTGAGGAGCGCGAATGCCGCGAAAAGGCTCGCGCCGCGCTGGATTTCGTCGGCCTCGCCCACTTGGAGAATCGAGTGGTGCTGGATATCTCCCAGGAAGAACGCAAGCGCGTCGCCTTCGCCCTGGCGCTGGCCACCGAGCCAAAGCTGGTGCTGCTCGACGAGCCGGCGGCGGGCGTCAATCCGGAGGAGACCGAAGGCTTGGCACAGCTGATCCGCAAGATGCCGGAGCACGGCCTGACCGTGTGCCTGATCGAACACAAGATGGACATGATCATGGGCCTGGCGGACAAGATCATGGTGCTCAACTACGGCGAAAAGATTGCCGATGGCACACCCGCGGAGATCAAGGCGAATCCGGCCGTTATCGAAGCCTACCTGGGGAGCGATTACGATGCTGCAGCTTGATCAGGTCGACGTCTGCTACGGCAGTTTCAAGGCGCTGAACCAGGTGTCCATGAGCGTAGGCGCCGGTGAGCTTGTTGTATTGCTCGGCGCCAACGGCGCGGGCAAGAGCACGCTGTTCAACGCCATCAGCGGGTTGCTCAAACCGACCACTGGCACCATCGCGCTTGAAGGCAAACGAATCGATGGACTCAAGCCGTCAGCGCTGGTCGCTGCCGGCGTGGTGCATTGCCCGGAGGGGCGCAAACTCTTCCCCCAAATGTCGGTTTCGCAAAACCTCGCGCTTGGCGCCTATCTGCATCGGCGTGACGGGGAGGGCAACAAGCGCAACTTGCAGGAGGTGCTGGACCTGTTCCCCATTCTTCACGACAAGCGCAATCAGCCTGCCGGTTCGCTGAGCGGTGGCCAGCAGCAGATGGTAGCCATCGGCCGGGCACTGATGAGCCGACCGCGATTGCTGATGCTCGACGAGCCGTCGCTGGGCCTGGCGCCGTTGGTGGTCAACCAGATGTTCGAGGTGATTTCCCGCATCAACAAGTCCGGCACCAGCGTGCTGCTGGCCGAACAGAATGCCTTCGCAGCCTTGAAGATCGCCCACCGCGCCTATGTCATCGAAGGCGGCAGCCTGGTGATGGAAGGTGACCAGCAGGCCATGCTGGGTAACGAAGCCGTGCGCAAGGCCTACATCGGCGCCTGATCAGTCATGACCAAGGAGACAACAATGAAAACGCTCAAAGCGCTTGGACTGGCGATTGCCACCCTGACCGCGGCCCAGGCCAGCGGCGTATATGCCGAGCAGACGCTCAACATCGGTTTTACCGGCCCGCTCAGCGGCGGCGCTGCACTGTATGGCGAGAACACCTTGTCCGGCCTGCGTATGGCGGTCGATGACGCGAACGAGGCGGGCGGGCTGAAAATTGGCGACGAGACCTACAAGGTCAATCTCATCAGCCTCGATGACAAGTATTCGCCAAGCCAGGCGGCCACCAACGCCAAGCGCCTGGTGAAGGAATCGAACGCCGCCGCCGTATTCGTCCCCCATACCGGCGGCGTATTCGCCTTGCAGGACTTCAATGTCGCCGACGACTTCCTGATCATGGCCTACACCAGCGTGCCCTCGGTCACTCAGCAGGGCAATCCGCTGACGGTGCGCATTCCGCCGGAATTCACCGGCTACGTCGATGCGTTCTCCGACTACGCGCTCAAGCACTACGGCAAAAAGCTTGGCATCGCCGGCGCGACGCATGAGTACGCGAAGATCTGGACCGACATGATGACCAAGGCCTGGGAGCAGAAGGGCGGCGAGATCGTCGAAAGCAATCCCATGGACTACAACAAGTCGACTGATTTCTACACCGGTGTCAGTCGGGTGATCGCGTCGAATCCGGACGTCATGTTCGTCGGCGGCGCGTCGGAGCCCACCGGTCTGGTCATGCAGCAGGCGCGTCAGCTGGGTTTCCAGGGCGGTTTTATCGTCATGGATCAGGCCAAGCTGGATGAGATTGCCGCCGTGACGGGCGGGCTGGAACTGCTGGAAGGTGCGATCGGTGTGGTGCCGCTGTCCGAATACGGCGGTGAGGAGGCGAAGGCCTTCGTCGAGCGTTACAAAAAAGCGCATGGCAAAGTGCCGGGCTCCGAAGCTGCCTACAACTACCTGGCTTTTCACGCACTGGCCAAGGCCATGGAATTGGCTGGCAGTACCGAGCCGCAGCAGGTCAGGGCAAAGATGGGTGAGGCGCTCAAGAGCATGGATCCGAAGTTCAACCTCTACTCCGTGCAGGGCATGACCGAAAACGGTGGTTTCATTACGCCGACGACCATGGCCGTGGTGGAGGGAGGCAAGATCGTTCGCAAGGAGATCGAGTAATCTCCACAGCCAAACGGCCCTCTTGGGCCGTTTCGGTGACAGGCTTCAGCAGTTACTCTCGATTCTCTTCACGCCCTGCAGGGCGACCGGTCTTGGTCCGCTCCCCCTGACAGCTGGCTCGCTTCCAAGGCCGAGCTGGCCCATCTGCCTGATGACCGCACAGCTCGTCCAGCTTCGTGATGCCTGATGCAGCACTCGAACTGAGGCATCACTCATAGTGGGACGCATGCCTTCGCCGTTATGAGGCACTTAGCCTGGAGGCGAAGCTCATGCATCCCTCGATGCCGACTTTACTGGTCCCGATCGATGTTGAACGGCGACCACGCCTGCCGGGTCGGCATCACTTCGAGGCGGTTGATGTTGATGTGGTCCGGCAGCGTGGCGACGTAGAAGATCTGCTCGGCGATGTCTTCGGCTGTCAAGGGCGTGGTGTCGCGGTAGAGCTTGTCGGAGGCTTCCTGGTTGCCCTTGGTGCGGACCAGCGTGAACTCGGTCTCGGCCATGCCGGGCGCAATGTCGGTGACTCGAACGCCCGTGCCCAGGAGGTCGCAACGCAGGTTGTAGCTGAACTGCTCGACGAATGCCTTGGTGGCGCCGTAGACATGGCCACCCGGATACGGCCAGGTGCCGGCGACCGAGCCGATACTGATGATGCTCGCGCCCTTGCCCGTCTCGATCAGGCGCGGCAGGAGGGCATGGGTGACGTTGACCAGCCCCGTCACGTTGGTGTCGATCATGGTATGCCAATCGCTCAGGTCGACCTTCTGCGCAGGCTCCGGGGCGAGCGCCAGGCCGGCGTTGTTAACCAGTGATTTGACCTCGCGAAAGCCTTCGGGCAGCTCGGCGACCACCTGCTTCACCGCCTCGGCGTCGCGTACGTCGAGCGCGGCAATGTGCACCGGGACTTTAGCCGACAGCTCTTCCTTCAGCGCTTCGAGCCGCTCCAGGCGACGTCCGGTCAGGACCAGCGCCCAGCCGGCCTCGGCGAAGCGGCGTGCAGTGGCTCGGCCGAAGCCGGATGTCGCACCCGTGATGAAAACCACGTTGTTCATGCAGGGACCTCTTGTCTGTTCGGGAAGGCAGGCCGTACGCGGCCGACCCTCGGAGCTTACTGCGTCAGACCGTTAAGAGCAGCAGCCAGTTGCCCACGATGGTCCGGTCAGGTCGGCGCCGCAGCAACTTTGTTGTGCAGCGATTCCGGCGCGGCGAGTGGTCTGTCCGCCACAATCAAGGGCAGTGGCTTGCGGGGTTTGGTTCGGCGCCCTAGCATGGCCGGCCCGCTCAGGAACTCTCCATGTCGCGTCCCACTCGCCCCCGTCCGCCGCGCACCACCGCAGCGCGTACCCAGCCCCGCCGAGTCGCCAAGGCGGCGCCTGCCGAGCCGCGTCTGTTGCTGCTGAACAAACCCTTCAATGTACTCACGCAGTTCAACGATGCCGATGGTCGGGCCACCCTGAAGGACTTCGTACCGGTGACGGGCGTGTACCCGGCCGGGCGTCTGGATCGCGACAGCGAAGGCCTGCTGCTGCTGACCAATGACGGGCAGCTGCAGGCCGGCATTGCCGATCCCAGGCACAAGCTGGCGAAGACTTACTGGGTGCAGGTGGAAGGCGAAGTCGGCACGGAACAGCTGCAGCGGCTGCGCGAGGGTGTCGAGCTTAACGACGGTATGACGCTGCCGGCCGAGGCCCGTTCGCTCGATGAGCCGCCGCTATGGCCGCGCACCCCGCCGGTACGCTTTCGCAAAAGCGTGCCGACCAGTTGGCTGGAGCTGGTGATCCGTGAAGGGCGCAACCGTCAGGTGCGCAGGATGACCGCAGCGGTCGGTCTGCCAACGCTGCGGCTGGTGCGGGTCAGGATCGGGCCCTGGACGCTGGACGGTTTGCAGCCGGGCGAGTGGCGGGAAGTGCCGGCGCGCTTGTGACGCGCCAGTCCGCCGGCGCGATCAGTGCGGAATGCCTTGCGTCACTTCGATGATGTAGCCAATGACCGGTTTGGCCAGAAAGGCAAACAGGCACAGGCCAAGGCCCAGGAACAGAATCGCCGTGCCGAGGCGACCCGCTTTGGATTTCTTCGCCAGGTCCCAGATGATGAAGGCCATGAAGGCCATCAGCCCGCCGACCAGGACGATCATCATCCATTTTTCGAAAACTTCCGGCTCCATCGATTTCTCCGCTTGGCTAAGTCTGAATGCAGACGACAACAGCTATGACAGCGGGCGGACCTGTTATCAGCGAGCGAGGCGCTTGTTCGAATGTGGCGCGCGGGGGCATAGCAAGGCGGCGGCGAGTATACGCCAAGTCGGCTATCGATGACGCCCGACGCGTCAAAGCGTCTCAGCCTCGCAAATGCTCCAGCGGCAGCTCAGTACTTGATGAAACCTGCCGCAGGACAAAGCTCGACCGCACGCTGGTCACACCTTCAATGCGAGTCAGCGTGCCCAGCAGGAAGGCCTGATAGTGGTCCATGTCGGGCACCACTACCTTGAGTTGGTAATCGGCATCCATCCCGGTGACCAGGCTGCATTCGAGTACTTCCGGGCATTTCCCGATCATCCCTTCGAAGTGTTCGAAGCGCTCCGGCGTGTGTCGGTCCATGCCGATCAGTACGTAGGCGGTCAGGGTCAGGCCGAGCTTCTTGCGGTCGAGAAGAGCGACCTGACGGGCGATGTAGCCGTCGTCCTCCAGCTGTTTGACCCGTCGCGAACACGGTGACGGTGACAGGCCGATACGCTCGGCCAGATCCTGATTGGAGATGCGGGCGTCATGCTGCAATTCGGCAAGGATGCGCAGGTCGTATCGATCGAGTTTGCTCATTTCCGTTGGCTCGCGTGGTCTTGTTGCGATGCATGATGGTTTGTTGCGTATGGATTGCGCAAGGGGCTGGTATTCGAGCAATCTTCGCAAACATCTAGCGTCATGCGGGGCGTAAGCTTTATCCAACTTCCGCCCCCGGCAGAAAGGGCACGGCACGCGATCCCCGCCGTGACCTCCGAAGGCCTTACCAAGGCTAACGGTCCGGGCCCCCGGTGCTCACGAGGCGCCGCGAGAAGAGGCCGTTATCATCGGCTCAACGAATCGAAGAGACCACGCCCAGGCGTGGTTTTTTTCGTTTTGGGGTTCTGTTTGGTGGCTGATGCAAATACCCGCTATCGAATAGAGCGGCGTGCCCGAACGTAGGATGGGCGAAGCCCATCGCGCATGGCTGATGGGTTGCACCCATCCTGCAAGCGGCGCTTTGCGCCGCGTCACCCCTTCGGCCTGACCACCTCTAGCGGATCAGCATGCACCAGCACCTCAGCGCGCGGGTACTTGGTGTGAATCGCCGCCTCGACCTGATCACACAAGGCATGCGCCTCGATCAACGGCAACTCGCCCGGCAGCTCCAGATGCATCTGCACGAACCAGCGGGTGCCGGAGACGCGGGTGCGCAGGTCATGGCAACCGGCCACGCCGGGTACATCGCAGGCCAGCCGATGCATGTCCTCGCTGATCTCAGGCGGCAGCTCGGTATCCATCAGCACCGCGCCGGCTTCGCGCACGATGCTCAGCGCGCTCCAGAAGATGTAGATGGCGATGGCGATGCCGAATACCGCGTCAAGCCGTTCCCAGCCATAACCGGCAAGCACCAGCGCCACGAGGATGCTGCTGTTGAGCAGCAGGTCGGAACGGTAATGCAGCGAGTCGGCTCGGATTGCCGTTGAGCCGGTTTCGCGTACTACATGACGTTGATACATCAGCAGCGCTACGGTCATCGCCAGAGACAGCACCATCACTGCGATGCCCAGCGTCGGGGCGCCGAGCGGCTCGGGGTGCAGCATGCGATCAACGCCCTGAACGCAGACGAGGATGGCGCTGACCGAAATGAAGGCGCCCTGACCGAGCCCGGCCAAGGCTTCAGCCTTGCCGTGGCCGTAGCGATGGTCATCGTCCGCGGGGCGCAGCGAGTAGTGCACCGCGAGCAGATTGAGCAGTGAGGCGGCACCGTCCAACAATGAGTCGGTGAGGCCGGCCAGCAGGCTCACCGAGCCACTCAGCCACCAGGCAAGCGCCTTGCTGGCGGCCAGCGTCAGTGCGACGGCCAAGGCCAGGCGCGTGGCCCGGCGCATTAGCCTTGCGTGTTCGGCGCTGACGCCTTTTCGCTCGCGGGTGTGCTGCATCAGGCGGCCGGACGGAGGCCAAAGGCGGCGAGCTGTTCGACGCTACCGTTGTGCTGGATCAGACGTGGATCATCCAGCGGCAGGCTGCGGCCGGTTTCGGTTTCGATGATGGCCTTGAGTTTGGCTTGGTCGATCACGCCGTCAGCGCCAATGGCTTCCTGCAGTTTTTCCGGGGCCATGGAGTAGCTGTCATCGGGCAGGTAGATCGCGCCGGTGGCGAAGTCGATGCCAAAGGCGATCAGGCCGGGGATCACGTAGAACAGCAGGCCCACGGCATTGGCGACTGCGATGGCCGGGTCGATCTTGCCGTCGATCTGGCCTCGGCGATCGGGGTAGAACAGCGTGCCGCAAGCCGTCAGTTGAGTGAACAGGGAGACGGCCAGCACGCCGCCGATGAAACGGGAACGAGTACGCATAGGGACCTCCGGAAAAAGTGGCGCAACTATACAAGGGCTGCACTGGGGCTGCGTGATGTTTTCTCGACATCAGACCGCCTTCTGCGCCTCGGTGTTCAGGCGTCCGTGCAGCGCCTGCGCATGGCGTCTAGCACGTTCAAACCTGGCTTTCGGCGCACAGATAATCGGTAGGGTGAACGACGCTTCACCCATCCACCGTGCGGGGTTCTGGTGGAGGGAGGCGCGTCATCCACCCTGCGATGCCTTTGCCCAGCCGCCAGCGCTTTTATCGTCCCTTATAATGCCGCGCTCAAATCTGGAATCCCCATGCTTTCCCTACCCATTGATGAAGCCCTGCCGGCGCTGCGCCAGGCCCTGCTAGCCCGCGACGAAGCGGTACTGGAAGCGCCGCCCGGCGCCGGCAAGACGACTCGCGTGCCGCTGGCGCTGCTGGTCGAACCGTGGCTGGCCGGACAGACGATCCTGATGCTCGAACCACGGCGTCTGGCGGCTCGCGCAGCGGCCGAGCGGCTGGCCAGCGAGCTGGGCGAGAAGGTTGGTGAAACCGTCGGTTATCGCATCCGACTCGAAAGCAAGGTCGGGCCGAATACCCGTATCGAAGTGGTCACCGAAGGTATTCTTGCGCGCCGTTTGCAGGACGATCCGACGCTCGAGGGCGTCGGGCTGGTGATCTTCGACGAATTTCACGAGCGCAGTCTGGATGCCGATCTGGCCCTGGCGCTGACGCTTAACGCGCGCGTACTGCTGCGCGACGAGCCACTCAAACTCCTGCTGATGTCCGCCACCCTCGAAGGCGCGCGGCTGTCGAGCCTGCTCGACGATGCGCCGGTGGTGCGCAGTGAAGGGCGCATGTACCCGGTCACTCAGCGCTGGGGGCGGCCGTTTCAGGCCGGCGAGCGCATCGAGCCGCGCGTGGTACTGACCGTCTTGCAGGCGCTGGATGAGGAATCCGGCAGCGTGCTGGTGTTCCTTCCCGGGCAGGCCGAAATCCGCCGCGTGAACGAAACGCTGAGTGAACAGTTGTCGGGTCGGCGCGATGTCTTGCTCTGCCCGCTGCACGGTGAGCTGGAGCTGACCGCCCAGCGCGCGGCCATCGAGCCGGCGCCGGCTGGCAAACGCAAGGTGGTGCTGGCGACCAATATCGCCGAGACCAGCCTGACCATCGAAGGCGTGCGCGTGGTGGTCGATGCCGGGCTGGCACGGGTGCCGCGCTTCGATCCCGGTAGCGGCATGACCCGCCTGGAAACACGGCGAATTTCCCGGGCTTCCGCAACGCAGCGCGCGGGTCGTGCAGGGCGCCTCGAATCCGGTGCCTGTTATCGCCTCTGGTCCGAAGATCAGCACGCGCAGCTGGCGGCCTATGGCGACGCGGAAATCCTCCAGGCGGATCTGGCCGGCGTGGCCTTGCAGCTGGCGCGCTGGGGTGTCGAACCGGACGAACTGGCCTGGCTGGACAAGCCGCCTGCCGCTGCGTACGCCCAGGCACAGGATCTGCTGCAGCGCCTCGGGGCGCTCAGCCGCAACGCCCGTGGTGGCGGGCAATTGACCGCTCACGGGCAGGCCATGGCAGAGTTGCCCGCGCATCCGCGTATCGGCCACCTGTTGCTGCGCGGTCAGGCCCTGGGGCTCGCGCCGCTGGCCGCTGATCTCGCTGCGCTGCTGGTCGAGCGAGATATCCAGCGCGGCGGAGGCGGCGCGGATATTTCAACCCGTCTCGGCCTGCTTGACGGCAGCGCCGGACGGCATGCCGGCGCGCAGCGGGTGCGACAGCTCGCACGGCAATTTCGCGGTCTGCTGCGTGGCCCGACTGTTCCAGCGCCGGAGGATGCAACCCATCATCGTTGGCACGGCGCGCTGTTGGCATTCGCCTATCCTGACCGCATCGCCCGCCAGCGGCGTGACGGCGGAGGTGAATACCGCCTGGCCAACGGTCGTGCCACGGTATTCGGCGAGCCGGATGCGCTCATGAAGGAGCCCTGGCTGGTGATCGCCGAGCTGGGCAGTCGCCAGGGCCAGCGCGAAGAGCGCATCTACCGTGCCGCCGCGCTGGATTCCGCGCTGTTCGATGATGAACTGGCCGAGCAGGTCAGCCAGCGCGACGAGCTGGAATGGGATGAGCGCGAAGGCGTGCTGCGAGCCGAGCGGCAGCGGCGGGTCGGTGAGCTGGTGCTCAGTCGCGAGCCTCTTCCTGGGCTGGATGACGAAGCGCGTGCGCGTGCGCTGCTCGGACTGGTCCGTCGCAAGGGCCTGGAACTGCTGCCCTGGGCGCCGGAGCTGCGCCAGTGGCAGGCGCGCATCTCGCTACTCCGGCAGCTTGATCTGGAGACCGGCGGCGTCAGCGAATGGCCGGATGTCAGCGACGCCGGGCTGCTCGAACGGCTGGAAGACTGGTTACAGCCGTACCTGGGCAAGGTCTCGCGCCTGGCGCACTTCGCCCAGTTGGATCTGAAAGCCATGCTCGCGACCTTACTGCCATGGCCCTTGCCGCAGCGCCTCGACGAATTGGCGCCGGTTTCAATCGGCGTACCGTCAGGCTCGCGGGTACGGCTCGACTACAGCGAATCGCCGCCGGTGCTGGCGGTGCGCCTGCAGGAGCTGTTCGGGTTGGCCGATACGCCACGTATCGCGGGTGGGCGCCAGCCGGTGAAGCTGCACCTGTTGTCGCCGGCGCGCCGCCCGGTGCAGGTCACGCAGGACCTTGCGAGCTTCTGGGCGAACACCTACCTGGAGGTGAAGAAAGACTTGAAGGGCAGATACCCGAAACATTATTGGCCAGACGACCCGCTGGTGGCAGAGCCCACCGCACGGGCCAAGCCGCGCGGGACCTGAACGTTCGGCCGCAAGCCCCCCCTTTCTCAAGCAGGGCGCACGCGAGCTGATCATTCCGGATCCGGTCAGCGCTCACATGCAGCCTGCGTCTACTCCGGCAGGCTCAGGTCCTCCCCGGCGGCCGACATCTCGGCGTAGGCCCGATCCAGCGAGTCGAGTACTGTCTGGCTGTCCTTGGTGTGGCGGGACACGATAAAGCGAATGGCGACCTGATGCAGTTCGACATGGGGAAGCGCATCCATGCCGAGGCGTTTCAGCGCCTGGTTCACCGGAAGCTGGTAGTCGAGAAGATAGTCGGCGCGGCGGTGTTTCAACATCTCCAGCGCTGAGGTGTGGGTGGCTGTTCGATGCAGGCGAATTCCCAGTTGCGGGTCATTCAGCATCTGCGTCACCTGTGGCCAATAATTGTAGCCGCCGATAACGATGACGCCGTGTTTGCGCAGGCTGTCGGGGATGCTCGGCTGCGGGGTGTCGGGCCGGTGGTAGAGGTTGAGGCCGATCTGCGCGAGGGTTTGACGACCCTCGATGGTATCGGCCTGCAGTTCCGGTTTGCCTGGCGCGCCAGGCCAGAGATCGATGGTGCCGCTCTTCAACGCTCCATACAGGCGTGCGCTCGGTAGCCCACGAAACTGCGCCTGATAACCGGCATGTTCGAGTACGCGGCGGGTAAGTTCCACGACCGGCCCCTGCGGTCGACCTTGCGCATCGCTGTAGATGGCCGGCGGGAAATCGTAGTAACCGACGGTCAGGGTTCGCGGCGTCTCGGCCACGGCAACGCAAGGCGCAGCCAGAGCCGCTGCCAAGGGTATCCAGAATGATGGCTTCAAGGTAATTCACTGCCCCTTGTGATTAGCACATAGGGGCAGCATGGCCGTCACGCGTCCGGCTGTCCAGAATGGTGCGCTGGGTTGTCTGGGGCTTCGCACGGGGCCAACCCCCAGCGGATAACGACCAGGCTGGCTATGCTGAGCCCTAGAGCGTGCCGTGCCGATTGGGTCCGTTGCGCACACGAGCTGATGGAGAGGTTTATGTATCGCAAGGTATTCACCAGCAAAGTGTTCGATCGCAAGGTGGTGGTGATCACCGGCGGCTGTGCCGGCATCGGTCGCGCACTGGCCGAACGAATGGCCCAGGCCGGCGCTCGGGTGGTCATCTTCGACCTCGAACAAAACGCCATCGATGGACTGGTGCAGCACCTCAAGGACCATCACAACGCCGATGCGCTGGGGCTGCGTTGCGATGTCTCGGATGCAGCGGAGGTGCAGCGGGCCGTTGCGCTGGTGGTGGAGCGCTTCGGTGGGATCGACGTACTGATCAACAACGCCGGCATTACCCATCGCAGTCGCGTCGCCGAGACCAGCCTGGCGGTGTTCGAGCGGATCATGGCGGTCAACTTCTACGGCGCGCTGCATTGCACCCAGGCCGCGCTGCCGAGTTTGATCGGGCGGGAAGGGCAGATCATCGTGCTCAGCTCGCTCTCGCAATACGCGCCGGTTCCCGATCGTGGTGCCTATAACGCCAGCAAACATGCGCTGCATGGGCTGTTCGAAACCCTGCGCAGCGAGTTGGACGACACCGGCGTCAACGTGATGCTCGTATGCCCCGGCTATACCGCGACCGATCTGCGCAAAAACGTGCTGGTTGGCGATGGCTCCACCGCGCCCCAACCGGTTTTAACGGTAGGTCGCGTGGCGTCGCCGCAGGACGTTGCAGAAGCCATCTTTCAAGGCGCGTTGAAACGGCGACGGTTGCTGGTGTTGTCCAACCTGGACTGGCGTGCGCGGCTGGTAGCGCGCTGCTTTCCGCGCACTTTCGAGCACCTGCTGTTGCCCCGGCTGGCCGGTGTTCGGAGTTCGTCCGGCGCAGGCTAGGCGCTCGGCCGGTCGCCGTAGAGTCGCTGAACGAGTTCCATGTCCCAGTAGGCGGCCTCGATCTTGTGGCCGTCGAGGTCGCGCACGAAGCAGCCGTAGTAGGGCTCGCCATATTCCTCGCGCGGGCCGGGTGCACCTTCATCCGTGGCGCCAGCGGCCAGCGCGGCGCGATGAAACGCATCGACCGAAGCCTTGTCCGCTGCGAAGAAGCCGATATGCGTACCGTTCCCGGTGCTGGCCGGTTGGCCGTCAATTGGTGTCTGCAGCCAGAACTCCGGATATTCACGTCCCCAGGCGATGGCGCCCGGATGAGCCATGATGCGCTTGCAGCCCAAGGTGACGAGGGCCTGGTCGTAGAAGGCAGCGGCTTCGTCGAAGCGGTTGCTGCCCAGGGATACGTGGGACAGGATGCTGGGGTTCTGGTCCGCCATGGTGGAGCCCTCCGAACAGGAATGGACTACCCAGCCTAGCCCGTCGGATCGTTACTCGCCGTCTGGCCGTCGGCTTTCTTCGTTGCGGCCGATGACCGGCTGGCTGCAGATCATGAAGCAGCGAAACAGCACCACGGTCGCCAGCAGTTGCAGCAATCCAACGACGCTGTCGACGAGCACCGCCAGCAGCCCTGGCGGCGTCTCGCCGGCCCAAAACTGCGCGGCGAGCCAGGCTTCCAGCACCCATAGCGGCAACAGCACCGCGAGGATGCAGCCGAACACGAGGAGAAAATGGCCACGGGTCTGCAGGAAGCTTTCCTTCAGTGCGGCCAGTGGGGTCAGGCCGCGCAGCACCAACAGGTATTCAGCGAAGGCAATCTTGACCATCACCCAGAGCCCCGGCAGCACGAACAGCGAGGCGCCGAGCATGATCAGCAGGGTGCCGAGCCCGGCCAGCACAGCCATCGATGGCCATAGCGGCAGGGCACGCTTCAGAACCTCGCGCAGCGGCGGCGCATGGCCGCGGCTACGGGCGTCGAGAAACAGGATCAATGCGGCGATATACAGCGGATAGAAAATCAAGCCGACCAGCAATTCCTGCGCGGGCATCGCGTCCTTGCCGAGCAGATAGTCGAAGGCCAGACGGGTGCAGCTCTCCAATACGATCAGCGGCACGCAGAGTCGCGCGATGGACGCCAGGTTGCGCGAATAAAAGAACCAGGCGTCACGGAGGATGGACAGAACATTCATCGCGGCAGAACAACTCTCGGAAGAACAGGCGCGCACTTTAGCCCAAGCAACCGGCCGGCGACATGTGCGGTATTGCCGTCCATACTGGGCAGCCTTTCACCGCTCGGGTCGCTGCGTGAAGAAAATTGCCCTGTTTGCCGATGTGCAGAACCTCTATTACACGGTGCGCCAGGCGCATGGCTGCCATTTCAACTATGCGGCGCTCTGGGCCGAGGTCAGCGAGCGTGGTGAGATCGTCGAGGCCTATGCCTATGCCATCGATCGGGGTGACGCCAAGCAGCAGCAGTTCCAGCAGATCCTGCGCAATCTCGGCTTCACCGTGAAGCTCAAACCCTATATCCAGCGCAGCGACGGCTCGGCCAAGGGCGACTGGGATGTGGGCATCACCATCGACGTGCTGGACATGATTGGACGTGTCGATGAGGTGGTATTGGCGTCGGGTGATGGCGACTTTGATCTGCTGCTGGACCGGGTACGTGCCGGTGGCGCCGAGGCAACGGCGTATGGCGCGCCGGGCCTGACGGCAAACTCGTTGATTCGCGCTGCGTCGCGTTATGTGCCCATTGAGGGTAAGTTGCTGTTGCGCTAGGAAGTGGAGCGCCATGAGCTGAAGCTCGAAGCGATCGCCGAAGATGCCCGCACGCTGATGGGCTTCAAGATGTAGGCCGGACGATCCCTTACTGACCCAACGGCCGGAGACAAGGTGGATGTAAACAGCGACATCCACCCTACGCTTCCAGCTTCCAGCTTCCAGCTTCCTTTCCGAGTAAACTGCCCACCTCGTTTTCGTACTCCCGGTTTTCGCCATGACCTTCGCCTCCCTGGGCCTGATCGATCCGCTGCTGCGCACCCTCGAATCCCTCGACTACACCAAGCCAACGCCCGTCCAGGCCAAGGCGATTCCGGCCGTGCTCAAGGGCCGCGATCTGATGGCCGCGGCGCAGACCGGCACCGGCAAGACCGCGGGTTTCGCCCTGCCGCTGTTGCAGCGATTGCTTCACGAAGGCCCTCGGGTGGCAAGCAACTCGATTCGCGCGCTGGTGCTGGTGCCGACCCGTGAGCTCGCAGAACAGGTGCATGAGTCCTTCAAGACTTACGGGCAAGACCTGCCGCTGCGCACCTATGCGGTCTACGGCGGCGTCAGCATCAATCCGCAGATGATGGCGCTGCGCAAGGGCGTCGACGTGCTGGTGGCAACGCCGGGTCGGTTGCTCGATCTGTATCGGCAGAACGCGGTGAAGTTCGGCCAGGTGCAGGCGCTTGTACTGGACGAGGCCGACCGCATGCTCGACCTTGGCTTCTCGGAGGAGTTGGACGCGTTGTTCAGCGCGTTGCCGAAAAAGCGCCAGACCCTGCTGTTCTCCGCGACCTTCTCCGACGCGATTCGGCAGATGGCGCAAAAGCTGCTGCGCGATCCACTGTCCATCGAGGTCAGCCCGCGCAACGCCGCTGCCAAGACGGTCAAGCAGTGGCTGGTGCCGGTGGACAAGAAGCGCAAAGCCGAGCTGTTCCTGCACCTGCTGGCAGACCGGCGCTGGGGCCAGGTGCTGGTGTTCGTCAAGACCCGTAAGGGCGTCGACCAACTGGTCGAGGAGCTGCAAGCACAGGGTATTTCCAGCGATGCGATTCACGGCGACAAGCCCCAGGCGTCACGGCTGCGTGCGCTGGAGCGCTTCAAGGCCGGCGAGGTACAGATCCTTGTGGCCACCGATGTGGCTGCGCGCGGACTGGACATTCATGACCTGCCGCAGGTGGTGAACTTCGACTTGCCCATCGTCGCCGAGGACTACGTGCATCGCATCGGTCGTACTGGCCGCGCAGGTGCGACGGGGGAGGCGGTGTCGCTGGTGGCGGCGGATGAGGTCGATCAACTCGCCGCCATCGAAACGCTGATCCAGCAGGTGCTACCGCGCCATGATGAGCCCGGCTTTGTCCCGGACCATCGTGTGCCGACGACCCAGCCGGGCGGGCAGATCATCAAGAAACCGAAAAAGCCCAAGAAGCCTAAGGAAGGTGCCGGCAAGGGCCGCATCCACCTGGGCAACTGGTTCGATGAAAGCGAGAAGCCCAACGCCAAGCCGATCCGCAAGGTGCCGAGCCTGGGCGGGGCGAAGCCGTCGAAAAAACGCTGACCGATCTTTGCCTGACGCCCATGGCGGCGTCAGCGGGAAATTTCGGTGCGGGTTGAAACGGGCGCTACGCCCGCTGTCATATCGACAGCGCCCAGCCGGGGCTGGGCATCGCGCCGAGACTGGTGCGTTTAACCTAACTCCAAGCAGACCAGCGAGGTTCCTTTGGTAAACACGGATGCGGAACTCCAGCGCCTGACCCGAGGTGACGTATGGGCGGGATTCAAGCAGCTGACGCCGATCTCGCTGTTCGTCGTGGTGTTTGGCTTGGCCTTCGGCCTGGCCGCAACGCAGACGGGTTTGACTGACCAGTCAAGCCTACTGATGAGCGCACTGGTGTTTGCCGGTGCGTCGCAGTTCGCGTCGCTGGAATTGTGGGGTACGCATGTTCCGGTCGTTCCGCTGGTAGTGACCGTGTTTGCCGTCAACGCGCGGCATCTTCTGATGGGCGCAACGCTTTATCCGTACCTGCGGCATTTGCCGCCGGCGAAGCGCTACGCTGTCATGTTCGTCGTTTCGGATGCCAACTGGGCCATGTCCATGCAAGCCTTCAATCTTGGCAAACCGGGGCTGGGCATCCTGTTCGGCGGCGGGCTGGCGCTCTGGACGTTTTGGGTGTTGGGGACCTGGCTCGGTATCTATTTTGGCAGCGCCATCCAGGACCCGGTCAGCCTGGGGCTGGACATGGTGATGGGCTGTTTCCTTCTGGCGATGGTCGTGGGCGGCAAAAAGGATCTGCGGATGATCATTATCTGGATCATCGCCGGCTGCGCATCGATGTTGGCGTACTGGTATCTGCCAGCCAACAGCCATGTGGTGGTGGGGGCGCTCGCGGGCGGTCTGTTGGGTGCGCTGTGGATGGAGAAATCGAAGTGAACCTGGACACGGTGGGGTTCGGTGCGCTGGTCATCATCGTGATCATGGCGG
Organism: Stutzerimonas stutzeri SDM-LAC; assembly: GCF_000235745.1. GTDB lineage: Bacteria > Pseudomonadota > Gammaproteobacteria > Pseudomonadales > Pseudomonadaceae > Stutzerimonas > Stutzerimonas stutzeri_H. The sequence goes on along the minus strand of NZ_AGSX01000057.1, from coordinate 1,307 downwards.
TGGTGACGCTGGCTACGCGCTGGGGCGGCCTGTTTGCCATGTCGTTTGTGCCTATCAACCGTCGAACCGAGCAGTTCATCAGCGCCATGTCCGGCTCGGTGCTGGTGGCGTTGCTGACCCCGATGGCGGTGAACGGAGACAACGGCGCGCGGTTGGCCTTTCTGGTCACGGCAGCGGCCATGCTCTGGCTCAAGAAACCGTTACCGGCGATTGCTGCCGGGATCATCACGGTGGCGCTGTTTAGGCAGCTCTGAGTTGTCGTGGTTGCCTGCGGCTCAGCGGCTCGACGAGCGATCCCCTAACCAGCCCAGCATGCCCACCGCCGCCGCACGACCGCTGGCGAAACAGCCTGTGAGCAGATAGCCGCCGGTCGGTGCCTCCCAGTCGAGCATTTCACCCGCGCAGAACACGCCAGGCAACTGGTGCAGCATCAGCCGCTCATCCAGCGCTTCAAACGGCACCCCGCCGGCGCTGCTGATGGCTTCGTCCAGCGGTCGGGCGCGCAGCAGGATAATCGGCAGCGCTTTGATTGCATGGGCCAGCCGCTGCGAGTCATCGAAGACTTCCGCAGGCGCCAGCTCCCTGAGCAAGCCGGCTTTGACGCCGTCGAGGCCTAGCTGGCGCTTGAGGTGTTTGGCCATGGACTGCGAGCCGCGCGGCTTGGCTAGCGACCGAACAATCTTTTCCGGTGAATGATCGGGTAGCAGATCCAGCATGACGGTAGCGCAGCCGCTCTGCTCGATCGCCTGGCGGATCTCGGCCGACAGCGCGTAGACCAGGCTACCCTCGATGCCGTTGGCCGTAATGACGAACTCACCCCTGCGTGGCGCTCCACCGGCTAGCGCTAGGCTTACCGTCTTTAGTGGCGCACCGGCGAATTTATCCTGCAGGTACTGGCTCCAGCCTTGCACTTCGAAACCACAGTTGGTGGGGCGCAGCGCAGCGATCGCGATGCCGCGCTGTTCCAGCAGCGCAACCCAGGCGCCGTCCGAGCCCAGCCGAGCCCAGCTGCCGCCGCCCAATGCGAGCAGCACGGCGTCGGCGCTGATGCTGATGTCGCCATCCGGGCTATTCAGTTTGAGCGTGCCGTCAGCATGCCAGCCGAGCCAGCGATGCCGCGTATGAATCCGCACCCCGGCGTCACGCAGGCGGCGCAGCCAGGCCCGCAGCAGCGGGGCGGCCTTCATGTCGGTGGGAAAAACACGCCCTGAGCTGCCGACAAAGGTGTCGATGCCAAGCCCGTGAATCCACTCGCGCAGTTGCTCGGGCGGGAACGATTCAAGCTGCGGGCGAAACGCCGTGGCGCG
>NZ_AGSX01000058.1 GCF_000235745.1 Stutzerimonas stutzeri SDM-LAC | reverse complement strand
GGCGCCGGATCAGGCGTCGCGGCCATTGCCGCAGCAAAGGCCGGCGCCGCGGAGGTTGTGGCCTGTGATCTGGACCCGCTGGCGCTTGCCGCCTGTCGCGCCAACGCAGAACTCAACGGCGTGCAGCTCAACTATTCGGATGACTTCTTCGCCGAGGCTGACCGCTACGACCTGATCATCGTCGCCGACGTGCTGTACGACCGCGCCAACCTTCCGCTGCTCGATGAATTTCTCAGTCGCGGTCAGGTGGCGCTGGTTGCCGATTCCCGCGTGCGGGACTTTCAGCACCCCCTGTATCAGCGCCTGGACATTCTCGACGCCTGTACCTGGCCGGACCTGGCCGAACCTGCAGAGTTTCGCCGGGTCAGCCTCTACCAAGCACGTCGCGAACCTATACCCATGGCGATGTGCTGAAACGAAAACCCAGCAACCTGAGGTTCATGAGGAGAACAGATGCCGACCGAACAACCACTGCGCCTGTTCTTTGCGCTGAAGTGCCCTTCCGACCTTGGCGAGGCCGTCTGCAACTGGCGTGACAGTCAAGGAATCGGAGGTCGCCCCGTCACTCAGGCCAATCTGCACATGACCCTGGCGTTTCTCGGCAACCAGCCCGTAGCAGCCGTGGAGGGTCTAAGGCAGCTTGCGGCTAGCATACGCGTCGACGCCTTCACGCTGCGGCTCGATCAGCTGCGCCTGATCGGTAAGGATTTCGCCTGCCTGACGCCCAGTCAAAACCCCTCGCCACTGAATCAACTGGTCGAGCAACTGCACGCGGGGCTGTCCACTCACGGCATTGTGCTCGACGCACGGCCGTTCCTGCCGCACGTCACGCTGTCACGCAGGGTTCAGACCTTGCCCGGTCTCCAGCCGCGGCCGTTCCAGTGGTCGGTAGACCGTTTCGGACTGTACCGCTCCGACAACACACCACGAGGGGTGCTCTACAGCGAACTGGCGAGCTGGTCACTGGCGAATCCGCGGCGCTGACCGGGTGCGCGCCGTGCCCTTGCTTCCGAATCGCCTCGCCCCCACTTAACATGCATGCCTACTTTCGCATGCGCCCATTCCGAGAATTCCAATGAGCCAGACTCCCTACATCTTTGACGTCACCAGCGCCAATTTCGAACAGCTGGTGCTGGAAAATTCCTTTCACAAGCCGGTGCTGGTGGACTTCTGGGCCGAGTGGTGCGCGCCCTGCAAAGCGCTGATGCCGCTGCTGGCCAAGATTACCGAGGAATATCAGGGCGAACTCGTGCTGGCCAAGGTCAATTGCGATATCGAGCAGGACGTAGTGGCCCGTTTCGGCGTTCGCAGCCTGCCTACCGTGGTGCTGTTCAAGGACGGTCAGCCGGTCGACGGTTTTGCCGGTGCCCAACCGGAATCAGCCATTCGCGCCATGCTCGAGCCCCACGTGCAAGCACCTGCCGCACCGGACGCCGACCTGCTCGAGACCGCGCAAACACTGTTCGCCGAAGGCCGCATCGGCGAAGCGGAGAACCTGCTCAAGCAATTGCTGGCCGAAGACAACGAAAAGGCTGCAGCACTGATTCTCTATGCACGTTGCCTGGCCGAGCGTGGCGAGCTTGGCGAAGCCGAACTGGTACTCGATGCGGTCAAGGGCGACGAGCACAAGCAGGCGCTTGCCGGCGCCCGCGCGCAGCTGACCTTTCTGCGCCAAGCCGCTGACCTGCCGGAAGTGGCCGATCTGAAAAGCCGCCTGGCGCAGAACGCCGAAGATGACGAGGCGGCTTACCAGCTGGCCATTCAGCAGCTGGCACGCCAGCAGCACGAAGCGGCGCTGGACGGCTTGTTGAAGTTGTTCGTGCGCAATCGCGGCTACGCGGACGGCCTGCCGCACAAGATGTTGCTGCAGGTATTCGACCTATTGGGAAGCGACCATCCGCTGGTCACAACCTACCGCCGCAAGCTGTATCAGGCGCTTTACTGAGCCATCGAAGGAAGCGTCTTTAGCAATTGCATCCTCCCGACTCGGATAGGTCGGCTATCCGTTTCGGGGATGTCCCTTTTCTCATACCCGCGTCCTGGTCCAGCCTGACAGCGCGGCGGATCGGTAGAGCGTGATCCACCCTACCGCTGAATGCATGCCGATCTTTGGGCGATGCTTCGGCTAGCCACTGAGTAGTTGACGCAACGCCAGGCAATCACGGGCGTGCAGATCGGTCAGCTCAGGCCAGGGGTTTTCTGGCAGGTTGACCAGCACGCCGCGCGCGCCTGCCGCCTTGGCGCATTCCAGGTCGAAACGGAAATCACCCACCATCACCAGCTCGCTGGGTTCGATGCTCCATTGGTCCGCCAGATGCAATAGCCCACCGGGATCAGGCTTGGGCGGCGCCTCGTCACGGCCGAGGATGTCCTCGCTGGCAAAGCAATCACCCATGCCCACCGCCTGCAGCGTCACCAGCGCCAACTCGTGCGCATTGCGCGTCAGCACACCCAGCCGACAACCGCGATCACGCAATGCGTGCAGGAGCTCACGGGCGCCTGGCGCCGGTGTCGCGGCATAAGCCAGCTCACGCTCGTGTTCCAGCAGCCAGGCGCGTTTGCTGGCGGCTTCGTCGGGCGGAAGCGCTGCGAGGTGATGCAGGATGTCGTCTTCCTGGGGGATAGCGAGCGCCCGCTTGATCGCCGGAAAGTCATGCACGGCAAGGGTCAGGGTGCCATCCATGTCAAATACCCAGTACCGCGCGTCGGCCAGGCTCACTTCCAGTCCTCGCGCACGCGAATCAGCCCTTCCTGCGCCACCGAGGCAACCAGTTGCCCGGCGCGGTTGAAGATGCTGCCGCGCGCAAAACCACGCGCGTTGCCGGCCCAGGGGCTGTCCATGGAATACAGCAGCCACTCATCGGCGCGCACTTCGCGGTGGAACCAGATGGCGTGATCCAGGCTCGCCAGCTGGATGAACTTGCTCCACGAACTGACACCGTGCGGCTGCAACGCCGTGCCGATGAAGCTGAAGTCCGAGGCGTAGGCGACCAGATACTTGTGCAGCGCCGGGTTGTCCGGCAGCGAGCCATCGGCACGGAACCAGATGTGGCGGACCGGCTCGATCGGCAGCGGGTTGATCGGGTCCTGCAGTGTGACCGGGCGGATCTCGATGGGTTTGGGGCGACGCAGCTTTTCCGCCACCCGCGCCGGGACCAGTGGGGTCAGCTTGTGCAACAGCTCCCATTCGCTGAGCAGATCCTCGGGACCGACCACGTCAGGCATCGGCAACCGATGCTCGAAGCCGGTCTCATCCGCCTGGAACGAAGCGCTGCAGGTGAAGATGGTCTGACCTTTCTGAATCGCGCTAACCCGGCGGGTGGTGAAACTGCCACCGTCACGCACCCGATCTACGTCGTAGACCACCGGCTGATGGGAATCCCCAGGGCGCAGGAAGTAACCGTGCATCGAATGCACGTGACGCTCCGGCGCCACGGTCTGGCTGGCGGCGGACAGCGCCTGGCCAACGACCTGGCCGCCGAATAGCTGCGGAAAGCCCAGGTCCTGGCTGTCGCCGCGAAACAGGTTTTCTTCTATTCGCTCCAGCGACAGCAGGTTGACCAGCGTGTCTAGGGTGTCGCTCATGGTGTAGTTCCTTTATGTATGCGAGGCACGGGGCAGGCGCGCAATGGTACGGATTCCTCCGTATCGGCTCCACTGGTTGCGCTTATCGGCGAATATCGGCCCAGTTCTCGTCAGTCATCCGGTACAAGACGTGAGGGCGCACTGGATGCCCCTCGGCGATGTTGGGATGATCGAAATCACCGGCCGGCTGGCGCTGCATACCCAGCGCCTCCATCAACGCCTGTGAGCGATCATTGAGCGCCGCGGTGTATGCCACAACCTCAGGCAGTTGCAGGCGGTCGAACCCGCACGCCAGCGAAGCCTCCGCCGCTTCGCGCGCAAACCCCTGGCCCCAGAATTCATGAGCGAGCCGCCAGGCAATCTCCACCGCGGGGCAGAAAGGCAGTTGCAGACGGCACCACGAAAGGCCCGCCAGACCGATAAAGCGCCCATCACTCTTGAGCTCGAGCGCCCAGATGCCGAAACCGAACCTGGCGAAATGAAGCCGGCAGCGTGCCATCGCCGCCGCACAGTCATCGCGTGAGAGCAGCCCGGGGAAATAGCGCATCACCAGCGGATCGGCACACAGCTCCGCCAGCGGATCGAGGTCCGAATCACGCCAGGCGCGAAGCCGAAGACGTGGGGTTTCCAGTTCAATGCGTTCCATCGGTTCGCCCATGCTGTTTCCTTGAAGAATCAAATACCTGCTCTGCATACTGGGTGCCGAACCCGATGAGCGCCACCCGATGTCCCTGCCGCTGGTTTTCCACGACGACTACAGCCCGCTCTTGCCACCGGGGCACCGCTTTCCGATGGAGAAGTTTCGGTTGCTGCGCGATCACCTCGTCGCGTGCGGTTTGACCACCGACCAGGCATTGTTGCGCCCCGAACTTTGTCCGACCGACGTGCTGGCCCTCGCGCACGACCGCGATTATGTCGACCGTTACCTCAGCGGCGACATGAGCCGTGAGGAATTGCGCCGTCTGGGCCTGCCCTGGAGCCCGCAACTGGCGCAGCGCACCGTGCGCGCAGTAGGCGGCTCGCTGTTGGCCGCGGACCTTGCCTTGCAGCACGGGCTGGCCTGTCACCTGGCCGGAGGCACTCACCATGCTCATCACGATCATGCCTCCGGATTCTGCATATTCAATGACCTGGCCATTATGGCCCTTTCGCTGCTGGAGAGCGGTCGCGTGAGTCGCGTGCTGATCTTCGATTGCGACGTGCATCAGGGCGACGGCACAGCGCGCATTCTCGAGCACGTACCGGACGCCATCACCGTATCACTGCATTGCGAAAAGAATTTCCCGACGCGCAAGGCCCGCAGCGATTGGGACATCGGTTTGACACCGGGCGTTGGCGATGCGGATTACTTGAAAGTCGTCGACAACGCGCTCAACTACCTGCTGCCGCTGTATCAGCCTGATCTGGTGATCTACGACGCCGGCGTCGATGTACACCGCGACGACGCGCTGGGCCTGCTCAACCTCAGTGACGAAGGCCTGGCCATGCGTGACAGCGCAGTGATTGAGCATTGTCTGGGGCGAGATATTCCGGTGGTTGGCGTGATCGGCGGCGGCTACGACAAAGACCGCGCGCGGCTCGCCCGGCGCCATGCGCAACTGCACATCAGTGCCGCCGAGGCCTGGCAAAGACACGGTTTATGCTGACCTCGCTGGTCACACCACCAACCATAGGGCGGATTACAGTTGTGCCAACTCCAGGCTGGATGAGCCCGCACCACGCCCTACTCAGTCGGCCCTTGCTGCAAATTTCTCATCGCGAACAGCTAGAATGGCCGCCCCCGAACCACGGCCAGGTTATCCATGCGCACCCCAGAAACTCGCGTCGCAATCATCGGCGGCGGCCCCGCCGGGCTGATGGCTGCTGAAGTGCTGAGCCAGGCGGGCGTTGCGGT
>NZ_AGSX01000059.1 GCF_000235745.1 Stutzerimonas stutzeri SDM-LAC | reverse complement strand
GCCGAACCAGCTGGCGGCGGGGTTGAGAAAGATAAAGGCAGCCGGCTCAATATGATCGCCTACTGCTACATCGGCTACCGGGCGCGGCAGACCGGCCTTGCTGCACTCATGATCGAGCACTGCCAGGTCACTTAGCGAAGCGCGTTGCAACACATAGAACACCGGCTTGCTGCGGTCCAACTTGAGGGTAAAAGCGGATTGATTGATGGTTTCCGAGCGCACCCAGAAATACAGGACGCGGCGCACGATGGAGAAGAGCAGACGACGAATGGGGGAGCGGGTCATACAAAGATTCGGCTAAAAAGGGGCAGGGCCCTCGAAGGCGGCAAGTGTGCCGCAAGCGCAGGCAGCGGACAAAAAAATTGATGCCCGATGTGTGCATAGGGTGGAAAACCGCGAAGCGTTTTCCACCGCAGGTATGACTGCCTGTCGACTCGAACCGAGTTGTGCGAGCGGAGCGTCAGGCATCCCCGGGCCGAGTCGACAGCTGCGCTTCGATGGCGGCCTTGTCGATGATTGAACTGACCTCGTAGATCTTCCCGTCCTTGAAGGCGTAAAAGACATTCTCCGCGAACGAAATCTTCCGCCCGTCGGCGTCCAGCTTCAGAAACGGGGCTTTTGGCGAACAGTGGAATTGCAGCCGGCTCGCGACATAAGGGGGCTCGGCAACCAGCAATTCGATGTTGAAGCGCAGATCGGGAATGCTGGCGTAGTCGTTCTCCAACATCTGGCGATAGCCGGCCAGGCCGATTCGCTTGCCGTTATGACTCACCTCGTCATGCACGAAGCGCCCTAGATTCGGCCAGTCCCTGGCGTTCAGACAGGCGATGTACTTTCGATAGATGCTGGCCAGTTCTGCTGGAGTCATCGGCAATCCTCGGCGGGGTGCGTTGTCGGTCTGCAACACCCTAGTTCAGCTTCGCCGGATGCGCGCACTGTGTTATGTCGCGTGGCGGCGAGCACTAAAGCGAGCACCGGCATAGGCGCCGACCAGCAACAGCAGTGACCACACCAGCAGAAACATCAGGCCTACCGCCATCAAGGGGCTGGGCGGCACGAACAGCAACAGGTACAGCGCCTGCCCGACTGTGCCACCCAGGTAGTGCGCCCAGAGCGGCTTCGGCACCGCGACGCCCGAGAGCAAGCCCGCTGCCAGCAGCGCGCCGCTGTAGTACAGGCCTGCGTCCCAGGGCTCAGCCTGGCCGGTGATCCAGGGCGACAAAGCCCAGATAGACGCGCCTGCCAGCGCGGCGATCAGGAAAGGCAGTATCCAGAACCGGCTCATGGCGCCTCGCCAGCCGGGCGTTTTGAGAACCAGGCATGGATCAAGCCGGCCTGATAGAACAGCGCCGGCTGATCGAAGCCGCCAGCCTTGAGGATCGACGCAACGTCCGCGGCGGGAAGATCCGCGGGGTAAATGAAGGCTGTGAACGCCACCAATGTCGGCATAATCAGCCCGGCGACGGCAATCGCTATCAGTGCTCTAACACGGCGCCAACGCAAATAACTCGCCAGCAGTAGTGGTGCGATAAGGCTTGCCATGAATCCTCTCGATGACTCCGTAACATGGCAACAAAACCTGAGAAGCGGGAACAAGCAGGCAGGCCACCGCCGGTATGCTACCGAGAATCACATATCTGCCGTGACAACTGCCGTGTCGATGTATTTCGGTTTCCTGTGCAACCACTGAACAGCGCCCGCCGTCTACGCGGGCCAAGGTTTTGCACTGTGGCGCTTGGTAAATGGCGAGAACGCTGCCGAATGAGAGGGCATTGGTCAGGCCCGCTGCGCTATATTCGGCGCTGGCCCTGATCGTCGATGACCAGGCCGGGTGGCTCATTCGTGAGCGAAATAATAAGAATTGAGTTGGAGAAGTAGGATGGCTGAGCGCGAGACCGGAACGGTCAAATGGTTCAATGATGCCAAGGGTTATGGCTTTATTCAGCGGGCGAGTGGTGCAGATGTGTTTGTGCATTACCAGGCGATTCGTGGCGAAGGCCACCGTTCGCTAGCCGAAGGGCAACAGGTGGAGTTTTCGGTTACCCAGGGTCAGAAGGGCCTTCAGGCCGAGGACGTAGCCGGGCGTTGATCGCCCGCTATTGGCTAAACAGCCGTTCGGGTGTTTAGCAGAACAAGAGCCCTGGCCCCGGCCGGGGCTTTTCGTTTTCGGAAGATTTTTCCGCAGGCAGGAACGCGTGGCCGGTGCGCTCGGCAGCGGATGTTTATTCGGTGAGCTGTCGGAGCACCATAAAAGCAAAACCCCGCCGAGGCGGGGTTCGTTAAGCTCCAGGGGAGCCGTGCTTACATGTTGGGGTAATTGGGCCCCCCGGTGCCTTCCGGCGCGACCCAGGTGATGTTCTGCGCGGGGTCTTTGATGTCACAAGTCTTGCAATGCACGCAGTTCTGCGCGTTGATCTGGAAGCGCTTGCTGCCATCGTCATTGTCTACCACCTCGTAGACGCCGGCCGGGCAGTAGCGTTGGGCGGGCTCGTCGTACAGCGGTAAATTCTTCTCGATCGGGATGCTCGGATCGGTGAGCTTGAGATGGACCGGCTGTTCTTCTTCATGGTTGGTGTTGGAGAGGAACACCGAACTGAGCTTGTCGAAGCTGAGCTTGCCGTCAGGTTTGGGGTAGTCGATCTTTTTCGACTCGGCGGCGGTCTTCAGGCACGCATAGTCCGGCTTGGTGTCGTGCAGCGTGAACGGGATCTTGCCGCTGAAAATGTTCTGGTCGATGAAGTTGAACGCGCCGCCCTTTACCGCGCCCCACTTGTGAATCGCGGCACCGAAGTTGCGGCTCGCATACAGCTCCTGGTAGAGCCAGCTGGCCTTGAAACCCTCTTCATAGCCCGTCAATTCATCGCCACCTTCACGGCCGGCAAACAGGGCGTCCGCTACCGCTTCTGCCGCCAGCATGCCGGATTTCATGGCGGTGTGGCTGCCCTTGATCTTGGCGAAGTTCAGGGTGCCAGCATCGCAACCGATCAATGCGCCGCCATTGAACACCATCTTCGGCAGCGAATTGATGCCACCCTTGGCGATCGCCCGCGCGCCGTAGGAAACGCGCTTGCCACCCTCCAGATATTGCTTGATCACCGGGTGATGCTTGTAGCGCTGGAACTCATCGAACGGCGAAAGGTATGGATTGCTGTAGGACAGGTCGACGATCAGGCCGACCACCACCTGGTTGTTTTCCAGGTGATAAAGGAAGGAGCCGCCGGTGTTGTCATCGTTCAGCGGCCAGCCAGCAGTGTGCACGACCAGCCCTTGCTCGTGCTTGGCTGGGTCGATGTCCCAGAGCTCCTTGATACCAATCCCGTAGTGCTGCGGATCGACGTTTGCATTGAGCTGGAATCGGTTGATCAGTTGCTTGCCGATATGGCCACGGCAGCCTTCGGCGAACAGGGTGTACTTCGCGCGCAGCTCCATGCCGGGGGTGTACATGCCTTCCTTAGGATTGCCTTCGCGATCCACGCCGAGATCACCGGTGAGAATGCCGCGAACCACGCCTTGTTCGTCGATCAGCGCTTCCTGAGCCGCAAAGCCGGGGTAGATCTCGACCCCAAGATTCTCGGCCTGCTGGGCCAGCCAGCGACACAGATTGCCCAGCGAAATGATGTAGTTGCCTTCGTTGTGCATGGTTTTGGGAACCAGCGCATTGGGCAGCTTGCGGGCGGCTTCGGCAGTCTTGAGCAGATAGATGTCGTCGCGCTTGACCGGGGTATTGAGTGGCGCTTCGAGTTCTTTCCAGTTGGGAAAGAGTTCATTCAGCGCGCGCGGCTCGAACACGGCACCAGAGAGGATGTGGGCGCCTACTTCGGAACCCTTCTCAACGACGCAGACGCTGATTTCCTTTCCGGCATCGGCGGCTCGTTGCTTCAGTCGGCAGGCAGCGGACAAGCCCGCGGGGCCGGCGCCGACGATGACCACGTCGAATTCCATGTATTCGCGTTCCATTGGCTATCTCCTACTCAAGGCTTGATTGTTTTATAGATAGTGGAAGGGCTGGATCGTATCCCTGACCAAGCCGAGCTGCCGCATTATATATAGACGCCCAGAAGGGTCCAATACAAACGTTTGTTTGAATTTCTCTCAAGGCTGATAGAATCCGGAAACAGCGGTTTATAACGGGTCATTTGCGTTGTTGACCCCAGCTGTTGCCTGCAGTCAAGATACGGGCAGTTTTGTGCTCGCCGAACAGGTCCGAAGGCTAAAGGCGGCCCGGTCCTTGAGCATGGCTCGGTTCGCCTCGGCGAAATTCTATTCACCGGAGAGTAACGAGGAATCCATGAAGATTCTTGTAGCTGTCAAACGAGTGGTCGATTACAACGTCAAGGTTCGCGTCAAGGCGGACAACTCCGGCGTCGACCTCGCCAACGTAAAAATGTCGATGAATCCCTTCTGCGAGATCGCTGTGGAAGAAGCCGTACGCCTGAAAGAAAAAGGCGTCGCAAGCGAGATCGTTGTCGTATCCATTGGTCCGACCGCTGCCCAGGAGCAGCTGCGCACCGCGCTGGCGCTGGGTGCCGACCGCGCCGTGCTGGTCGAGTCCAGCGAAGAACTCAATTCCCTGGCGGTTGCTAAGCTTCTGAAGGCTGTAGTCGACAAGGAGCAGCCGCAGCTGGTGATCCTTGGCAAACAGGCCATTGACAGTGATAACAACCAGACCGGCCAGATGCTGGGCGCGCTGACCGGGTTTGCTCAGGGCACTTTCGCCTCGAAAGTCGAAGTGTCGGGCGACAAGGTAAACGTTGAGCGTGAAATCGACGGCGGCGCGCAAACCGTTGCGCTGAACCTGCCGGCAATCGTGACCACCGACCTGCGCCTGAACGAGCCGCGCTACGCGTCGCTGCCCAACATCATGAAGGCCAAGAAAAAGCCGCTGGAAGTGCTGATGCCGGACGCGCTGGGCGTAACCACTACCTCCACCGTGAAGACCCTGAAAGTCGAAGCGCCGGCTGCACGCAGCGCTGGTATCAAGGTCAAGTCCGTGGCTGAACTGGTCGAGAAACTGAAGAACGAGGCGAAGGTAATCTAAATGACTATCCTGGTTATCGCTGAACACAACAATGCCGTTCTGGCTGCGGCCACTCTGAACACCGTGGCTGCTGCAAAAGCTATCGGCGGCGACATTCATGTGCTGGTCGCGGGTGCCGGTTGCGCTGCGATCGGTGAGGCAGCTGCCAAGATCGAAGGCGTTGCCAAGGTGCTGGTCGCCGATGATGCTGCCTACGCCAACCAGCTGCCGGAAAACGTTGCGCCGCTGATTGCCGATCTGGCGAAGGATTACAGCCACGTACTGGCTGCTGCCACCACCAACGGCAAGAACTTCCTGCCACGCGTCGCCGCCAAGCTGGACGTCGATCAGATCTCTGAAATCATCGCTGTCGAAAGCGCGGATACCTTCAAACGCCCGATCTATGCCGGTAATGCCATTGCTACCGTGCAGTCGAGCGCTGCGATCAAGGTTATTACCGTGCGCACCACCGGGTTTGACCCGGTAAATGCCGAGGGCGGTTCGGCTGCTGTCGAGCAGGTGTCCGGTACTGGTGATGCGGGCGTTTCGGCGTTCGTGGGTGAAGAACTGGCCAAGTCCGATCGTCCTGAACTGACGGCCGCGAAGATCGTCGTTTCCGGTGGTCGCGGTATGCAGAACGGTGACAACTTCAAGCACCTGTACTCGCTGGCAGACAAGCTCGGCGCCGCCGTTGGCGCATCGCGTGCGGCGGTCGATGCCGGCTTCGTGCCGAACGATATGCAGGTTGGCCAGACCGGCAAAATCGTCGCACCGCAGCTGTACATCGCCGTCGGCATTTCCGGTGCCATCCAGCACCTGGCGGGCATGAAGGACTCCAAAGTGATCGTCGCGATCAACAAGGACGAAGAAGCGCCAATCTTCCAGGTCGCCGATTACGGCCTGGTGGGCGATTTGTTCGAAATCCTGCCGGAACTGGAGCAGCTCGTGTAACTGAGCCGCTTGGAAAAACCCGCTCTCGCAGCGGGTTTTTTTATGGGCGCTTGGCTGCGCTGGCCAATGGTAAGATTCCGGCAGGCCCGAGAAGAAGCCTGTCCAATTCCGACCAACGAGGTTTCTATGCGCTGTGCCGTTTCGCTGAAGTCCGCTTTGCTCGCCCTGTTGTTGGCAACACCCGTCGCGGCGCACGCGGCGGCGGCAAAGTGTGATCGGCTGATCGCGACCGGCGCTGCAGACAACCCGCCGTTTCTCTGGCGTGACCCGCAGAACCCGAAGCGTCTTGTGGGTGCGAACGCTGATCTGCTGAAAAAGATCACCGACTCGCTCGATTTGAAGCTCGAAGTTCTCTACACCGGCGATGCGAGCGCGGCGCTGGAGCAGGTCCGCAGCGGGCGGGTAGACGTGCTGGCCGATGCAGTTCTGGCGCCGGAAGAACTGGCATTTCTGGATTTCATTCATCCGTCGATCACGGCTTTGCAGATGTCCGCCTGGGTGGGACGGGAGCCTGGCTTTCTCTATTCAAGCCGAGAGGACCTGGCAGGTCGCTCGGGCGCCTATGTGAAAGCTGCAGGATTTGGCAGCGCGTTCGAGCGTTATGCCCAGAAGAATCTGCGTTTACGCTCTGCTCCAAGCCTCGCCGAAGCCCTGAACAGGCTGTCGGCGGGCAAGGCCGATTATGTGCTGCATGAGCGCTACAGCCTTATTGCATATGCCGCCCGGCAAGGATTGCTCGCCGATATACAGCGCTTGGAGCCACCGGTTTTCAGTCGTGGTTTGCACTTTGCAGTCGCTCACGATTCGGCCTGTAATGGCCCGTGGCTGCGCGGACAGCTTGCGATAAAAATGACAGAATTGCGCGCCGCGGGGGTACCGCAGCAACTGCTGGTGGAAAACCTCGAACGCTGGAAGCAGCAGCCAGCGCCGACACGCAATTCGCAACGCTAGGACTCTCACTTGATAAAACATCTTTGCGGCACGCTCGTGCTTCTGGCGATGGCTGGCTGCGCCAGCGATCCCGCACCCACTGAACAGCTGCGGCTTACCGAACAAGCGTTGCGCCAGGCACACTCGGTGGGTGCTACAGAGCAGACGCCGGAACTGACGCAGGCGGAGCAAAAATATACGGCTGCGGTCGCCGCGATGAAGGATGAGTGTTATCGAGAGGCTCGTCTGCAGGCTGAGCAAGCCGAGCTTGATGCGCGGCTGGCAGAGGCTCGCGTTCTGAACGAGAAGAGTCAGCAGGAGCTGGCGGAATTGCACCGCCGCATTGCGCGCTTGCGTGAACAGTTGGGAGCGTTGCAGTGAAGCCGGCCTATCTGATACCCGCTCTGCTGGTAGCGTTTGGCGCGCTCCAGGGTTGTACAACACACGAGTCGCAACAGCAGCTGGACGAGGCAGCCACGGCGTTCCAGCGCATCAGCGAAGTGCCGCAAATCCTTCAGGATGCCCCCAAGGATGTGATGCGGGCGGGCGAGTCGCTGGACCGGGCCAAGCGGTTCGCCGGCTACTGGGGCAGTGCAGAGGACGTCATTCATTATGCCTACCTCAGCAAGCGTTATAGCGAGATTGCCAGCCAGCACAGCGAACAGCTACAGAACCAGCGGCGCGCGACCCAACTGAAGATGGAACGCGAGCGTCTGCGTGAGGCTGTACAGGAGGCCCGAATACTCGACATGCAACACCAGGGCAGCTGGTTGGAGGATCAGATGGTCAGCCTGGCAGCCGCCGAGACTGACCGCGGCCTGGTCATGACCCTTGGGGATGTCTTGTTCAGACCGTCCAGTGCCGAACTGGGATCAGCGGCCAACCGCACGCTGCTCAAGGTCGTTCATTTTCTGCAGCTCAATCCCAAACGGCGGGTCCGGATTGAAGGCTATACCGACAATCGGGGTGATGGGGTCGAGAACCTTGCATTGTCTAAGGCGCGCGCGCAGACGGTGGGTGAGTTCATGCAAAGTCTCGGAGTCGATGCGGGACGCATCGAAGTGGTTGGCTACGGCGAGCAATATCGCGTGGCGGAAAACGCATCGGCGCGCGGGCGTGCGCAGAACCGTCGAGTCGAGATCCTGTTTTCCGATGAGCAAGGACGCCTGAGCAGCCCACGCTGAAAAGACTCGATAAACGTAACCGACTGTGTCGGCGAGTTAACCAGCAACTGTATTGGTCCTGCATAGCGGTGTTGTACTACTGTTATGGTCCAGTTGGCGGGAACGGACGTTATGACCAATCTGTTGCTTTATCAGCGCATCGCACACCAGCTCGCCGACGATATTCGTCGAGGCGTGTATCGGCCGGGTGAGCGAGTGCCCTCGGTGCGCAAGATGAGCATGCAGCTGAACGTGAGCCACGCGACCGTTCTGCAGGCCTATGCCAATCTTGAAGACCAAGGAATGATCCGTGCCCGTCCGCAGTCGGGTTTTTACGTGCATCACACCCCCGCCTTGACCGCCCCTACGCCGGACATTGCTCAGGTCGAACGACCGACGCTGGTCACGCGCAGCAGCATTATCAATCAGGTGCTCAGTGAGTCACGCCGTGACGGGCTCATACCGTTGGGCGCTGCCGTACCGCATGTAGATTATTTGCCTGTCCGTGCACTGCATCAGCAGCTTGCCAAGGTCACTCGTTTCCAGAGCCAGCAGGCGTTCACCTACATGTTCAGTCCGGGTTATGAGCCGCTGCGCCGCCAAGTGGCGATTCGCATGCGCGACGCGGGTGTGGTCGTCGGGCCTGACGAAGTGGTGATCACGCACGGCTGTGTCGATGCGTTACAGATGTCCTTGCGCGTGCTGACCAAACCCGGCGATTTGATCGCAGCGGAATCGCCCAGTTATTACGGTTTGCTTCAGCTCGCCGATTTGCTCGGGCTCAAGGTCATCGAGATTCCCTGCGATCCGGATACCGGGCTCAGCCTCGAGGCGTTGCAGCTCGCGGCTAGCCAGTGGCCGATCAAGGCGCTAGTGCTGACGGCGCGTTTGAGTAATCCGCTCGGTGGCAGCATCCCCGACGGACGGCAGAAGCAGTTATTAAAACTGGCGGCGAATTTCGACATCCAGATTGTCGAAGACGATATCTATGGCGAGTTATTGTTCGACGTCGGGGCGGTCCGGGCGCTCAAGTCCAATGACACCGAGGGGCGAGTGATTTATTGCTCGAGCTTCTCCAAGACCATTTCGCCGGGTGTGCGTATCGGCTGGATACTGCCAGGCCGCTACCGCGAAGAGGTGAAGCGCCTGCAGACCTTCAGTACGCATTCGGCCTGCAGCGTCACACAGATGGGCGTCGCCGCTTATCTCGAAAACGGAGGGTATGACCGCCACCTAAGGTATATCCGCCATGAGTATCGAAAGAACCTCAGCGCTTTTCAGTTGGCCGTGCAGCGCCACTTTCCTGAGGGCACACAGATGACTCGGCCTACGGGCGGATTCATTCTCTGGGTCAGCTTGCCTGCTCGGGTGAATACCAAGGAGTTGCACGTGCAGGCGTTGAAGCGGGGGATCAGCATCGCGCCGGGTCTGATTTTCAGTAATACCGAGCAGTTCAATCACTGTGTGCGGCTCAACTGCGCGCTGCCCTGGACGGCCGAGGCGGAGCGAGCATTGAAGACCTTAGGTGAGCTTGCCGGGGAGCTTTGCCGACAAATGAGCTAAATGACGGGAGCGTGGAAAATGAGGTGGCTGATATTTATAGGGCTGTCGCTACTTGCCGCCTGTGACGAGGTTCCGGATCAGCCGAAGCCTCCCAGTCCGCCAAAGATCGCCGTTTCGCCACCTGACGCAGCTGCGCCCGTAGAAGCCGAGCCCAGGCTGGACGCTCCGGACAGCTTGGACAGTATCGGGATCGAGATTGAAAATGAGCCTGCCCTGGAAGTGACTCCCAACCAGCGATCGACCGATCCCGTTGCACCTGCGCCAAAGACCAAGCCTTCTACCGCCGAGCCCAAGAACAAGGTAGAAAAGGTCAAATTGCCTGAGCCAGATCTCGACCTGAGCCTTCCGGAAGAGTGGGCCGAAAATCTCGAGCCAACTGACGAGCCGACGCCCCTGAACCTCCTTCCACCGCTGTTCGAGTCCAGCCAGAGTTCTCGCTCGCTGCAGATGAGCGGCGAGCTGCTGCCAGGAACGGCCCAGGACGAAGCCCTTATCGATGGGGCGCAGATCAATTTCGAGCTCAAACGTTGACCGGTTGCTGCTGGATTATTGTTTCGTCTCCTCGCGTGGCCGCGTGCTGTTGAGCAGTGCATTGAGTTCCGCGGCCGGCAATGGATGGCTCATGTGAAACCCTTGCAGTTCGCTACAGCCGTCGGCGAGCAGCAAGTTCAGTTGTTCCAGCGTTTCCACACCTTCGGCAGTGACACGCATGCGCAGCCCATGGCCAAGATCGATCAAGGCTTTGACGATCGAATGGCTTTCATTTGAATGAGACATCCCGGTAACGAAGCTGCCGTCGATCTTGATCATGTCGAACGGGTAGTTACGTAGGTTGCTCAGGGATGAGTAGCCGGTACCGAAATCATCCATTGCAAGCCGCAAACCGAGCGACTTCAATCGATTGAGCACAGCCAGTGTGCTCTCGTTTTCCTGCAGCAATGCGGTTTCAGTAATCTCCAGCTCCAGGCGGTTTGCGGGCAGACCGCTGTCCTCAAGTGCACTGACAATCATCTGGTACAAATCGCCAACGCGCAGTTGCAGCGGCGAAAGATTGACTGACACGACCAGCTCATCAACCCAATTTGCTGCCTCGAAGCAGGCCTCGCGCAGCACCCACTCGCCCAGCTGCACGATCAGCCCGGTTTCCTCTGCGAGCGGAACGAAGTGTTCAGGTAGCAGCAGGCCCCGGCTGGGGTGGTGCCAGCGCAGCAACGCTTCAGCACCGTTGATGCTCATGTCTTTGCTCAGGTAGCGGGGCTGGTAATACGCTTCGAACTGGCCCTCGGCGATTGCCTGACGCAGCTCGTCCTCTCGGCAGCGTCTTTCATGCAGTCGTTTGTCCATCTCGCTGCCGTAGAAGCACCAGGTGCCACGCCCGTCGGCCTTGGCCTGGTAGAGGGCGATATCGGCGCACCGCAGCAGTTCGCTAGCCTGGTTGGCATCGGTCGGCGCCACGGCGATCCCCACGCTGGCGCCGATATGGATCAGCTTGTCTTCATAGCTGAATGGCTCGCTGATTGCGCCGACAACGCGCGCGCAGAGCATTTCGATGTCTTCGTTGTGTTGCAGACGGCTCATTACCATCACGAACTCGTCGCCGCCCAGGCGGGCCACCAAATCGTCACCTCTGATGCACTGTTTCAGGCGATTGGCGACCCCAGTGAGGACTTCGTCGCCGGCGCCGTGACCGAGGGTGTCGTTTACCGGCTTGAAGCGATCCAGATCGATATAGAGAACGGTCAGCCGCGATGCGGTAGTCAGTGAGTTGAGCTTGCTTTCGAGGTAGTCGCGTAACCGGTTGCGGTTGGGTAAGCCCGTCAACGCATCATGCTGAGACAGATACTGGACCCGAGCCTGAGCCTTAGTCTCTTCGGTTACATCGCTGGCGGTGCCGCGATATCCGAGCAGCTGGCCGCCGTTGCGAATTTCTCGAGCGGACAAGCGGCAATGGCGCACGCATCCATCGGCGGCGTGGTAGCTGCAACGCAGCGGTACGCTGTGTTTACCGGTGAGCCAGTCCTGTAGCGCGGCGTGATCGGTGACCAGCAGATCGATCAGCGGGCGGCCAATCCAGGTCGAAGCCGCATGCCCGGTAATCTCCTCGAAGCGGGCGGACAAATAGGTCAGCTGGGCGTTCTGGTCCGTTTCCCAGATCCAGTCGGAAGCGGCTTCTGCCACGTCACGAAAGCGTTCTTCGCTGGCCGCCAACGCGGTGCGGCTGCTCGCCAGGCGCTTGTAGCCTGCATCCATGATACGTACCGTCTTGAGCGCCTGGCACAACAGCAGCCAAGCCAGCAGGCCAAGCCCGAGGGTTACGGCGCCAAGGACCGGCAGTGTCATCCACAGCAGATATTCACCGGGCTGCGACACGCTCCAGATAAAGCGCACCGGCGATCCGTCGAGCCTGATCAGCTCGGTCAGTGCGCCAGCGATGTGCTCGCTGCCATCGACCACGCGAAGCCCTTCAACTGCATACGCTTCGCCTAGCTCGAGGAGTCGCTCGGCGTCCAACAGGTCAACGAAGACCAGTACCGAGGCCGGGCCGGGGTGCTCATCGATATCGCTGCCGCCGGTGGTCATCACCGCCGCACTCGCCATGGCTGGCTGTCCTTCGGCAGTGAGCACACCAGCGGAAGTCTCATCATCCTCGAGGGCGATCCGCGCATCGGTCAGCAGTGTTTGCAACCCGTTCTTGAGCCATTGCTGAGCATCGACCTGAACGAGCTCACCGCGGATGACCGAGTAGGTGGTTTTGCCTTCCGGGTCGATGACGAACACGGCCTCGTAGCCAAAGTCTTCGTACAGCGAAGGTCCCAGGTTTGCCTGTTCGTATGCCCAGTCCAGATTTACCCGTGTGCTCAGATTTGCATAGGCATCGCCCCAGAATGCGTTATCCGCCACGTGACGGCTCATGCCGCGCCGGTGCGCTTCAAATGCCTTGCCTGTGAGGAAACGCTCCCGTACAAGCGCATCATTGTCGATGGTCCTGGCGATCTGGATAACTGCAACGGCAGCCGCCAACAGCGCAACCGCCAACAGGCACGCAATGCCCGGAAGAATGCGGCGAGCGAATGTACTTTTAGCGTTGGGATCGATGTGTTCGGCGAGGGGGTGAGAAGCGGGCATTCAATCATCCTGTAAAGAGGACGGAATGATCGCTTGGTTTATGGCTAAATGCCATCGTGGCCTCCAGTTCAGTGCTTTGCTGGACACGCGATCGTCTGGCGTCGAGCCTTAGCGAGTGCGACACCAAACCAAGGCAGCGAGGACTTACCGATCCCGCGCGTCTTGGGCGTCGGCCTCGGCGTTGCGCTGAGCAATGCGCTGTTTTTGCTCTTCGGTCAGCGGAATCTTGCGCGCCCCTGCACGCAACATCAGCAGGCCGCCGATGATCGTGCCGATGACGAGCGCCAGTAGAAGCCAGATATACCAAGGCATGAAATTCTCCAGTAGCTTGATCTGTATACGCACCACCTTACGCCGGGCTGCAGCGTGAAGCCATCCCGGCGCCGCTGCCTGAGTGGCAACGCCTGGCCGTTATTTTTCTGCGACAATACGCGCCGAATTTTGCCGAGGACTTGCCATGCCCTGCCAGACGCCGATTATCGTTGCGCTCGACTTTCCTTCCCGTGATGCTGCGCTGGCACTGGCCGAGCAGCTGGACCCGGCGTTGTGCCGCGTCAAGGTTGGCAAGGAACTGTTCACCCGCTGCGGTCCGTCAGTGGTCGAAGCGTTGCAGGCTAAGGGGTTCGAGGTGTTTCTCGACCTGAAATTCCACGACATACCGAATACCACAGCGATGGCCGTCAAGGCGGCTGCCGAGCTGGGCGTGTGGATGGTGAACGTACATTGCTCGGGTGGCCTGCGGATGATGGCCGCCTGCCGGGACACACTGGACAAGCTGAGTGGGCCAAAGCCTCTGCTCATCGGCGTAACAGTGTTGACCAGCATGGAGCAGGCGGACCTAGCTGATATCGGGCTGGATCTGCAACCGCAGCAGCAGGTATTGCGGCTTGCGGGGCTGGCGGAAAAGGCTGGGCTGGATGGGCTGGTCTGCTCAGCTCAGGAGGCGCAATCACTGAAAGCGCAATTCGCCGGACTGCAGCTGGTGACGCCGGGCATTCGTCCCGCCGGCAGCGCAGCGGATGATCAGCGGCGCATTCTCACGCCTGCGCAGGCAATTCAGGCAGGTTCTGATTACCTGGTGATCGGCCGCCCAATCGCTCAGGCCGCGGACCCGGCTCAAGCGCTGGCGGCGGTCGTCGCAGAGCTGGCGTGAACTAAAAAGCCGGCCGCGATGGCCTCGGCCGGCTCATTCACCATCCGCTTAGCTGACCTTCAGCACCAACTTGCCGAAGTTGCCGCCGGTGAACAGTTTCATCAGCGTCTCTGGGAAGGTTTCCAGCCCTTCGACGATGTCTTCCTTACTCTTCAGCTCGCCGCTTTGCATCCAGCCTGCCATGTCTTTCATGGCTTCTGGATAGCGTGAAACGTAGTCCATCACCACCATGCCCTGCATCCTGCCGCGGTTGACCAGCAGCGACAGGTAGTTGGCTGGTCCCTTGACCGCTTCCTTGTTGTTGTACTGGCTGATGGCGCCGCAGATCACGATGCGTGCGCCCACAGCAATGCGCGTCAGCACCGCGTCGAGGATGTCGCCGCCGACGTTGTCGAAGTACACATCAACGCCTTTCGGGCATTCGCGCTTCAGGCCAGCGGCTACGTCTTCGCTCTTGTAGTCGATAGCCGCATCGAAACCGAGCTCTTCGGTAAGGAAGCGGCACTTGTCCGCACCGCCGGCGATCCCGACTACGCGACAGCCTTTGATCTTGGCGATCTGGCCCGCGACGCTGCCAACCGCGCCTGCTGCGCCTGAGATCACCACGGTTTCGCCGGCTTTCGGCTCTCCCACTGACAGCAGGCCGAAATAGGCCGTCATGCCAGTCATGCCCAGCGCGGACAGGTAGCGAGGCAGCGGGGCCTGGTTAGGATCGACCTTATAGAAGCCCTTTGGCTCGCCGAGGAAGTAGTCCTGCACGCCCAGCGCGCCATTCACGTAATCGCCCTCGGCGAACCCGGGATGTTGGGAGGCGATGACCTTGCCCACGCCGAGCGCACGCATCACCTCGCCAATGCCGACCGGTGGAATGTAGGACTTGGCATCATTCATCCAGCCCCGCATGGCTGGGTCTAGCGACAGATACTCGTTCTTCACCAGTATCTGGTTCGGGCCGAGTTCACCCAGCGGCTTTTCGGCGAATTCGAAGGTTTCGCGGTTAGGTGCGCCAACCGGGCGCTTGGCCAGCAGAAACTGGCGATTGGTCTTGTCCATGGAAGCCTCTTGTGTGTGCAAGCCCTTGGTTTAGCTTCCCTGAGGCAGTACCGCAAGCAAGGCGGTCACGCTGGAATGCAATGGCATCCGCGTGAGTGATATCGCCAGCTGACACTTAATCGACGTTGAGGATGGCGGTATAACCATGACCAGCGTTTCGCTTGCAGTCACATTCGGACTCGCGCCTTCTTTAATCGATCAGGGTATCTAGCATGAGCATGTGTTTTTCCGGTCAGGTCGCATTGGTTACCGGCGGTGCTGCGGGCATTGGCCGCGCGACGGCGTTGGCGTTTGCCGAGCAGGGGTTAAAGGTGGTGGTGGTCGATGTGGATGAAGCGGGTGGCGCTGCATGCGCTGAGGCAATTCGTGAGACGGGCGGCGAGGCGGTGTTCGTACGCTGCGACGTCACCCGTGACGCAGAGGTCAAGGCGATGATCGAGCAGGCGGTGGCGGTCTTTGGGCGCATCGACTATGCATTCAACAATGCCGGGATCGAAATCGAACAGGGGCGCCTGGCCGAAGGCAGTGAGGCCGAGTTCGACGCGATCATGGGGGTCAACGTCAAAGGGGTCTGGCTGTGCATGAAGCACCAGCTGCCGTTGATGCTCGCGCAGGGTGGTGGTGCGATCGTCAACACGGCGTCGGTGGCAGGCCTCGGGGCAGCACCGAAGATGAGCATCTATTCGGCGTCCAAGCATGCGGTCATCGGCCTGACCAAGTCGGCGGCCATCGAGTACGCCAAGAAGAAGATCAGGGTAAACGCGGTCTGTCCTGCGGTGATCGATACCGACATGTTTCGTCGTGCTTATGAGGCGGACCCGCGCAAGGCGGAGTTCGCGGCCGCCATGCATCCGGTCGGTCGCGTAGGTAAGGTCGAGGAAATTGCTGCCGCGGTGCTTTATCTCTGCAGCGATGCTGCGGCGTTTACCACCGGCCATGCATTGGCGGTGGACGGTGGAGCGACGGCAATCTAGCGGCGCCGAACCCTGTAGTAGCCGTCTTGACCGCGACGGGCGGCGGTGTTGAGTAGAGGGGTCGCGGTCAAGACCGCTCCCACGGGTGAGGCTATGACGGCGGGGTTGGGCTTTTGTGGGAGCGGTCTCGACCGCGAAGCGGCGGTGTCGCAGTAGAAAGATCGCGGTCAAGACCGCTCCCA
>NZ_AGSX01000060.1 GCF_000235745.1 Stutzerimonas stutzeri SDM-LAC | reverse complement strand
CGGTCAAGACCGCTCCCACAAGTCGGAGACACACTGCGGGAGCGGTCTCGACCGCGAAAAAAAGAGTCGCTTAGACCTGGGTCCATTTGATGAAAGCGGGCGCTTCGGTGATAGAAGCCGATCATCCCAGCAATTCCTTCAGCGTCTCCAGCGTGTCGGCTTCATCCACCGGCTTGTCCAGGCGCCAGCGCAGCATGCGCGGGAAGCGCACGGCGATGCCGCTTTTGTGGCGGCTGCTGGCGGCGATGCCTTCGAAGCCGAGCTCGAACACCAGGGTAGGGGTCACGCTGCGCACGGGGCCGAATTTTTCCACCGTGGTCTTGCGCACGATGGCGTCGACTTTGCGCATTTCCTCGTCGGTGAGGCCGGAATAGGCCTTGGCGAAGGGCACCAGCTTGCGCTCCGGATCGCCCGGTTCTCCGTCCCAGACGGCGAAGGTGTAGTCGGTATAGAGGCTGGCGCGACGCCCGTGGCCGCGTTGCGCGTAGATCAGCACGGCATCGACCGAATACGGATCGATTTTCCACTTCCACCAGACGCCCACGTCCTTGGTCCGGCCGACCCCGTACTGGGCAACGCGGGCCTTGATCATCATGCCCTCGACGCCCCGCGCGCGTGACGCTTCGCGTTGTTGCGCGAGATCGTTCCAGTCGTTGCCGGTGACCAGCGGTGAAAGCATCAGTCGCGGGTTGGGGCATTGCCCGACCACCGTTTCGAGCTGTCGCCGGCGCTCGCGATGTTCACGTTGCCGCCAGTCGTCGCCCTGCCATTCCAGCAGGTCATAAGCGAGCACCGCGACGGGGGCGTCCTGCAGCACCTTGGCGGTCAGGTTCTTGCGACCGATGCGCTGCTGCAGCAAGGCGAAGGGCTGCACGCCGAAGCGCTCGGTGGTTTCGCCATCTTCGCCTTCCGGTTGCTCGAAGAGCGCTTCCGTCGGCTCGCCGGGCGCGTGCTTCCAGACCAGGATCTCGCCGTCGATCACCGTGCCGTCCGGCAGGCAGCCGGCCAGTTCGCAGAGTTCCGGAAAACGCTCGCTGACCAGCTCTTCGCCACGCGACCAGACCCAGATCTGCCCGTCACGCTTGACCAGCTGCGCGCGGATGCCGTCCCACTTCCATTCGATGAACCAGTTTTCCGGTGCGCCGAGCAGGGTGTCGAATTCTTCAACAGGCGCCTGCAACGGATGGGCGAGAAAGAACGGGTAGGGCTGGCCGCCGCGCTGGGCGTGCTCGTGTTCGGATTCGTCGGCGATCAGCGCGCGGTAGCCCTCGGCGCTGGGGCGGTGCGACAGATCGGTATAGCCCACCAGTCGCTGCGCCACGCGCTTGGGGTCGAGGTCGACCAGTGATGCCAGCGCGCGAGTGACCAGCAGCTTCGACACGCCGACGCGAAAGGCGCCGGTGATCAGTTTGATGCAGACCATCAGGCTCAGGCGGTCCAGCTGTTTCCACAGCGCGGGCAATCGCTCGGCCAGCTCTTCCGGTGGCAAGCCGCGCAACGGCAGCAACTTGTCCTGCATCCACACGGCCAGCCCGTCGTCGGAGCTGTGCTCGGCTTCGGGCATCAGCAGCGAGATGGTTTCGGCCATGTCGCCGACCGCCTGGTAGCTCTCCTCGAACAACCATTCCGGCAGTTCCGAGGCCTGCATGGCGGTTTCCCGCAGCACGCGGGTCGGCACCAGCTGGCGCGGCCGGCCACCGGCCAGGAAATACACGGCCCACGCGGCGTCGGCCGGATCGGCGTCGCGGAAGTAGTCGCGCATCGCCGCGAGTTTGGCGTTGCTTGAGGTGGTGGCGTCGAGGCGACTGTAGAGGGTGGCGAAGGCCTTCATTCATGGCCTCCGATGTGCGCTGAGATCGGCTGTTCGCGAGCAGGCTCGCTTCTACAAAAGGAGTGGTGTCGGATCTTGGAACCGGCGTTCATCGGAAGGGCACGCAAGGCGGGGCGGCGGTTCATTCGACCTCCTGTGCGGCGTCGTCCTCTTCTCCGTATTCGGTCTCAAAGGCTTGGGCATCAAGGCCGCGCGTTTCCCGTAGGTAGCGTACCAGCACCGGGACCGAGCCGTGGGTCACCATGACCCGCTCAGCGCCGGTCTGCTCGATCGCCCAGAGCAGGCCGGGCCAGTCGGCATGATCGGAGAGCACGAAACCGCGATCGACCCCGCGCCGACGGCGGGTGCCGCGCAGCATCATCCAGCCGCTGGCAAAGGCGTCGGCATAATCGCCGAAGCGGCGCATCCAGGTGCTGCCGCCAGCCGACGGAGGGGCGAGGATGATGGCGTGCTTCAAACGTGGGTCGCCTTTCTTCAGGTCGCCGGCATAGACAGTCGGTGGCAGGTAAATGCCGCCTTCGCGGTAGACCTTGTTCAACGGCTCCACCGCACCGTGGACCACGATGGTGCCGATGCTTTCGTCCAGGCCGTGCAGGATGCGCTGCGCCTTGCCGAAGGCGTAGCAGAACAGCACGCTCGCGCGCCCGGCGGCGGCGTTGGCGCGCCACCAGTCATTGATCTCGCGGAACACCTGAGCCTGTGACGGCCATTTGTAGATCGGCAGGCCGAAGGTCGATTCGGTGATGAAGGTGTGGCAGCGCACCGGCTCGAAGGGCGCGCAAGTTCTGTCCGGCTCGACCTTGTAGTCGCCCGACGCGACCCAGACTTCGCCTTTGTACTCCAGCCGAACCTGGGCGGAGCCGAGTACATGACCAGCGGGATGGAAGCTGAGCTTTACGCCGTGATGCTCGATGGATTCACCATAGGCCAGCGTTTGCAAGGGCATGTCGGCTGCGATGCGCGAGCGCAGAATGCCTTCGCTGTCGCTAGAGGCCAGGTAGTGGCCCATGCCCCAGCGCGCGTGGTCGCCATGGGCGTGGGTGATGACGGCGCGATCGACTGGGCGCCAGGGGTCTATGTAGAAATTACCGGGCGGACAGTAGAGACCTTCTGGGCGGGCAACGACGAGATCCATGGATACAGGCACTTGGCGGGCTTGCAGGTTTGGAGCACCGCGCAGCGCCGCGAGTTCGCTCAAATGGCGCGTCGGTGGGCTGAAGCCAATCCGGGGTTGCCGAAAAAGCGCCCGGTTATCGGCTCATGTGGTGGCCGTTCGCGGTCAAGACCGCTCCCACGGGGGCGGGTGGATGATGATTTGTGCGAGGGGAGTTGGCTGCGCTGGGAGGACCTTTCGCCGTCAAGACTGCTCCCACAGAGTGTCTCCGACTTGTGGGAGCGGTCTCGACCGCGAAAAAAGAGTCGCTCATGTCTGAGGTGCCTTTGATGATCTGGCGTGCCTTGCGCTTTGCCACGGTTGAGCGGGAATGTCTGGTCTGGAAATGCATCGGCGGGCGTAGGCCAAACAGTGTGCAAGCCAGTCGGTGGTGTTGCTTTGGGCCCTTTTCGCGGTCAAGACCGCTCCCACGGTGCGGGTGGATGATTGGTTTGTGCGAGGGGCGTTGGCTGCGCTGGGAGCGCCTTTCGCGGTCGAGACCGCTCCCACGGGGCGAGTGGATGATTGGTTTGTGCGAGGGGCGTTGGCTGCGCTGGGAGCGCCTTTCGCGGTCGAGACCGCTCCCACGGGGGCGGGTGGATGATGATTTATGCGAGGGGAGTTGGCTGCGCTGGGAGGGCCGTTCGCGGTCGAGACCGCTCCCACGGTGCGGGTGGATGATTGGTTTGTGGGAGCGGCCTTGGCCGCGAAGAGCTAGACCGGCGGTGGTATCGCTTCAACCCACCCTTGGGAAAATGCGCGAATCAGTCCACCAGCTTCAGGTGAGACGTATCTGGCACCGGTGCATCGCTGGCGCGGCGGCGCTCGCCCATGTCACTGCCCACCGGCGCCAGGCTGAATTGTGTCAGGTCGACAGCAGGCGGCTGTACGGGGGCGCGTGCGTCCTGCAGGTCGACGCCGACCGGCGCAATGCCGAAGTCAGGCGCTTCGACGTCGGCGAACGCAGCCATGTACTCGTCCCGTGGGGCCACCTTCAACGGTTGAGGCGGTGCAGGCGTGGCTGAAGCCTGCTGGACCGGGGCCGGGGCCGGGGCCGGGTCTTCTTGCGGTGGCGGAGCCAGCTCGATTTCCTCGACTTCAACCGGCATCGGACGAACTTCTGCAATAGCGCCGGCGCGCGCCATGGCCTGGCGATACTTCTCGACGCTGACATGGTCGAGATCCTGCTTGATCACGATTCGTCGACCGGAAAACAGTACGGCGATGCGCTGGGCGTCGGCCTGAAACAGGCGAGTCAGGTTGGCCTCGACCTGCTCCAGCTTTGCGCCCGGAGCGAGTTCGCCGGAAAACGAAATTTCATAGCGGCTCATGATTGAGGTCCTTTTGACTGCTACGGGTACGATGCGCTGATCATAGAGGCTGATACGGCCGCTTGAAAGCCAGCGGGGTGCCCGCGGTGTTTGTGCTGCGACGGCGTTGGCAAGCCGAGCCGTCAGCCTCGATAGTGGCCTCTGCGGGCGACACAAAGGCTGTCCCGCATCAGCCGCCCCATCGTTGGCTGGGTGATAATGCCGCGCCCGTCGGCCTCTCTGACCCGTCCAACCCAAGGATTGCGAATATGGTTGTATTTGAAATCAAGCCGCTCAACCCGGAAAGCTACCGGCAACAGACGCGGCGAAGCACCCTGGTTGTAGTGGCGACCTTCGCTGTGCTGGCGATGGGGCTGGCGACCCTGGCCGTTGCGCTGTTCGGCGAGACGGGTGCCGATAATCTGAAGTGGAACGTGACAGGTGTTGCCACCGGTTTGCTCCTGACTGCCGCACTGGTGCGTTTTGTCTACCTCAAGCAGGCCTGGATGTCCTGTGCGGCTTACGGTTGGCGCCTCAAGCGCAGCCTGATGAGCGTGACCAACGTCATGCATCACGTTACGGCGGGCGTAGCGGCCGGCGATTCCGAGGCGATAAAGTTGCTGCGTTTCTACCATATGGGGCTTACGCAAATGCATCAGCTCGATGGCAACAGCGCCTCGCTCAGCGACGTGACCGGGGAAATCAATCAGCATCGCGACCTGATGGAAGCGCGCGGTATGAATATCAATCAGACCTGCCTCGACGATGCCTGGCTCGCTTCCGTGAAGCGTTTCCCCGGCAAAAAGTAACCTTGCGAAGCGAATCGCACACGAGATGGTCTGCTGCCGGCACCGCTTGCTGCGCCCGTCGAGGGTAGGCGCCGCGCTGACGGGCCGAACAGCTGGGCGCCACGGGTTGCTGGCGATACGGATCATGCGGCCCGCACGGCTGTAACTCCGAATTCCATAGCGGCTCGCTGCAACGGCTGCGCCGCTGATGTATAGCGCTGGTTGTAACCCATCAGAAAACTCATACTCAGCAACGCTTAAGCCGTCGCTGCCGGAACAGACGGTTCGCCCCACTAGCCTCTCTGGCTCAGGAATCTCTCAATAATGAAAAGGCTGTATCTGCTCGGTCTGATGGCCGGTCTTTCGCTGCAATCAGTCGCTGCCGAGCCCCGCTCCCCGTTGCTGGACGACAAGCCGGCCTTCATCGCCAGCCTGATCGAACAGATGACGCTGGAAGAGAAAATCGGCCAATTGCGGCTGATCAGCATCGGTGGCGACATGCCACGTGAGCGCATCCTCGAAGAACTGGCGGCCGGCCACATTGGTGGCACCTTCAACACAGTGACCCGTCATGACAACCGACCGATGCAGCAAGCGGCGTTGCGCAGCCGAATGAAGATCCCGATCTTCTTTGCCTATGACGTGGTGCACGGTCACCGGACGATCTTTCCCATCGACCTGGGCCTGGCTTCGAGCTGGGATCTCGACACAATCGCCACCAGTGGGCGCGTTCAGGCCATTGAGGCCAGTGCCGACGGTCTGGACATGACCTTTGCGCCAATGGTGGATATCTCCCGCGATCCGCGCTGGGGGCGGACATCGGAAGGGTTTGGCGAAGACCCGTATCTGGTTTCGGAGATCGCGCGCACCATGGTCCAGGCCTATCAGGGCAAGTCGCCAGCTGCGGCGGACAGCGTGACCGCCAGCGTCAAGCATTTCGCCCTGTACGGTGCGGTCGAAGGCGGCCGTGACTACAACGTGGTGGATATGAGCCCGATGCGCATGCATCAGGACTACCTGCCGCCTTACCAGGCGGCTATCGATGCCGGAGCAGGCGGAGTGATGGTTGCGCTGAACTCCATCAATGGAGTGCCAGCCAGCGCCAATACCTGGCTGCTGCAGGATTTGCTGCGGCGTGACTGGGGCTTTGACGGTGTGGCCCTCAGCGACCACGGTGCGATCAGCGAGCTTATCCGTCATGGTGTTGCCAAGGACGGCCGCGAGGCCGCAAAGCTGGCGATCAAAGCCGGCATCGACATGAGCATGGCCGACGCCCTGTATCGCGAGGAACTGCCGGGGCTGGTGGCCTCGGGTGAGGTCGGGATCGGTGAGATCGACACGGCCGTTCGCGAGGTGCTGGGCGCCAAGTACGACATGGGTCTGTTTCATGATCCCTTCCGGCGTATCGGGTCGGCAGAGGACGATCCGGCAAACGTCAACGCGGAGAGCCGTCTGCATCGCGAAGCCGCCAGAGCCGTAGCGCGTGAATCAATCGTGCTGCTTGAAAACAAGAAGCAGACCTTGCCGCTGCAAAAGCGCGGAACCATTGCGCTGGTGGGGCCACTGGCCGACTCGCCGGTCGACATGATGGGCAGCTGGTCCGCTGCAGGTGTCGCCAAACAATCGGTGACGCTGCATCAGGGCTTGCTCGATGCGGTGGGCGAAAAAGCCATCGTCCGGCACGCTCGCGGCGCCAACATTACCGACGACCCGCATATGGTCGACTACCTGAACTTCCTCAATTGGGACAAACCCGAGGTGGTACAGGATGCCCGCTCGCCGCAAGCGATGATTGCCGAGGCGGTCGCGGTTGCCGAACAGGCCGACGTCATCGTTGCGGCAGTGGGCGAATCGCGCGGCATGTCGCATGAAGCATCGAGCCGCACCAGCCTGCAGATCCCTGAAAACCAGCAAACACTTTTGAAAGCGCTGAAGAAGACCGGTAAACCGCTGGTGCTGGTGCTGATGAACGGCCGCCCGCTGGACCTCAACTGGGCGAAGGCCAATGCCGATGCGGTTGTGGAAAGCTGGTTCAGTGGCACCGAAGGTGGGCATGCCATCGCTGATGTGCTGTTTGGCGATCAGAATCCGGCCGGCAAGCTGCCGATCTCCTTTCCCCGGTCGGTCGGGCAGATTCCCACCTATTACAACCACCTGCGCGTCGGCCGTCCCTATGTCGAGGGCAAGCCGGGCAACTACACCTCGCAATATTTCGAGGAGCCCAATGGGCCGCTGTACCCCTTCGGCTATGGTTTGAGCTACACCGAGTTCGAGTTGTCCGAGGTGCGCATGTCGAGCCCGACCATGGCGCGCGGCGGCGATTTGGAGGTCAGCGTGACGCTGAAGAACACCGGGTCGCGTGATGGAGCGACAGTCGTGCAGTTGTATATCCGGGACGAGGTCGCGTCGGTGATCCGCCCGGTCAAGGAACTCAAAGGGTTCCGCAAGGTGTTCCTCAAGGCCGGTGAGACGCGGCAAGTACGCTTCAAGCTCGAAGAAAAGGACCTGATATTCGTCAACGCACAACTCGAAAGAGTGGCCGAACCCGGCGTGTTCGAGGTGCAGATCGGGCTGGATTCGACCGAAGTCAAACGCGGGCAATTCACCCTCCTGTAATGCGTTGAGATGATCGCTGGCCGCCTGGCCTTCAGCCCGCTCTGGCTGGGGGCTGAGCGGCGTTGAACAATCTGCAAAAAGACCTCTCGCAGCAGCTATCCGGCGCACAGGCGGCGTGGGATGATTTGCCGCTTTGCTTGGTTTTCCAGTGAATCATTTGCCACTGGAGAAGACCAACGACAGCAAACCGGGCCGCTATGCGGTCAGTGGGAATCGCAATTGCTCAGGAGGCGATGTGTCACGTACCTATCATTTCAAAACAGGCGCTCGCATGGGTCGGGCACTGGGAATGACGTTGAGTCTGTGTCTGGGGCTGTTTGCCAGCAACAGCTGGGCGTTCAGCCTCGATGATGTCGCGGCCAAGGCCGAAAAGCTTGCGGAACAAGGCTATGCAGCGCCGCAGAGCAATCTGCCGCCAGTGTTTCGCAACATGGCCTTTGCCGATTATCAGCAGTTGCGTTTCCGCAGCGACAAAGCGCTATGGCACGACGAGCCGACTCCCTTTGAGGTGCAGTTCTATCACCAGGGGATGCACTTCGACGTGCCGGTGAGGATCAACCAGATCACCTCGAAAGGCGTCGAAAAGATCCGCTATAACCCGGAGATGTTCGAGTTCGGCAAGGTCGAGATTGAACCTGCTGCTCTGGAAAACCTCGGTTTTGCCGGTTTCAAGGTGCTCTATCCATTGAACAAGGCAGACAAGGCCGATGAGCTGATGACGCTGCTGGGTGCCAGCTATTTCCGGGTGATCGGTAAGGGTCAGGTGTATGGGCTGTCTGCGCGCGGTCTGGCCATCGATACGGCGCTGCCGAGCGGCGAGGAGTTTCCGCGCTTTCGCGAGTTCTGGATCGAACGTCCCAAAGCGGATCGCCGCAACTTGGTGATCTACGCGCTGCTGGATTCGCCACGCGCCACAGGCGCCTACCGGATGGTGGTCACGCCGGGCAAGGACAGCACGGTCGATGTCAAAGCACGTGTCTATTTGCGTGAGCCGGTTGAGAAACTCGGTATCGGCGCCCTCACCAGCATGTATCTGTTCGGTGCCAATCAGCCCAGCGAACTGCTCAATTACCGACCACAGCTGCACGACTCCGAGGGGCTGGCGATTCACACCGGTGCTGACGAGTGGATCTGGCGGCCACTGAACAATCCCAAGCGGCTGGCCATCAGCAGTTACGCAGTCGAGAACCCGCGCGGATTCGGGCTGCTCCAGCGCACCCGTGATTTTGGCCGCTACGAGGACCTGGACGACCGCTACGAGCTGCGACCCAGCGGCTGGGTCGAGCCCAAGGGCGACTGGGGCAAGGGCCGGGTGGAACTGATCGAAATCCCCACGCCGGACGAAACCAATGACAACATCGTCGCGTTCTGGGTGCCGGAGCAGCAACCCGAGCCCGGCGAGCCGCTGGACTTCGAGTACCGTCTGCACTTCACCATGGATGAACCGGCGCTGCATGACCCGAAACTTGCTTGGGTCAGCCAGACGCGGCTGTCTGCTGGTGATGTGAAACAGTCCAATCTGATACGCCAGCCTGACGGCAGTACGGCGCTGATCGTCGATTTCGTCGGCCCGAACCTGGCCGAAATGCCCGCGGACGCGCCGGTCTCGACGCGGGTCAGCATTGGCGACAACGCCGAGCTGGTGGAAAACAATCTGCGGCACAACCCGGTAACCAATGGCTGGCGCCTGACCTTGCGTCTGAAGGTGCGCGACCCCAAACGTCCCGTTGAACTGCGCGCAGCCCTGGTGGAAGGCGAGAAGACGCTTTCCGAAACCTGGAGCTACCAGATTCCGATCAGTGAGTAACCTCGTGGAGCCTTCAAATATCGGGCGCTACATCAGCCAGTTGCCGCTGGATGACCCGCAACGCCAAGCGCTGATCCGAGACGTGGAACAGGGCAATGGCGAGCTGGCGGATATTCATCGGGCACTGGGTCAAGCGGTACCGACTGCCAGCGACATCGAACCGAGCGGAGGTGATCTGCTGGGATCGGTCGCCGCTCGCCTGAAACTCGGCTGGGGCGAGACCCTGGAGCGCGCAAAGGCGCTCACTCAGGATCATCAGGGTCGCACCTGCATCGGCTCGACCCCGCCCATTGTGCGCACGCGGATGGTGCCAGAGCCGTGGCACACCAACGTGCTGCGGCTCAGCTGGTGGCGCTTGCTGAACAAGAAGAATCGTACGGTGGAGCTGCCGCCTGCGCAGTCCGTTGATCGTTCGGGCTGGCGCAAGGTGGCGGCCTATCGCCGTGCAACATTGCTGATATTGATGCTGGTGCAGACTGTTATCGCGACCTGGCACATGAAATCGGTGCTGCCGTATCAGGGCTGGGCGCTGATCGATCTGCAGGAGGTGTTCCAGCAGCCGCTGCAGGAGTCGGCGCGGCAGATCCTGCCTTATGTCGTACAGACGAGCATTCTGCTGCTGTTCGCGCTGTTGTTCTGCTGGGTGTCGGTGGGCTTCTGGACGGCGCTGATGGGCTTCATTCAGCTGCTCAAGAGGCATGACCAATACAACATCTCGGCGACGACCCTTGGCGATGAGCCGATCCCGCGCGAGGCGCGCACGGCGCTGGTGATGCCAATCGCCAACGAGGATGTGCCGCGCGTATTCGCCGGATTGCGCGCGACGTTCGAATCGCTCAAGGCGACGGGGCAGATGGAGCACTTCGACATTTTCGTGCTCAGCGACAGCAATGATCCGGATACCTGCGTCGCAGAGCAGAAGGCCTGGCTGGAGGTCTGCCGGGAAGTCGACGGCTTCGGCCATATCTTCTATCGGCGTCGCCGTCGTCGGGTGAAGCGCAAGAGCGGCAACATCGACGACTTCTGTCGCCGCTGGGGTAGCAGCTACCGCTACATGGTGGTGCTCGACGCCGACAGCGTCATGAGCGGCGACTGCCTGACCAGCCTGGTGCGGCTGATGGAAGCCAATCCCGGTGCCGGCATCATCCAGACGGCGCCAAAGGCATCGGGCATGGACACGCTGTATGCGCGCATGCAGCAGTTCGCCACGCGCGTCTACGGCCCGTTGTTCACGGCCGGGCTCAATTACTGGCAGTTGGGCGAGTCCCATTACTGGGGCCACAACGCGATCATCCGGGTCAAACCCTTTATCGAGCACTGCGCCCTGGCGCCGCTGCCGGGCAAGGGCGCTTTTGCCGGCGACATCCTGTCCCACGACTTCGTCGAAGCGGCGCTGATGCGTCGTGCCGGGTGGGGCGTCTGGATTGCCTATGACCTGCCCGGCAGCTACGAGGAGTTGCCACCGAACCTGCTCGACGAGCTCAAGCGCGACCGTCGCTGGTGCCACGGCAACCTGATGAACTTCCGGCTGTTCCTGGTTAAGGGCATGCACACGGTGCACCGCTTCGTGTTCCTGACGGGGGTAATGTCCTACCTGTCGGCGCCGCTGTGGTTCGTCTTTCTGGCGCTGTCGACCGGGCTGCTGGCGATTCACACGCTGATGGTGCCGGAGTACTTCCTGCAGCCGAATCAGCTGTATCCGCTGTGGCCGCAGTGGCACCCGCAGGAGGCCATTGCGCTGTTCTCGGCGACGCTGACGCTGCTGTTCCTGCCGAAGCTGCTCAGCGTATTGCTGATCTGCATTCAGGGCGCTCACGAGTACGGCGGGCGTGCTCGCCTGTTGCTGTCGATGCTGCTGGAAAGCTTGTTTTCCATGCTGGCCGCGCCGGTGCGCATGTTGTTCCACACGGTATTCGTCAGCGCCGCGTTTCTCGGCTGGTCGGTGCAGTGGAACTCACCGCAGCGCGCCGATAATGCGACACCCTGGAGCGAAGCCTTGCGCCGACACGGTCCGCAGATGCTGCTGGGTGTGCTCTGGACCGCGCTGGTGGGCTGGCTCGATCCCGCCTTTCTCTGGTGGCTCGCACCGATCGTGGTTTCGCTGATCCTGTCGGCGCCTGTATCGGTGATCACCAGCCGTACCGGCCTTGGGCTGGCTGCGTTTCGCCGCAAGTTGTTCCTCATCCCCGAGGAGTTCCAGCCGCCGCAGGAACTGGCGTCGACCGACCGCTACACGCGGGAGAACCAGGCTAACGCGCTGGCGAACGGCTTTATCGCGGCCACTGTCGATCCGATCTACAACGCGCTGGTGTGCGGCATGGCGCGGGCGCGGCATGCCAAGGTGGTTGCGGGTGCCGAGTCGCTGCGTGAACAACGTATGCGGCAGATCCTCGATGCGGGGCCAAACGGGGCTGCCGAAGCGGCTCGCTGGCGCTTGCTGAACGATCCGGACGGCATGGCGCAGCTGCATTCGCGGGTCTGGCAGGATCAGCGCTATCAGGCGTGGCGCGACGCCTATCGCCCGTCTGACTTCGGTAACGCGTCGAGCAGCGAAACAGTCGCAGCATCCCAGGGCTAAACCGAAGGCTCCGCGGCGCCTGAGCCAGATGCCGCGGAGCAGTCGGTCAATGAACGTGATCGCTGCCGTCGGCGTGACGGTGGATGTCAGGCTTGGGCTCCGCTGCCTGATGGTGGTTTCCAGACGAGTGCATGTCGCTATGGTGATCGTCTTTAGCCACGGGCGCAGCACTGGGCATGTGAGTTTCCCCACCACCGTGATGATGACCACCGCTCGTCGCCACCAGCGCCTTGTATTCCATGGCCGTCAGCTTAGGCAGTTGCTCGAGCAGCGCGACCAGCTCCCAGATGTAGCGGTCTTCCATGCTCCGGCCCCATGCAGGCATACCGGAGGCTTGAATCCCGTGTTTGATCGTCCAGAAATCCTCGGCCGGGTCGCGCTTGCGGTTTGCGTCCGTCAGATTCGGCGGCGCCGGGCTGAGATTTTCGCTCAGCTCGGTCGGTCCGGTACCCGGTGCGAGATGGCAAACGACGCACATGGCTTCGTAGTTGCCAGCGCCTGAGCGAATGAGTTCGGCATCGCCCAGTTCCGGCACCTCGATAGCTTCGGCACGGACCGCCACGGAGCGCTGACGGGTGGTCTCCAACAGCGCGTGGATCGGCCCGCTATGCGGCACGTCGGCTCCGACGTTGACGACGCCGAAGTACACCACGGCCGCAGCGGCCAGCACCAATGCCACTGCAGCCAATAGCAGTGTCGTCAGGGTTTTGAGCATCATCCATTACCTCAGAACCAGAATCGGATACCCGCCACCAGGCGAGCCTCGCTTGTATCTTCACCCTCAGCCCGCTGCAGCTCGGCGCTGTTGCCGTAAGCCCGGCTCCAGCTGACGCCCACGTAAGGCGCGAACTGTCGGCTGATCTCATAGCGCAACCGAAGCCCGACGCTCGCGTCGCTGAGCCCGGAGCCGATGCCACGGGATTCGTCCGTGCGTCCATACAGATTCAGCTCGGCGGTGGGCTGAAGCACCCAACGCTGCGTCAGCAGCAGGTCGTACTCGGCTTCCAACCGGAGCGCGGACTGACCGCCCTCGCCGAGGAACGCCGTGGCTTCGGTTTCCAGCCCGTACAGTGGCATTCCCTGAACGCCGAATGCCGCCCAGGTTTGCGGCGAGCCGGGTTCGAAGTCCTGGCGGACACCGGCAACGGTTTCCCACCAGGGGCCGATTGCATGGCTCCAGAGCAGCTGCAGTTCGGCTTCTTCGGTATGCCCATTGGTTCGCTCGCCTTCCGAGCGAAAGGCCAGCCGTTCGATGTCGCCGCCAGCCCAACCACTCAAATCCCAGGCTAGCGTGCTGCCGGCGTCGGCGTCCTGCCATTCCAGTTCGTCGGCGACGAACATGAAGTGGCTGCCGCCCTGATGCATGCCGTGTTCGGGCAGGTCGGGAAACGCCGCCTCGATGTCAGCGGGACTAAGCGTCGGGACAGGCGGGCGACTTGCCTCGCCTGGCGGGATCCCCGTTGGGGGTGGATGCGGCATGGCGTGGCCTGAATGGTCCATTGCTCCATGATCCATAGCTTCATGATCCATCATGCCGCGGTCCGATTGCGTGTGGCTCGGCTGCGAGTGGTTCTGACCGTGACTTTCAGCGGGAACGGGTGCAGCCGGTGAGTGGCCGGCATGACCGGAGTGGTCCATCGCTTCCTGCGCCTGGCTGGTCGCCGCAGCCAGGCAGAGCGCGCCTAATAGCGCGAGCTTAATGGTCATGCTTCGGGCTCTGATCGTCACGCCCTTGGGGTTGATGAGGCGCTGAACCCATGTTGCCGTGGTCCATTTGCCCGGACCCCTTGTGCTGCTCATGCATCTGCATCATCTGGTCGTGATCCATGCTGCCGTGGCCCATCCCGTCATGGTTCATCATGCCGCCTTGCGGCTTCTGCGGGTGACCAGCCTCTGGGGCGGCGTGCTGCGGCGGGGTTTCAGCCGGATGGTGACCGTCGTGCTCGGTCTGTGCCTGCAGAGCGGTCAGCGGCAGGGCGGCAAGTAGGCCGAACACCAACAGTGAGTTGCGCTTGAGAATGCTCATGAGGTTCTCCTTTATTCTTCGACCCGGACTTCGCGGAACATCCCGAGGTCCATGTGCATCAGCATGTGGCAGTGGTAAGCCCAGCGCCCGAGTGCATCAGCCGTGACGCGATAGCTCCGCTTGGAGCCGGGAGGCATGTCGATGGTGTGCTTGCGTACCTGAAACTGGCCGTGTTCATCCTCAAGATCGCTCCACAACCCATGCAGGTGAATGGGGTGGTGCATCATGGTGTCGTTGACCAGCACGAAGCGCACCCGCTCGCCGTACGTGAGACGGATCGGCTCGGATTTCGCGTAGGGGATCCCGTCGAATGACCAGGCGAAGCGCTCCATATGACCGGTCAGGTGCAGCTCGATGGTGCGCGTCGGCTCACGGCCGTCCGGGTCGGGGAAGGTGCTGCGCAGGTCAGCGTAGGTCAGCACGCGGCGGCCGTTATCGCGCAGGCCGATACCCGGATCATCCAGCTTTGGCACTGGCATCATGGTTTGCATGTCGACCAGCGGATTGCCCTTTTCACTGGCAGGGTGGGTCTGCATCTGGCTGCTGGCCATGGCATCGCCAGCGTGGCCCATTGCCGAATGGTCCATGCCGCCCATGCCTTCCATGCTCGACGGTTGCATCTGGCTGTGGTCCATCTTGTCATGGTCCATCTGGCCGTGCTGTGGAGCTTCGTGCTGCATCGCCGGCTGATCGTTGCCCGCCGCATGTGCGCCGTGATCGCCATGCCCCATGTCTTCCATGCTCAGCTCAGGGCGTGCGTCGGGCTCTGGCACCGGCGCGCTCAGCCCCTGGCGAAGGGCCAGGGTGCCACGGGCAAAGCCGCTGCGATCCATCGATTGGGCGAACAGGGTATAGGCGTCCTGACCGCCATCCGGCGTGACGATCACGTCGACCGTTTCGGCGACCGCCAGGCGCAGTTCATCGACCCCGACCGGCTCGACGTTCTGTCCATCTACAGCCACAACGGTGAGCTTCAGGCCCGGAATGCGGAAGTCGAAATAGGTCATGGCCGAGCCGTTGATCAGGCGCAGCCGTACCCGCTCGCCCGGTTCGAAGACGCCGGTCCAGTTGCCATCCGGTGCCTGGCCATTGAGCAGGTAGGTGTAGGTTTCGCCGCTGATATCGGCGAGGTCCGTCGGCGTCATCTTCATCTTTGCCCAGGCCCAGCGATCGCCAACGGTTTCGCGCCAACCCTGCTCGGCCACGTCATTGATGAAGTCGCCGAGGGTTCGCCGCCCGCGGTTGTAGTAATCCGATTGCTTTTTCAGTTTGTCGAGTACGCGGGCTGGGCCTTCACCGGTCCAGTCGGTCAGCATCACCACGTAGTCACGCTCGTACTCGAACGGGTCGGGCTCGAGCGGATCGATGACCAGCGGCCCGTAGACGCCGAGCTGTTCCTGAAACGCCGAGTGGCTGTGGTACCAGTAGGTGCCGCTCTGTTTCACGCGGAAGCGATACTCGTACATTCCATCCGGTGCGATGCCAGCAAAACTGAAGCCGGGCACGCCATCCATGTTGGCCGGTAGCAGGATGCCGTGCCAGTGGATCGACGTATCTTGCGGCAGGCGATTGTGCACTCGCAGCGTCACGGTATCGCCTTCGCGCCAGCGCAGCAGAGGGCCGGGAATACTCCCGTTGATGGCCATCGCAGTGCGCTCGCGACCGCTGAAGTTGACCGCCAGCGAGTCGATGTTCAGGTCGAACTGCGTTCCGGCCAATACGCCCTGGTCACCGGTCTGGTGAGGACGCGCAACGGCCCACACTGGCTGGCGCCAGATGCCTAGCCCGGCGACAACGCCTCCTGCGGCCAGACTTTTGACGAAGGTACGGCGCGATGATGTACGGCGCATGGAGATCCTGTTTTGCTCAGCTCTGATTGCAAATGCGTCTGCCTGCGCCAAGGCAGGCAGACGCAAAGCTCGCGGCCAGATTCACTCTGCCGGGTAGCTTGCCAGCACCAGATCGGTGCCCTCGGCGGTCAGCCCGATGACCTGATAGGCCTGTGCTGGCTGGCCATAATCCATCCCGGGCGAGCCGGCAGGCATACCCGGCGCAGCCACACCAAGCAGGTCGCGGCGTTGTTGCAGCTCGCGGATCTGCGCGACCGGCACGTGACCTTCCACGAATTTGCCGTCGATCACCGCGGTATGGCACGAGCCCAGCCGCGGGGCCACGCCCAGACGCTGTTTGACAGCCGACATGTTGCTTTCAACATGGTCGCGAACCTCGAAACCATTGGCCTGCAGGTACTTGACCCAGTCCTTGCAGCAACCGCAGTTGGCGTCCCGGTGCACGTCGATCACATCGGCGGCATGGACGCTGCCGGCCATCAACAAGGCGGCAATGAATGCGAACTTGGGTTTGATGAAACGCATGACAGCACTCCTGAATGAAAAATCAACGGCAACCGCAGCCGCTGCCACAGCCTGTCTTCGGCGCCGCGGCGGGTGTGGTCTGGCTCGTGAGCTGAGCGGGGTAGCCGGCCTCGTTCAGGGCGGCAATCAATGCAGCGTTATCGGCGTCACCATCGATGCGAACCCGTCCACTTTGCAGATCGACCTCGACCGCCTCGACGCCGGCGATGGTGTTCAAGGCCTGGGTGACGTGTCGAACGCAGGCACCGCACGTCATGCCTTGAACCTGAAGCTGGGTTGAATTCATGAGAAGCCCTCTGTAGATGCCGGCCAGTCCGGCGAGGCTGATCATCAACCTTGCCCTAATGGCAAGGTCAAGGTGTTGCCTCTGACGCTTCGTCTGGCTGTCAACATAGCCTGAATCGGCTTTCTGCAAGCTGAGCGGAACATTATTTTTTTGTCAGCTTGTGGTCCGTCCGAGGTGTTGCCGGCAGACTTGGATGACGGATAGAGAGGACGAGCCGAATGAAGCTTCTGGTTGCTGAAGACGAACCGAAAACCGGAACCTACCTGCAGCAGGGCCTGAGCGAGGCAGGATTCTCTGTCGATCGCGTCACCAGCGGCACCGACGCCCTGCAGCACGTGCTGAGCGCGTCCTACGACCTGCTGATCCTGGATGTGATGATGCCGGGTCTGGACGGCTGGGAAGTGCTGCGTAGGGTTCGAGCTGCGGGGCAGGAGGTGCCGGTGTTGTTCCTGACCGCACGTGATCGCGTGGAAGACCGGGTCAAGGGCCTGGAGTTGGGCGCGGATGACTACCTGATCAAACCGTTCGCCTTTTCCGAGCTACTGGCGCGGGTGCGAACCTTGCTGCGCAGGGGCAGCGCCGCTGCCGTGCAGATTCAACTGAGCATTGCTGACCTGGACGTGGATCTGCTCAAGCGCCGTGCAGTCCGTGCCGGTCAGCGCATCGACCTGACTGCCAAGGAGTTCGCCCTGCTGGAGCTGCTGCTGCGTCGCCGCGGCGAAGTACTGCCCAAGTCGCTGATTGCCTCGCAGGTCTGGGACATGAATTTCGACAGCGACACCAATGTCATCGAGGTGGCGATTCGCAGGCTTCGCACGAAGATCGATGAGGGCTTCGAGCCCAAACTCATCCATACATCGCGCGGCATGGGCTACATGATCGACGAGCCGGACCCAGCATGATGAAGCAGTTGTCGCTAACCGCCAGGCTGAGCCTGATGTTCATGCTCGCGGTCACAGGCGTGCTCGGCGCGGCGGGCTTCTTTTTCTTCCAGTTGAGTCAGCACCACTTCGACGAGCTGGATCGGCATACGCTGGAAGACAAGCTCCAGGCCAGCCGACAGCTGCTGAGGGGCCTCGATGATCTGGCCGGGTTCGACGCGCTGCGGCCGCAACTGCAGGCATTGCTAGGCGGGCATAGCGACCTGGCGGTGCGGATAGTCGATGCCGAGGGTCAGGTGCTGTTTGCCGCCAGCGGCGCCGCCTACGCGGTAGAAACACATGCGCATGGTTCGGTCAGCGCAGACATGCCGCGGGTGTGGCGTCGCAGGGCTGCCGTCATCGAGGTGGCGGGTCGTCCGCTGAGCATCGAGTTGGCGCTCGATATCACCACGCAACAAGTCTTCCTGAACACGCTGGCGGGATGGCTCTGGGGCGCGCTGGTGCTCTGTGCGCTGCTCAGCGGCGGGCTCGGCTGGCTATTGGCACGTAGTGGGCTGCGGCCGTTGCGCGAGGTGACGCTGGTGGCGGCATCGGTGTCGGCCAAGTCGCTGACCGAGCGCATTCCGTCCGAGTCGACGCCGGCGGAGTTGCAGCAGCTGGTGCTGGCGTTCAATGCGATGCTGGCGCGGCTGGAGGACGCCTTTGTGCGGCTGTCGAACTTCTCGGCCGACATCGCCCACGAGCTGCGCACGCCACTGTCCAATCTGATGACGCACACCGAGGTGGTTCTGACCCGTGCGCGCAGCCGCGAGGACTACCAGGAAAACCTGTATTCCAATCTGGACGAGCTGCGCCGCATGGCGCGGATGATTGACGACATGCTGTTCCTGGCAAAAGCCGATAACGGACTGGTGGTTCCCGAACGGCAGCCGATCGAACTTCGCGCGCTGTGCGAGAAATTGCTGGAGTTCTACCAGCTGACCGCCGACGAGCAGCGTATTCGCTTCGTGTTATCTGGCGATGCGCGTATCCAGGGAGAGCCCGCCATGCTGCATCGCGCCTTGTCCAATCTGCTGTCCAACGCGCTGCGCTATACGCCCGGCGGTGGCGTGATCCGGCTGGACATCGAGGCGAGCGAGCGAGGTGTGTCGCTGAAGGTTGGCAACCCGGGGGCAAGCATTGCTGAACAACATTTGCCGCGACTGTTCGACCGTTTCTATCGCGCCGATCCGGCGCGCCGTGAAGGCAGCCCAAACAATGCCGGACTGGGTTTGGCGATTACCCATTCGATCATCGAGGCGCACCATGGCGAGGTCCATTGCAGCAGCCGAGACGGCTGGACATCGTTCGATATCCTGTTCTGGCCAGGTGACTGATACCGCCGGGGGACGCTGGCTTGAGCCAGGCTTACAGAGCATGATGGCTGCACGCTCTCAGCGGCGACCAACTACCCGCACTGGCCAATCCAGGCTGTACGTGTTTGCATCAGGACACCGCTTGACGTGCACCTTGCCGGCTATCCTGCTCGGCAATCAAACGCGGCGGATGGAGGTGGTATGAACATCGAACGATGCGAAGACCTGATCGACTGGACCTGCCAGGCTCATACCCGGCTCTTCGAGTGCATGACAGACGCCGCCGATGAGCGCAGCGAGTCATTGGCCAAGATGCTGATGGTCTATCTCGCCCAGCATGAGCACGAGCTGACCCACACCATTGCACGGATCAAGGAGCACGCCGATCCGCGCGCCCTGCAAGCCCGACTGCATGAGGCGGTAGAGGACCAGCGCCTTGCGCTGGACTTCGATAGCGAAGCCTATGCACAGATGAGCGTCGACGATATCTCACGCGAGGTGTTCGCCATTCACAACCGGATCATCGACCTGTACCGCTTGTTGGAAGGCCGCCCGGGGCTGGACAAGGCGCGTGAGCTGCTCGACGAAATGCTTCAACTCGAAGAGCACGAGACCATGCGTCTGGCGCAGCAGGTCAATCGGATGCATGAGCTGTGACAGGCGAACCTGGATGAGTCGCCGTCATACCACGTAGCGCAGGATGGCCACGAAATGCAGCAGGCTACCGGCCATGACGAACAGGTGCCAGATGCCATGCCAGTGGCGAAAGCGCTGGTCGTAGGCGAAGAAGATGATGCCGACCGTATAGGAAACGCCGCCGGCTACCAGCCAGCCGAAACCGGCGGTGCCGAGTGCGGCAAGCAGCGGCTTGACCGCCACCAGCACGATCCAGCCCATGACGGCGTAGATGATGATCGACAGCACCCGCGCTTCCGACCTTGGCTTGATCTCCTGCAGCATGCCGATGATTGCCAGTGACCAGACAATCCCGAACAGCCACCAGCCCCAGCTGCCGCGCAGCGTGACCAGGCAGAACGGTGTGTAGCTGCCGGCGATCAGCAGATAGATCGACAGGTGATCGAGCTTTTGCATCACCGCTTTGGCGCTGCCACGGACGCTGTGATAGAGCGTCGAGGTGCTGTACAGCAGGACCAGGGTGAACCCGTAGATAGCGACGCTGACGATTTTTGCGAGGTCTCCATCCATGGCTGCAAGC
Organism: Stutzerimonas stutzeri SDM-LAC; assembly: GCF_000235745.1. GTDB lineage: Bacteria > Pseudomonadota > Gammaproteobacteria > Pseudomonadales > Pseudomonadaceae > Stutzerimonas > Stutzerimonas stutzeri_H. Next base: position 8,759 of record NZ_AGSX01000060.1, on the reverse strand, counting down.
ACCAGCAACCAGACCGTCCCGATCAGCGCCAGCACGCCACCTGCCAAGTGCGTCCATGCGTTGAATTTTTCCCCGTGATACATCGTTGCGCAGCCTTGAAGCCTTTCGATCAGTTACCCATCAGCATGCCGAACACTTTTTTTGCCGCGCTCGTTGCCGCCTGCGCAGGGTTCTGGCGAATAGCCGCTTCCTGCTCGGCGATGACCGCGAACAGGCCATCGAGCGCCTGTTCGGCCACATAGCCCTCGACAGTGCCGTACCTGGAGTCAATCGCGCCCAGCCCGGATGCCTTGCCAGCCAGCGCGTTGTACTGCTGAGCGACGCCGACCTTGTCGGTGGCTTGCTTGATGATCGGCATGAACTTGGTACGGATCTCGTCACGGCTGGTTTTGTTCAGGTACTGCGTCGCCGAATCGTTGCCGCCGGCAAGAATGGCCTTGGCGTCGGCAACCGTCATCTTTTTCACCGCCTCCAGCAGCAAAGCCTGCGCTTGGGGAACGGCCGCTTCGGCGGCTTTGTTCATGCCGGTTTCCAGCTCCTCGACCTGAGCGCCCATGCCCATCATCTTCAACATGCGAGAGGCCTTGCCGATGGTGCCAGGCAGCTCGATGCGCAGATCCGGATCGTTGCTGAAACCTCCAGGCTGCCCGAGTTGCTGGACGGCCACTTTGGTGCCCTGGCTGAGCGCATCTTTGAGGGCTTTGCTGGCGTCGCCCTGGCTGAGATCGGACAGCGAAAGCGCGAATGCGCCGGCAGACAGCAACAGGCCGGCGATAAGAATAGCGATGCGGCGCATGAACAGATCCTCTGACAGTGATACGGCGAGCTTAGCAGGTCTCCCGGACGCGCTATGTGACGTTGAAATGTGCCTTGCGCCATTGCTGCGGCGCCACTCCGCTCCAGCGCTTGAAAGCACGGGAGAAGGCCGTCTCGTCGGCGTAGCCCAGGTGCAGCGCCAGATCGGTGATCGATTGCGCGGAAAGCCGCAGTTGCTGGCGCGCCTCGTCGTAGCGAACCTCATCGAGCAGGCTGCGAAAGCTGTGGCCCTGGCGTTGCAGCGCCAGTTGCAGGCTGCGTGGGTGTTGGCCTAGCAGGCTGGCGACCACCTCCAGTCGGGCCTCGCCGGTGGAGAGGATTGACTGCAGGATGTAGCGCGTGCGCTCGACGTGGTCCGTCGGCAACTGCGAGTTGTGGCGAAACTGTTCGATCAGGTGCGACTTGAGCTGGCTGCGCTGCTCGACCGGACGCAGGGTAAAAATGTCAGCGTCGGTGACGAAACCGCTGCAAGGCCGCTCGAACAGCACCGGGCAGGGAAACAGCCGCGCATATTCCTGCGGCTCGCCCAGCGCTGCATGGCTGATCAGTAATTGGCGCGGTTGCCATTCAGTGGCGAACAGCCCGGCCATGGTGCGCTGGGTCACGCCCAGGCCCAGCTCGCGCAGCTGGCGCAAGTCCACCGGCTCCTGCAATTGCAGGCGGTACTCGACCCGCAGCTGCTCGCCTTGCGTCTGCAGATGCAGCGAGATGCCCTGCGCATGCAGGTGCACGTACTGCTGGGTAAGCTTGAGTACCTCGGCGAAGCTGTCTGCCTGCGCCAACAGCAGGCCGAACGGGCCGAACACCAGGTAGTCATGGTACTCGCTCAGTTGCAGGCCGAAGCTCGGCGCCGGGCCTTCGGCGGCGGCCAGGTTGAGTGCCTGGGCAAAGCGCGCGTAGGGCACATAGAGATCGGGACGGCGCAGTACCAGTGGGTCCAGCTCGCAGCGGCGCAGCAGCTCGTGAGGGTTGAGGCCATGGCGGCGACACAGGCTGTCGAAGCCGATAAATACGGCGCTGCGGGCGATCTGGGTCATGCAAGCGGTCCTGAAGGGTGTGCGGCGCCTGTGGGAGCGGCTTCAGCCGCGGAATTCGCGGATAAATCCGCTCCCACAAAAGCAATGAAGTGTTCACTACTTCTGCCAGATAGTCACAATATGTCAACTTGGTGTTCGTGAAATGTCAGGCTGGATTGGGAGCATCAGCCTAGTCTCATGGTGTCGCTGTGTATGCCAGGAGGCCCCATGAGCGCTGTGCTTCATCGTTGTGAAACCCTGGTGATCGGCGCCGGGTTGGCGGGAATCAGTACGGCGCTGGAACTGCTCGAGCAGGGCCGCAAGGTGCTGCTGCTGGATGCAGGGCCGCGCAGCCATTGCGGTGGCCAGGCCAACGATGCCTTCGGTGGCATGCTGCTGTGTGGCACCCCCGAGCAGCGGCGCAACAAGGTGCAGGATTCGCCGCAGCAGCTGCTGGAGGACTGGCTGCGCGTGGCCGCCTTCGAGCCCGACGATAAATGGGGCCGGCGCTGGGCTGAGCACTATGCCGAGCGCAACAAGGCGGATATCTACGACTGGCTGCGCCAGCGCGGCGTCAGCTTCTTTCCGGCGGTGCAGTGGGTCGAGCGCGGCAATTTCGGTGATGGCAACTCGCTGCCGCGCTACCACGTGGCCTGGGGCTGCGGACGCGGGATTGCGCAGACGCTGGCCCGGCAGCTGTTCGAGTACGACGGCCTGAGTGGCCTGTTCGAGCATCGCGTGCTGGGGCTGGAAATGCGCAATGGCGCTGTGGTGGGTTGTCATGGGCGCAGCGCCGAGGGCGAGTTCCGTATCGAGGCCGAGCACGTGGTGGTGTGCAGCGGCGGCATCAACGGTGACCTGGCTAAGGTGCGTCAGCATTGGGACCCACTCTACGGTCCTTTTCCCGAAAACATCCTCAACGGCACCGACCCGCGCGCCGATGGCGCACTGCATGAGCAGGTCCAAGCGGTGGGTGGCCAGGTGGTCAAGCTCGGGCGCATGTGGAACTACGCCGCCGGCATCGCCCATCCCGAACCGCAGTATCCGCAGCATGGCCTGAGTCTGATTCCCTCGCGCTCGGCGCTCTGGCTCGACGCCACGGGCCGGCGTATCGGCCCGCAGCCGCTAGTCGGCGGTTTCGATACCCATGACCAGTGCAAGCGCATCGGCCATCTGCCCGGTCAGTACGGCTGGCAGCTGCTGAACTGGCGCATCGCGATCAAGGAAATGGCCATCTCCGGCACTGACAGCAACCCGCACTTTCGCGACCGCAAGCTGCTGCGCCTGCTGTGGCAGTTGTTCACTGGCAACCGTGAACTGGTGCGCTGGATGATCGACCGTTGCCCCGACGTGCTGACTGCCGAAGACCTGCCGCAATTGGCCGGGCGCATGGCTGCGCTGGCGGGCGATGGTCGACTCGACCCCTATCTGCTGGACGCCGCGATACAGCGCTACGACGCCGGTATCCGTCGCGGCCCGGCGCTGTACAACGACGAACAGCTACGCCGTCTGCAGCAACTGCGGCAGTGGCGCGGTGACCGTCTGCGCACTTGTCGCGTGCAGCCGATCCTGGATTCCGGCGGTGGCCCGCTGATCGCCATCCGTACCCGGCTGATCAGCCGCAAGAGCATGGGTGGGATGCTTACCGACCTGCATTCGCGGGTGCTCAACGCCCAGGGCAAACCGGTAGCGGGCCTGTATGCGGCGGGGGAGGCAGCGGGTTTCGGTGGGGGCGGCATCAGCGGCATTCGTTCGCTGGAGGGCACCTTTCTCTCCAACTGCATCCTCAATGGCCGGCGCGCCGCGCAGGCTATCGTCGGCTACGCATCGCACACATAAGAACAAGGAGCACCACCATGAAGAAAAGCGGCGCCGCACTGGCACGTTTCGCCCTGGAACAACTGGGCGTCAGCCACACCTTCGGCATTCCGGGGGTACACAACACCGAGCTGTACGACGAGCTGAACGCCTCGGACAGCATCCAGCCGGTGCTGGTGACCCACGAATGCGGTGCGGCCTTCATGGCCGATGCCTTCAGCCGCACCGGGTCGAGTATCGGCACCCTGGTGATCGTGCCGGCCGCCGGCGTCACCCATGCCGCCAGCGGCATTGGCGAGGCGGGGCTGGACGGCATTCCCATGTTGATCATCTCCGGCGGCATCCACAGCGAAAGCGGGCGGCGTTACCAGCTGCACGACATCGACCAGCACGCGCTGCTGGCGCCGATCACCAAGGCGACGTTCCGCATTCTCAGCCATGCCGAAGTCATTCCCACGCTGTACCAGGCCTACCGCATCGCCACCGGTGGCGAGCCGGGGCCGGTGTTCGTCGAGCTGCCGTACAACATCGGCAATTTCCTCGGCGAAGTGGCTGAGATGCCACCCTTCGTCACCGAGGCGCTGCCACCCAGCCATGACCCGGCGCAGCTGCGCGAAGCCGCGCGATTGCTGGTCGAGGTGCGCCAGCCCGGCCTGTTCCTAGGCTGGGGCGCGGTGGGTGCGCAGGCGGAACTGATCGAGCTGGCCGAGTTGCTGGGTGCGCCGGTGTGCACCACTTTGCAGGGGCTCAGCGCCTTTCCGGCCACACATCCGCTGCATGTGGGCATGGGTTTTGGTGACTACGCGGTGCCGGCGGCGGCCAATGCCTTCGCCGAGTGCGACTGCCTGCTGGCGGTGGGTACGCGCTTTGCGGAAATCCCCACCGGCAGCTACAGCATGCCGGTGCCGAACAACTTGATTCACCTGGACATCAACCCCCGGGTATTCGACGCCAACTACCCCACGCGCATCGCCTTGGTTGGTGCGGCGGAACAGTTGATTCCGGCTTTGCTGGTCGAGGTGCGGGCGTTACTCAGCGAGGCGCCGGCCAGCCCGCTACCCGCGCGGATCGCTGCTGACAAGGCAGCCTATGTGAAGGAATGGCTGCAGCACGACAGCCGTGGGCGGGTGAACCCGGCGGCGTTCTGCCAGACCCTGCGCGCGCAGTTGAACGACGAGGCCATTGTGGTGGCCGACGATGGCAACCATACGTTCCTGCTGGCCGAACTGATGCCCATCCATGGGCCGCGCGGCTTCATCTCGCCCAGTGATTTCAACGCCATGGGCTACTGCGTACCGGGGATGATCGGCGCCAAGCTGGCCAATCCCGACCGGCAAGTGGTGGGCGTGGTGGGCGACGGTGCGCTGCGCATGACAGGACTGGAGCTGGTCACCGCCAGCAGCCTGGGGTTGGGTGTGGCACTGTTCGTGTTCAGCGACGGCGAGCTGTCGCAGATCGCTCAGGCGCAGGAGATTCCCTACAACCGCAAGGCCTGCACGGTGCTGCATCCGCTCAATCTCGCGGCGCTGGCCGAGGCCACCGGCGCGGCCTTCGTCGCCATCGAGAGCAACGAGCAGTGCATGGATGGCATCACCCGCGCCATGGCGCTGGCCGGCGAGGGCAGGCCAGTGCTGGTCGACGTGCGCATTGACTACAGCAAGCGCACGCGCTTCACCGAAGGCGTGGTCAAGGCCACCCTCAAACGCTTCACGCCGCGCGACAAGGTACGGGTGGTGAGCCGTGCATTGTGGCGTCGGGTGACCGGTTGAGGAGGGTGATGCCATGAGCCACCGTCTGGCTGCCAGCTGCGATGATTACCGGCGTCTGGCTGAACGCCGGCTGCCGCGTTTCCTGTTCGACTACATCGACGGCGGTGCAGGTGACGAGCACACCCTGGCCGCCAACAGCCGGGACTTCCAGCATGTGCACCTGTGTCAGCGGGTGCTCTGCGATGTGGACAATCCCGATACCCGCTGCGAACTGATCGGCCAGCCTGCGAGCATGCCCCTGGCGCTGGCGCCGCTGGGCATGGCCGGGCTCTACGCACGCCGTGGCGAGGCCCAGGCCGCGCGCGCGGCGGCTGCGGTTGGTGTGCCGTTCAGCCTGTCCACCGTGGGCATCTGCTCGCTGGCCGAGGTGCAGGCGGCGAGTGCGAACAAGTGCTGGTTCCAGCTCTATATGCTGCGCGACCGCGAAGCAGTGCAGGGCTTGCTACAACAGGCGCAGGGCAATGGCTGCGACATCCTGCTGCTCACCGTGGACCTGCCGGTTGCGGGGATTCGTCGGCGCGACATCCGCAACGGCATGCTCGACCCCGGCTGGCGCGGCAAGTTGGCCAAGGCCAGCCAACTGGCGCAGCGACCGGGCTGGCTGCTGGACGTGGGCATTCGCGGCAAGCCTCACCATTTCGGCAGTCTCACCGATCAGGTGGCCGACCCCAACGACCTGAGCGCCTTCAAGGCCTGGCTGGACGCGCAATTCGATCCCTGCGTGACCTGGGATGACATCCGCTGGCTGCGCCAGCAGTGGCCGGGCAAGCTGATCCTCAAGGGCATTCTGGAGCCGGACGACGCATTGAAAGCGCTCGATTGCGGCGCAGACGGCATCGTTCTCTCCAACCACGGCGGGCGTCAGCTCGATGGCGTTTCTTCCACTATTTGTCAGCTGCCGGCGGTGGCCGAGGCGCTCGACGGGCGCTTGCCGATCCTGCTCGACGGCGGCATTCGCAGCGGCGTGGACATTCTCAAGGCGCTCGCCCTGGGTGCCCAGGGCGTGATGATCGGCCGCCCTTGGGCCTGGGCCCTGGCTGCCGGCGGCGAGGCAGCCGTCGCGCAGCTGCTGACCGGCCTGCAATGCGAACTGGCGGTAGCCATGGCGCTCTGTGGCGTGAAGAGCCTGGCCGCTATCGATGGCAATCTGTTGGCGCGTGATCAGCGCGGCTGATCACCCTCCGGTTGCTCGAGCGGTGTTTCCTCCTCGTGCCGTTCCAGCGCCACCTGGCGGATCGACAGGCGAATCTCGGCCGGCAGCACGCGCTTGGCCACGCCTTCTGCCAGCTCGCCGAGCTTGTCGTGGTGCCCGAGCTTGCCGGCTTCGTCCTGATGCAGCACGCCTTCGTCCTGCAGGCTCTTGATGAAGTGGCGGAACAGGCTCTTGTCGAAGAACTCCGGTGCGTTCAGGCCGTGCAGGATCGATAGCCGCTGGGCCATCACCGTGCAGAGCGTCTCCAGCTCCTCGGCAGTGAGACTGTGCTGGCCGCTGTTGAGCAGCAGCGAGATCGCCATGTAGAAGCGCTGCAGCGTTTGCACGATGACCCGCGCCAGCAGCGTCAGCAGCACGAACTGCCGCGAACTCGGCGCTGGGCGTACATAGGTTTCGCCATCGAGTTTCAGCAGACCCTGCTTGACGAACGCTGCCAGCCATTGGTCGATCACCGCCTCCAGCTCTTCCGGCTCCCAGCGCATGAACAACTCGGCCCGCAGGTAGGGATACAGCGCCAGGGTGAAGCGCAGGATCTGCTCGCGGCTGATCCGTGAGCTGCTCTGGAAGAAGCTCGCCAGCAGCGCCGGCACGGCGAAAATGTGCATCACGTTGTTGCGGTAGTAGGTCATCAGGACGGCGTTCTGCTCGTCCAAATAGAGGATGTTGCCCAGCGCATCCGTTTGCTCGGCGAGCAGGCCGAGGTCCTTTACGTAGTCGATCAGCGCCTCGCCGTTGCCCTCCGGCAGCGTCGTATGGGGCGAGTAGGGCACGGCGCGTAGCAGGTTCTGGTAAAGGTCGAGGATGCGTGCCAAAGAACGGCGATCCAGCGCCTGGCGGCTGGTGGAGAGCATGGCCAACGCGACCAGATTAACCGGGTTGACCGCCGCAGCTTCGTTGAGACGCTGGGCGATGCGTGTGGCGAGGCGATTGGTGGTTTCGCTGAGCCATTCGGGGCGGTAAACCGGCGCCAGGTTCTGCTGGCGCCAGCCGGGTTGTTCCCCATCGAGAAACTCGTTGAGCCTGAGCGGTTCGCCGAAATTCACCCAGACCTGACCGAAGTGCTGCTTGAGCGCGCCGATGACCTTGAAGATGTCGAAGATCGACTCCTTCTTCTTTTGTGCGCCGCGCAATTCGCCCAGGTAGGTGCGGCCTTCCAGCACGCGTTCGTAGCCGATGTAGACCGGCACGAAGAGGATCGGTAACCGCGGCGAGCGCAGGTAGCTGCGCAGGGTGATCGCCAGCATGCCGGTCTTGGGTTGCAGCATGCGCCCGGTGCGCGAGCGGCCGCCTTCGACGAAGTACTCCACCGGGAAGCCACGGCTGAACAGCGTGTGCAGGTATTCATTGAACACCGAGGTGTACAGCGGGTTGCCCTTGAACGAGCGACGCATGAAGAAGGCCCCGCCACGACGCAGCAGGCTGCCGATCACCGGCATGTTCAGGTTGATGCCAGCGGCGATGTGCGGCGGCGTCAGGCCGTTGCGGAACAAGAGATAGGACAGCAGCAGGTAGTCGATATGGCTGCGATGGCAGGGCACGTAGATCACTTCGTGACCCTGCACCGAATCCTGGATCTGCTCGATGTGGTTGACGCGGATGCCGTCGTAGATCTTGTTCCAGAACCAGGACAGCACCACCTCGAGAAAGCGCACCGCGGTGTAGGCATAGTCCGAGGCGATCTCGTTGCCGTAGCGCAAGGCCTTGGCCTCGGCTTTTTCGATGGAGATGTTCTCCCGTTCGGCTTCCTCGCGGATCGCCTGGCGCACCTGCGGTGCATGTACCAGGCCCTTGACCAGGTTGCGCCGGTGCGACAGGTCGGGGCCGATCACCGCGGTCTTCTGGTTGCGGAAATGCACCCGCAGCATGCGATGGGCCATGCGTAGGGTGCGTTCGTGGCCCTTGTTCTGTGCCACCAGTTCACTGAGTTGGATCGGCGCGGAAAACTGCACGCGGGTCTGGCGCCCGAGCATGACGATGCTCAGCAGCCTGCGCAGCCGTCCGGTGACGGCCCAGCTGTCGGCAAACAGCAGCTTCCAGGCGCTCGTCTCGCGATCCGGCGAGCGACCCCAGAACACGCTTACCGGGATGATCTGCGCATTGTCCACTGCGTTCTGTTCCAGAGCGCCG